>RGVZ01000017.1 GCA_010029825.1 bacterium | reverse complement strand
GGACATGAGTTTCCTGAATTCCTCGTACTCACGCGCTGACAACGTGTCCGCCGCGACCGTCCAGACCCATGACGGCCTCGAGAACGGACTCAACGAAGAGGATGTCGCGCGTACCTCGCCGATGTCATTGAACATCTGCAGCACTGTGCCAAAAGTCTGCCCGAACTGCGTCAACGTGGACCTGGTGTCCGCGTCCGCGTCGGCGGCGATGGCGCCAAACTCGCAACACATGCCCATCAAGGCACCGGTTTTCATCGCGATTGCAGCCATGGAAACCGGGCGTGCACGATCCTTGGCAACTGCGGTCATGTCAAACCCGAGGTCAAGGGCCTGGCCGTAGTGCGCGCGGATCATCGTGTCGTGATAGACACGGTAAATTTCAACTTCGACCGAGGCGGACAGATTCTGCTTGCGGATCAACTCTCCTGGCCAGAAGTAGAGCCAGTTTGCCGCGTTGATCGCCAAAGGCTCGCCAATCTGAACGTGCAACGCGGGCAGGCCCCGGCGCTTGTCGCTGGCATCTTGAATGTCATCGATGATCAAGGACCCGGCATGGAGGGCCTCCACAACCTGCGAAAGGCATCCCGCGAGGGATTTCTGGGCAGGCGAGGGCGAAGTGCCGCCGCAGGCCATGTCCAACGCAGCGTGAACGATCTGGGCACGTATTTGTTTCGACGAGCGGCCCAGGAATTCGCGCAGAGGATCAAGAATGGTGACGCGCAAGTCGTCGCCGCAATCGATTCCGTCCGACCCCGCGGTCAGTGGCGACAGGTCGGTCACGCGCGGCAACCAGTTTGCAATTTCTTGAGTGATTTCCACCCCAAGGATGGTAGTGGAGGCCGCCATCATCATCAATGGATTAGTTGCTGATCAGGTTCCGAAAATCAGATCCGGGTATACCTTGACCATCAAACCACCCTCTCGATCGTCAATAAAGAGGCTAGAGTGGTTTGTAAGGCTGGAAAAACTGGTTCAAGCCAAGGGATATCCCGGATGTGGAAATCTGGTTTGACCGGCCCCACGCATAGTCGAGCGGAAAAGGTCCTGCCGCGCGTCATCGAAGTCACTGCCGGCAATTCCGGCATCCGAGAAAACAACACCGGCGATCTTCATCCAACGGGTGGCGAGAGCCTCCTGCCTGAGTTCGAAGTTCCCATACGCGGCGAAGGTTCCGTTTCGAATGCCGTCAGGGAATCCACGCACGGAATCAAAGCCGCCAAGGTGAAAAACGTTTGCGACGACAGCGCTGCCCGCGTTCTGCGCGTACCCGTGGATCGCCAGGTTCCAGGAATCGAACGGCCGGTGGAATGAGAAAAATTCCACCTCGGAATAACGGAACAGGCCGGCATCCTCAACGCCACTGCTGCGGGAGTAGCCAGTCTTGAACAGGATGCGCTGTCCCTGTAGCAATTGATCCTCGACCCCCATGTTGTCAAAGACAAGACTGCCAAGGACGCGCTGCGTCGAGGCCTCTTCAGATCCGGTATCGACGGAAGGCTTGCGGTCCTGCCGGAACAAAGCCTCGACTCCCGCCTGGAATATCCTTGGATCCAGGGGATCATCATCGGGAAGAAGGGGCACGAGGTGGTACAGGCGAATATAACGACTGTCGAATTCCAGTGAGCCAGTCTTTTTTCCATGGGAATCGTAGTAATCCCGGCGCCGGGTGTCTTTCCAGATTTCCACGCCGGCAGAGCTTTTTCCCCGTCCGGCGCGGGGCAACTTGGCCCACAGGGTATACCCCGGTTGAGAGTCACCGTATTTTTTTGTCTCGGCCCCGACGGTGACAAGGCGACCGAAGGCATGGGTGTCATAGGCCCCGAGGACAAGAAGGGGAGTACCGCCACCGTATGCTCCGCG
Organism: bacterium; assembly: GCA_010029825.1. Lineage (GTDB taxonomy): Bacteria > Bdellovibrionota_B > Oligoflexia > Oligoflexales > RGVZ01 > RGVZ01. The sequence goes on along the minus strand of RGVZ01000017.1, from coordinate 42,870 downwards.
AATCACCGGGATCGTCGTCCACTTTTCATCAAGTTCGATGACCAGGTTCGCAGACTTGTCGTCGAAATGGACCTTCACATCAACAAAGATGTCTGCCGTCATCAGTTTGCGACGGATGCGAGCCAGGTCAGAATCCGGCAACACCGCCGGGAATTCGATTCCGATGTAATTTCGAAGCCATTCAAGGTCGGTACGGCGCGCGCCGTGGACTTCAAGGCCGCTGACTTGATGAGTCGACGCGCCGGCAAGGACGGATTTCGCGGCCAGCAAACAAAACGCGACAATCAGCCACACGGCGCATGGTCCACGCATTGAGAGCCCGCGCGTCAAAGGAAGGGGTCCTGATTGACAAGGAATCGCGTCACGTATTCCTTGACTCCATCTTCCAGGGATGTAAACGGCCTGGTGTAACCACCTTCCTCGCGCAGACGCACAAGATTGGCTTCCGTGAAATATTGATACTGGTTCTTGAGGTCTTCCGGCATGTCGATCCACTCAAACCTCGCGTCATGCTTGCCCATCGCGGAAAACACGGCACGACCAAGATCGGCAAAGGACCGGGCGGTGCCGCTGCCAACGTTGTAAATCCCGGATTTTGCGCCCTCGGGCGCACGCAGGAAATGTTGCATCACATCGACGACGTCCTTGACCCAAACAAAGTCCCGGCGCTGGTCACCGTGAGCGATGCCTTCCTTGTAAGACTTGAAGAGCTTGAGCGTGCCGCGGTCCCGGACCTGGGGAAAGGCATGGAAGACCACGCTGGCCTGACCGCCCTTGTGATATTCCTGAGGCCCGTAGACGTTGAAGAACTTGAGTCCGGCCCAAAACGGCGGTTTTTCCCGTTGCTTCAGGACCCACTGGTCAAAAAGGTGTTTGCTGTACCCATAAGGGTTGATTGGCCGCAGCTTGTGGACAATCTGGGGATCGTCGCTGTAGCCATGCTCCCCCATGCCGTACGTGGCTGCCGAGGACGCGTACACGAATGGGATCCTCTCACGAGCGGCAAATTGAAATAACTCAGCGGAATAATTGAAATTATTCTTGATTAGAAAATCCACGTCCTTCTCGGTTGTGGCCGAGCACGCGCCCATATGGACGATGGCCTCAATGGCCGAAGAACGGGTCTTCGTGTTCAGCCAGTCGAGCAACTCGTCCTTGTGAAGGGCGTAAGTCATGCGCCGCTTGGACAGGTTGCGCCATTTGTGACCGGTTCCGAACTCATCAGCAACCAGGATGTCGTGGAGGCCTTCTTCGTTGAGTTTCCAAACAAAGGCACTACCAATGAAGCCCGCGCCACCGGTTACAATGATCATGCGGATCCCTCCAGACACGCTGTTTTCCGTTTATCAATTCATACAATTCTACTAGAGTCCCCGCCATATGTTTGGACTCGGAATATCGGAAATCATTGTCATTGTGATCGCTGCCCTGATCTTCGTCGGGCCAAAGCAGCTGCCTGATTTCATCCGCTCCGCGGGCAAGATCTTTGTCCAGGTTCGCCGCGCCGCGAATGAAGTCAAATCCACCGTTGATGGCGTTTTGCAGGAAGCCGAGACTGAACTCCGCAAGGAAGCTGAATCCATCGAGGCCGCGGTCGACAAGAAGACCATCACGGAAAGTGTTTCAACCATTCCGGCAGAACTCGGTGTAGCCAGTCAGGTCCATCAACCGGGCTCCACTTCGTCGTTCACCACGGATCGCCGCGCTGGATTCGAATCCGCGAATCTTGAACTGCCGGCGGCAGAATCAGCCGCGTCCACACCTGCCGACTCGAAGTGATCGAATCCGATGTCAGTTGCGAATGGATTTCATCGCGCGCCTGACGGACTTCACTGCGAAGGCGTACGCCTCGCCGAAATCGCGCGCCAGGCGGGAACTCCGGCCTACGTATACTCTCTCGATGTGATTGACAGGCAACTGGCGCGAATGGCGAAAGCGTTCGAGGGGATCAACATCCGTCCCTGTTATGCCGCCAAGGCGAACAACAATGCAGATATCCTGCGCCTGATCGCGGGACGCGACGACCTGCCATGGGGGATCGACGCCGTATCCAAGGGCGAACTCATGGCGGGACTCGCCGCCGGTTTCAAACCGGCGGCCATGATTTTCTCGGGCGTCGGTAAACAGGCTCACGAACTGGAATTCGCGATCTCCCATGACATTGTCTTGAACGTCGAGAGCCTGTTCGAGCTGGAAGACATCGTAGCCATCGCGAAAAATCTCGGGCGGCGCGCGCGAATCGGATTCCGGTTCAATCCGGATGTGGATGCCGGGACACACCCGAAAATCACAACTGGTACCAAACGAAACAAATTCGGCCTGCCAATGTTGGCGCTGGATGAGTTATTGAACCGGATCAAGCAGGAGTCCCGCGCGGTTGGACTGTGCGGCGTCTCAACGCATATCGGCAGCCAGATCTGCGATCTGGACGCTTGGGGCGATTCGGCGCGCCAGCTGGTCGCGCTGGCCGGAAAACTTATCGAAAATCACAACCAAGACCTTGAATTTATCGATTTCGGCGGTGGATTTCCCGTCCGTTATGATGGCGACCGGGATCCCCCGGCGATTGAAGCCTTTGCCGGCATCATCCGGATCGCGCTGGAAGGCGCGACCGTCGACGCGATCAAGAAGTTGCTGGTTGTCATCGAGCCAGGACGCTGGGTTGTCGGCGAGAGTGGCGGATTGCTGACGCGCGTGATTGGCGTGAAGGATCGTTTCATTGTTGTCGACGCGTCGATGACCGAGCTCATCCGCCCGGCGCTTTACGACGCGCGTCACGAGATCCTTTTTGATCTCGACGCGGACCACGCCAAAGTCGCGACACGGAGCGCGATCGAATACGACATCGTAGGGCCTGTCTGTGAATCCAGCGACGTCCTGGCGCGGGACATCGTGCCCGGATTTGAGCCGAAAAAAAACCAGCTTGCCGTGATTTTGCAAGCTGGTGCTTATGGATTCTCGATGGCTTCGACGTATAACCTCAGGCCCTTACCGCCAGAGATCGTCGTCAGGGGATCAACTTTTAATTCTTGCCCCAAGCCCTGATCTTCTTGACGAGGCCCTCGATCTCATCTTTCGAAAGAACAGCGCCCCAAGCCGGCATGGAGCCGCTCAGGCCATAGGCGGCGCCGCCTTTTTCGATGACGCCGTAGATATGCGCGTCGTCAACCTTGGCCTGCCATGCCTTGTCGTGAAAGTTGCGCGGCTTCGGATTCAATCCACCGGCGGCTGCCCCGTTGCCTTTGCCGTCCTCGGCGTGACAGCTGGAGCAAAGTGTCGCGTATTTCGCAAAAACAGGATCAGCTTCCGCTACGCCAGCGCCTTTAGGCGGCAGCTCGCCTTTCATCGTCAACTTCTGCGCCGGTCGGTGAGCGATTTCACGCTCGGTCCGGGTTTGCTTCCAAAAACGACGCGGGTCGTATTGTTCCATGCAACCGGTTGCAAGGATCTTGAATGCATGTGAAGCACCCCTCAAAAGGATCTCGGATTTTTGTTTTATCCTATTAGTGCCGATGGTCCAAACACAATGTTCGGCATGCATAAGATTTGCACAGAAAGTTGTTCCCTCTTAATTTCAAAAGCTCCCAGGGAAAAGTGCGCCAACGATCCGGCACTCCGCCATTTTTTTGGCGTTGCGGCACCCCGGTCCTTTGACGCTCGTGTCAAAAATATGGAGCCCGACGGCCGCGAGTCCCTTCAGACAAGGCCTCCCGCATGGCAACACCGTGTCAAATCGCTGACCCGCCGGTTGGCACGCGATTTGAATACGACCCACTGATTCCCCAGATCCAAGCCAGTCGAACGCGTTATTGCGGAAAATTTGCGCATCAATGCGCCCACGGGATGAGCCATGTCTGAAAAAAAAGAAGAAAAAAAGGCCGCGGAAAAAGGCAAGGAGGCCGCCGCGGCGACCCCTGAGGACGAAGCCAAAAAGAAGAAAAAGAAACTCATGATCATGGCCATCGGAGGCGTGGTCGGCGTGGCCGCCATTGGCGGTGGCGCGATGATGTTCCTCGGCAAGAAGAAGGCTGATCCTGCCGCCGCGGCAACCGCGGACGCCCATGGCGGGGAGAAGAAGGCAGAGGGCGCAGATCATGGTGGCGATCACGGTGGCGATCACGCGGGAGACAAGAAAGCCGAGGGCGGTGACCACGCGGCAGACAAGAAAGCCGAGGGCGGAGATCACGGCGGAGATCACGGTGGTGACCACGGAGGCGACAAGAAGGCCGAAGCGGGAGATCACGGTGGCGGTGAGAAAAAGGCCGATGCAGCAGACCACGGCGGAGAGAAAAAGGGTGACACCGCGGGAGGCGATGTTGCCTCTGACTTCGGCCAGACATACGCGTTCGCGCCGTTCAACATCAACCTGGGCAACCCGATGGACAATCACTACGCCCGGATGGAAGTCACGGTGGAGTTTTTCGGCGGTTCGGACCAGGAAGGCGAGATCAAGAAAAGGCTGCCGCAACTTCGTGACGCGATTGTGTCTGTCGCCAGCAAGAAATCCCGTGAATTCCTTCTTGGACCGGACGGCAAGGACCAGCTCCGCCTGGAGATCAAAAATCGCCTGAACCAGTACATGAACCGCAAGATCGAGAACGTTTACATCACCGACATCTTGATTGAGTAGGACGGCAGAATGAACCAGGTACTGTCACAAAGCGAAGTTGACGCGCTGCTGTCCGCGGTATCGGACAACCGGCCGGCGGGAAGCGAGACCGGCGGCAGCCCGGCCGAGGGCAAGGGCGGCATCATGGGTTACGACCTGGCCAACCAGGACAGGATCATCCGTGGCCGCATGCCGACGCTGGATATCATCCATGACCGGTTCATCCGCCTGTTCCGTGTGACGCTGTCCAACTCCCTGCGCAAGATGGCAAACCTGAGCGTAAACTCCACCGGACCGTTGAAGTTCGGTGAGTTCATGAACTCCCTGCCTCTGCCTTCTTGCTTGAATATCCTGCGCCTCGAGCCGTTGCGCGGCGCCGCGGTGATGGTCATCGAATCGAAACTGCTTTACGCGCTCGTCGACAGCCTTTTCGGCGGTAATGATGTTCCTTACACAAAGATCGAAGGCAAGGACTTCACCCCGATCGAGATCAAGATCGCGCGCCGCATCGTCATGTCGGCGATCGAGGACCTCGAGAAGGCCTGGGAGCCAGTGTACCCGCTGAAAATCGGCTACAGCCGGACCGAGATCAACCCGCAATTTGTCGCCGTCGTGCCGCCATCGGACGTGGTCATTGCCACCACCTTCGATATCGAACTGGAGAAAGTCTCCGGCACCGTCAAGATCGTGATCCCGTATTCAACCCTCGAGCCAATCAAGTCCAAGCTCTCTGTCGGTTTCCAAAGTGAGCAGCTCGAAGTCGACTTCATCTGGATCAACCGCATCAAGGAAAAGATCATGGGCACCTCGGCGAACGTCATCGTTCGCCTTGGCGACGCGGACATCAGCGTCAAGGATCTCATGCAGCTCGAGCCCGGAGACATCATCCAGCTGAGTAACGACGCCACCATGCCACTTGACGTACTGGTCGAGGGCATACCGAAGTTCCGTGGCGTGCCGGGCCTGCTCAAGGGAAGCAGGGCAATCAAGATCACCGAATCCCTTATTGATATGTGACGAACAGGAAGGCCAGGGAGGGTCATCATGGCAGACGGAAACGCGGCAGAAAGCACAACGACCACGCAGGAATTCGACGACGCGCTGAAGGACGGCGGAGAAGGCCTCGATGGCGCGGGGCGCCTCGCGCGCACCGATTTCTCGAAACTCAAGATGATCCTTGACGTTCCGCTCAAGGTCTCTGTGGAACTTGGCCGGACCAAGATGTTGATCAACGATCTCCTGCAACTTGGCCAGGGCTCGGTGATTGAGTTGGACAAGATCGCCGGGGAACCCATGGAAATCCTGATCAATGACAAGCTCGTCGCCATGGGCGAGGTTGTTGTCGTCAATGAGAAGTTCGGCGTCCGCCTGACCGACGTTGTGTCTCAATTCGGACTTAACGACCTCCAGCCCGCTAAAGAGGCCTGATCCATGAATTCCCTCGTCCGGACCATTCTTGGAACCACCCTGGTGACGACCACAATGCTTGCCGCGTTTACGCCGGCCTTCGCGGTGGTGGATTCGTCGCCCGGCACCGCGATCGTCAAGATCGAGGGCGAATCGGACAAGGCGGTGTCAATTGTCACGGTCGCGTTGAGCGGCAGGCCAGATTGGTCGAAAGAGGAAAATGGATCCAATCCGGTCGTAGAAGACCACGGCACTTTTATTCAAGTGTTGTTGCCGCAGACGGTGGTCCCGTCACCAGGCAACTTCCTCGACGCACATAGCCCGTTCATCACGAAAATCGCGGCTTTCCAGGTGCCCAACGCGAAGTCCGGCCAGCCGACAGACGCCGCGGTCAGGTTGTTCCTGAACCGTGACGCGGCCATCGTGAGAAAAGCGACATTCGCAGAGATCCTGGCCGATCGTCTCGTCGTGACGCTTGATCACAAGAAACTCGATGCCGCGATCGCAGCCAGCGGTCAGATCATGTCACCTGCCAGCCGCGAGACCCCGGAGGCAGGCGCAACCGCGGAGTCGAAGGAACCGGGACAACCACTGGCCCCTGCGGATCTCGTCAAGGCAGAGGTTGCGCAAGGCACCGATCCGATCGAAGAGCCAGCATCCAGTGATTCGCGCGAGAGATCCACCTCAGCGAACTCCGGATGGACAAGGGTCGGCGCGAAAGTGCCGGACCTGTCGGGAAAACTCGCGATCGCCAGCGGGTTTTCCCTGTTCATGCTCGCCCTGTTGGGGATCGTCTACAAGTGGCGTCGCATCAACCCATTCAACCCGAAGTTCGAGGACACCGGCGCGGTCAGGGCACCCAGCACTTCGCGGTTCAAGAACATCATCAAGCACCGGGTGCCACAGAGTGAGGACGGTGACGACTTCGCACGCGACACGGTGCGCATGACCATGAAAACCATATCCACCATGCACGTGGGTCCCAGGCAAAAACTGGCGCTCGTCCAGGTCGGATCCGAGACTGTGCTGCTTTCGATTTCCCCGACGGGTATCCAGTTCCTGACCAATGTTGGCAGCCAGTCAAACCGCCCGCAACCGGTCCAGATGATGCAGATGGCAACAGCCCCCATGCAGCAGATTTCCGCGCCATCGCCAAAAAGTTTCGAGGAACGCGTCGCGGAGCGCGACGCCGATCAACTTGAGGAAGTCCAGACGTCCAGGCCGCGCGTCAAGCCCGCAAGTCGCCAGGGAGCCACGACAGCGAAAAAGGTCCGCGTGGCCATTACCGACAGCGGTATTTCCAACCTGGAAACCGGGGCGGAGGCCGCGACAGAGTCCCGGCCTGCAGGAAAGGCCTCTGAGAAACCATCAGATGACATTACGAGGCTGATCCGTGAAAAACTGCGGAACCTTCCAGTCATCTGACTGGACTAGAAAATGGCTTTCAACTGGCTGCAAGGTCGCCCTCGTGGTGCTTGCGGCCCTCGTCGTTGGCGGTAGTATCGCGCATGCCGCCGATACCTCCCTGCCATCGCTGAGTATCAATCTCGCCCAGAAAGACGATCCGGACGGCATGGTCCCGGCCATCAAGATCGTAGCGCTGCTGACAATACTTTCAGTAGCGCCAGCCATCTTGTTGATGATGACCTCATTCACCCGGATCCTCATCGTGCTTAGTTTTGTGCGACAGGCGCTCGGCACGATGACGATGCCACCAAACCAGGTTCTGGTCGGACTTTCCCTGTTCCTCACAACATTCACGATGTCGCCCGTTATTGACACTCTCAGCGAGAGGGCACTGACGCCTTACCTTGCCAAGGCCATCACCCAGGAGCAGGCTCTGGGCGAGGCAGCGGTGCCGGTGCGCAAATTCATGCTGGCGGAGACTCGCGAGAGCGATATCGGACTCTTCTACGCCATATCAAAGAAAGAACAGCCAAAATCCCCGAACGACGTGCCGTTCACCGTGCTGGTTCCCGCGTTCATGATCAGCGAACTGAAAACCGCGTTCCAGATCGGATTTCTCATTTATATCCCGTTTCTCGTCATTGACATGGTCATCTCGGCCATCCTCATGGCCCTCGGGATGATGATGCTGCCGCCGACCATCGTGTCCCTGCCCTTCAAGTTGGTGCTGTTCGTCCTGGTGGACGGATGGGCGCTGATCATCGGCTCCATCGTGAAGAGTTTCCATACATACGGCTGAGATCCAGCCCGCGTGCGAAAACGATAGCTGGAAGGGAGGGCAGCGCCAGTGACGGAACAAACAGTCATCGACATCGCAGGGAAGGCTATCATGGTGGCGATGCAAGTCGCGGCACCCGCGTTGGTCACAACCATGGTCGTCGGTCTTGCCGTGTCCGTAATCCAGGCCGCGACCCAGATCAACGAACAAACACTGACATTCATCCCGAAAATCATCCTTCTCAGCGTGGTACTGGCACTCACCGGCCCTTGGATCATCCAGACCATGATGAATTTCACGGTTGAGATCTTCAACACCATACCGGCAGTGACACGCGGATGATCAATTTCAACGACGTCGACACCATCATCAACCACGGACTCGCCTTCCTGCGAGTCGGAGGGATGGTGTTCGCGTTGCCGATTCTCGGGGACGCGCCGACGCCGTTGCCCGCGAGAATCCTCTTGTCGGCCGCCCTCACAGCGGCGGTCTCGCACGCCATTCCGGCAGCGCCTGTGATCGGGCAAAACGCCGATGTACTGCTGCTCGCGACCATGGTGGTCAAGGAATTGGTGATTGGCGTCGCCATTGGCTACCTCGCGCGGGTCAGCTTTGACGGGCTTCTCATGGCCGCCTCCATCACGGGTTACCAGATGGGTTTTGGTACCGCCTCCCTGTTCCTGCCCGACGCTGGAGCCCAAATGGACACCTTCACCTCATTCCACCGCGTCATACTCATGACCATTTTCCTGATGTTGAACCTGCACCACCTTTTCATTGACGCGATCATGACCACATTCAACATGATCCCCCTCGGGAAGGTCGCGATCGCGATCGCGCCACTCTCCAGTACGATCTTCCAGGTGACCGCCAACCTGTTCAGGATTGCCTTGCAACTCGGAGCGCCGGTGCTGATCGCGCTCATGTTTACCCAGGCGGCGCTGGGGCTCGTAGCCAGGGCGGTCCCGCAACTGAACGTCTTTGTCCTGAGTTTCCCGGCAAGCTTCACCATTGGAATGATTGTGTACATCGCGACTTTGCCGTTCTTCCCGGAATGGATGGGAGCCCACTACACAGGAACCCGCGACATTTTCATGACCGCGATCAAATCGATGCGGCCAGGGTGATTGACGCGGTCCATTGATTTTTTGAGGTAACACTTTGGCCGGTTTTGACGAAAATGGTGATGATCGCACAGAAGAGGCGACACAAGAGCGCCGCGAAGACTTTCGCGAGCGCGGTCAGGTCGCTGTCTCCCGAGAGATCACGGCTGTCTTCGTCTTGCTGGCGGCAACAGCAGTCCTTTACTACGGGGGTTCCGCCGGAATCGTCTCGGTCGAGAAACTCATGACCGAATCCTTCCAGCGCGCGCAGACCTTCCGTGTCGATAGCCAGAACGTCTTCCCGCTGCTGGGACACTTCATTGTCGCCGGGCTGTCCATGGCTCTTCCGGTTTGCGTCGCTGCCGGGGCGGTCGCCACCATATCAACCCTTCTGCAAACACAGTTCAACTGGTCATGGGAGAAACTCTCACCGGACTTCAGCAAAATGAACCCCTTGAACGGAATCATGCGCATGGTCGGCATGGACGCGGGGGCGGAACTGCTGAAGTCACTCGCCAAGACAGCCGCCATTGCATCCGTCGCGGTCGCGGTGATCAAGAGCGAGATACGCAACGCGCCCGGCCTCATGATCACACCGATCAACGGCACCTGGGCTCACTGGGGCACGATCACCTCACAGCTCGTCTGGGCCGTCGGAGGGGTGATGGCGTTCATCGCGGCCGCGGACTTCTTCTACAACTGGTTCCGCCTTGAAAAGCAAATGAAGATGACAAAGCAAGAGATCAAGGAAGAAATCAAGCGCCGCGAAACGGATCCTTTGCTGAAGGGAAGACAGAAGCGCATGCAGCGCGAAATCGCGAACCGCAAGGTCGTCGAACGGACAAAGCAGGCAACCGTGCTGGTCACGAACCCCACCCATTACTCGATCGCGCTCAAGTACGAACCCGGCATGGGCGCCCCGGTTGTCATCGCGAAGGGAATTGATCACCTCGCACTGCGGATGCGGGAAATCGCGAAAGAACAGGATATTCCGATTGTCGAGAACCGTCCCCTGGCCCGCGCCATCTTCGCGGAAGTCGAAGAGGATCAGGAGATACCCGAGACCATGTACAAGGCGGTTTCAGCGATCATCCGTTATGTGTTCGAGCTGAAGGGAATTCCGCTCGGGAAGAAATCGACGAAGCAAACAACCGTGAACTGATCCTGGAGTGACCCATGGCCACGGCAACCACAGCGGCAAAAGCCTCGTCAGCGAGCTTCTGCGCAGTCCGGATATCCAGTTCGCCGTTGGCTTGCTGGCAATCGTTTTTATGATGATCGTTCCGTTGCCCGCTGTACTCCTCGACATGCTCCTGGCTGTATCGATCACGCTGTCGATCCTGATCCTGCTGATTTCTGTCTACATCAAGCAGCCACTGGATTTCTCGACATTCCCGACCATCCTTCTCGTGACGACATTGTTCCGCCTGGGCCTGAACGTCGCCACGACACGCGCGATCCTTCTCAAGGGCCAGACGGGCAACGTATCAGATGTCGTGCAGGCATTCGGAAACTTTGTCGTCGGCGGAAACTACTTTGTCGGTTTCACCATCTTCCTGATCCTTGTCGTCATCAACTTCATCGTAATCACAAAGGGTGCCGGCCGGGTCGCTGAAGTGGGCGCCCGTTTCACATTGGACGCGATGCCTGGCAAGCAGATGGCCATCGACGCGGAAATGAACGCAGGGCTCATCGACCGCGATGAAGCCAAAAAGCGCAGGTCCAAAGTCGAGCAAGAAGCTGACTTTTACGGGGCCATGGACGGTGCGTCGAAGTTCGTGCGCGGCGACGCGATCGCCGGCATCATCATCACGGTCATCAACGTCATCGTCGGCCTGCTGGTGGGGGTCTTTCAGCACGGCATGACCTTCCAGAACGCCGCCCAGGTTTATACGCTGTTGTCCGTCGGTGACGGCCTGGTCTCTCAGATCCCGGCCCTGATCATCTCCACCGCTGCCGGTATCATCGTCACACGCGCGTCTGCCGGTGGTGGACTCTCCCAGGACCTTACCGACCAGATCATTGTCCACCCCAAGGCCCTCTTCGCCTGCTCTGGCCTCCTCGTCGTGATGGCGCTCGTTCCAGGGCTGCCGGCAATCCCCTTCTTGCTCATGTCGGCGGGGTTCTTCTACCTCGGACGCCTCTCGGCCGACGCGATGAATCTGAGGGCTGAGGAAGAAGCCAAGGCGGAGGCGCAAGACAAGGACCGGAAAGAAGGAAGTTCCGACTCCATCGAGGCGCTGCTACATGTGGACACCATGGCGCTTGAAGTTGGCGTCGGCCTGATCCCGCTGGTTGACACCGCGCAGGATGGGGAGATACTCGAGCGCATCATTTCGGCGCGCAAGCAATTCGCGCAGGACCTTGGCATCATCGTGCCGATGGTAATGGTGCGCGACAACATACAGTTGCAGCCAAGCGAATACCAGATCCTGCTGAAGGGCAACGTGATCGGGCGTGGCAACTTGATGATCGACTATCATCTTGCCATGGACCCCGGCGATATCTCTGATCCGATCTCCGGCATCAAGACCATCGAGCCGGCCTATGGTCTCGAGGCAATCTGGATCAAGCAAAACCAGAGGGATGAAGCCACTTTCCGTGGCTATACGGTTGTCAACTGCGCGACGGTGGTTGTCACGCACCTGACTAAGCTCATCTCCGAACACGCGTTTGAACTGCTCGGACGCCAGGAAACCCAGAACCTGATCGATGGTGTCAAGAGGGAACACCCGAAGGTGATCGAGGAAGTCATCGCCACAGACCGCCTGACCCTCGGAGACGTTGTCAAGGTTCTCCAGAACCTGCTGTCAGAGTCAGTCAGCATCCGGGATACACTGACGATTTTTGAAACTCTTGCCGACCATTCAAAGGCGATCAAGTCACCGGAAATCTTGACGCGATATGTCCGCAAGTCTTTGGGGCGTGGTATCATCAGGAAGTACCTGACAAATGACAATCAGCTGCTTGTGGCGAGCCTGGATCGCGCGGTCGAGGATACGATCGTGATGAGCCAGAGGATCAACGACGACGGGTCGACTTCACTGAACCTCGACCCCGAGCTCGCGCAACGTCTGCTCAACGGCATTGCCTCGACCATGCGAAACTTTGAGCCGCATGGCGCGATTCCCATCCTCCTCTGCGGCTCCCGCATCAGATGGGATTTGAGAAAACTGGTGACCCAGTTCATCCCCGGACTGGTGGTACTCGCGTGGGATGAGCTGCCCGGGGAAGCCAAGACAAAGACCGTTGGAACGGTGCGACTGCAATAAGGGACACGATCCATGCAAGTCAAAACATTCGAGGCAGTGTCATTCAAGGATGCCGTCAAGGCCGTCAAACAGGAATTCGGCAATGACGCTGTCATCCTGTCCACGCGGGAAAAGAGCGCTGAGGGCAGACCCAACGTGAAGGTCGTCGAAGTCACCGCGGCGGCCGCGAATTCATCCCGCAGCATCGCCGGCGCCTCAACCAGCGCGGCGTCCGGAAACCAGGCAGCCGCTGTCAGTAGCGCGAAACTCGATGCGGTGTTCGAAAGGATCCAGAAACGCATCGAATCCCTGGAATCGCGGCTTCCCTCATCGCGTCGTCTCGAAAACCTTGAGGGATCCGTTCACGACTTGAAACTTCTCCTTTTGGAAGTCCTCCGCCACAACAACGCTGGCGTCGAGCAATCTCTCCATCCAGCGGCAGGGGACGTCATCCGGATGCTCCTCCATGGGGGAATCGACGAGACATTGCTCTCGAAACTCTCGAACAACCTTTCAAAGCTGGCTGCGCCGAAACAGGATTCATCAACTTCGCCTGAGGCCTGGTACAGGGACCACGCGATCCGCTGGATGCTGAAGCAAATTTCGATCTCACCGCGCTGGGAGTCCCTGCCAGGTGGCCAGGCCGTTCATTGCCTCGTTGGTCCCGCGGGCGCGGGGAAATCCACCCTTCTTTGCAAGCTCGCTGCGCAGTTCTCTGTCCGCGAGAAGCGGAAGGTCCTTATTGTCTCCTACGACGCCGTGCGTCTGGCCGCGTCGGAGCAACTGCGCGTCTACGCCAAGGTCCTCGACATTCGCTTCGCTGCCATCCAGCAGCCGGGCGAACTGCCTGCCGTCCTGTCCAGGAACCAGGACTGTGACCTCGTTCTCGTTGACACAACCGGACGCCCCGTGAAGCAGATGCAGATCCTCGAGGACCTGCAGCAGCTCAAGTCGAGCGCGCCTTCGGTTGAATTTCACCTCGTCCTCTCCGCGGCAGAAAAGGCCCCCGTTCTGGACTCGGCGGTTCGGATGTACTCAAACCTCGGGATTCGCAGCCTTGCGTTCAACAAGCTCGACGAGAGCTGGCAATTCGCTGATGTGTTCAACATCGGCGCGAAATGGGGCGTCCCGCTCAGCTTTTTCGGCACCGGACCGGAATTGCCGGATGACGTCGAACGCGCCAGTCGTGAACGGGTAGTTGAGCAGATTTTTGGTCTTTCGAGGTAACACAGGAACGGGACCATGCACGTGCTTTCATCAAAAAATTCCATCGCGGTCTCCAGCGGCAAGGGCGGCGTCGGCAAGACATTGACTTCTGTACACCTCGCGGCGACCTCGGCACGCCGGGGTGACCGGACGTTGATCATCGATGGCGACCTGGGTCTGGCCAATGTTGATGTTCTCCTCGGGCTGAAGCCCGAGAACAGCATCTTTGAAGTGCTGACCGGGAGGCTGACGATTGAGGATGCGCTGGTCAGGGGTCCCCTCGGAATCACGGTGCTGCCGGCTGGATCAGGTATCGCGGCCCTGCAGAACCTCGATCCGTCAATGCGAGACTCATTCCTCGACGATATCCGCCGCATCGCCAACCGGTTTGATACCGTTATCATCGACACGGGAGCGGGTATTTCAGAGACCGTGCTTCAATTGAACCGGCTGGCCGCTATCAACCTCGTCGTGACGACGCCGGAACCTCACGCGATCACGGATGCCTATGCGCTGATCAAGGTTCTTTCGGAGTGCGAGGATGTTCCAGCGGTCGCGTTGGCTGTGAATCAAGTTCGCTCCGATGACGAAGGTCGCAGGATTTTCGATCGCCTGTCGGAAGTGGCGTCCAGGTTCCTCTCCACGAAACTGGTTTTTGCCGGCGCCATCCCGCTCGACCCGGCCGTCCAGCGCGGGGTCATGGCAAGGAGGGCGGTCCAGGAGAATTCAAATTTCTCGATCGCGGGTCAGGCCTGGACACAATGCTTTCACCGCATCTTGAGCACATCCGACGGCTGGCGCCCGGGAACAGGCGACATCCATGATCCGTCTGACATGTCATTGGAGGGGACCCACCCATGAAGGGCCTCGTTAAAAGGTACAAGCAGGACACCCAAGGTGTTGACGGGAAACTCCGTGATCAATTGATCATGGACTACGCGCCCCTGATCCGCTTTGTCGCGCAGAGGATCGCGGCACGCCTGCCGTCCAACATCGAGATCGACGACCTTATCAGTGCCGGCGTCATCGGGCTGATGGACGCGATCGAGAAGTACGACCCCAGTCGCGACAACAAATTCAAGACGTACGCGGAATTCCGCATCCGCGGGGCGATCCTGGATGAACTGCGCAGTCAAGACTGGGTCCCACGTTCGGTTCGCGACAAGGCCAAGAAAATCGAACGCACGTATGCCGAATTGGAGCAGGAATTCAAGCGGTCTGTCACGGACGCGGAGCTCGCCGACAAACTCGGGATGCCGCTTGATGAATATCACGACCTCGTCTCGAAAGTTAAATCGGTCACCCTCCTGTCCATCGACGAGCTCAGCGGACCGAGCCAGAGCGACCGCAAGAGCCTTCTTGAGTCCCTGGAAAACCCGAATTCAAAGAATCCATTCCAGCACTTGAAAAACCAGGGGGTTCGCCAGCTTCTGATCAATCATATCCAGGATCTTCCCGAGAAACAGAAGCTGGTCCTGTCCCTGTACTACTACGAGGACCTGAATCTCAAGGAGATCGGAAAGATCCTTGAGGTCACAGAGTCGCGGGTGAGCCAGCTGCACACCCAGGCAGTCAACAAGTTGCGATCAAAACTCAAACATATCTTGACGGAATAACGGAGTGAGGCGCGACATGGCACTTGGCGACCCGAACATGAAAGTCCTCGTCGTTGATGACTTCCCGACGATGAGAAGGATCACCAAAACCCTCATGAAACAGCTTGGCTACTCGAACATGATCGAGGCCGAGGACGGAAAACAGGCATTGGAGATGCTCCAGAAGGACTCATCGATTGAGTTCATCGTGTCCGACTGGAACATGCCGAACATGACTGGCCTGGAGTTGTTGCAGGCAGTACGCCAGGACGAGAAATTGAAGAAGCTCCCGTTTCTCATGGTCACGGCCGAGGCCGAGCAGGACAACATCATGGCAGCGGTGAAAAGCGGTGTATCAAACTACATCGTAAAACCGTTCACGGCCCAGACGCTCCAGGAGAAGTTGATCAAGATTTTCGCAACCTATGGCATCAAGAAAGCTGTTTGACGCAGGGAGATCAAATGTCAGATGTCATCGAGAACCAGATTCAACCAGGGTCGGAAGATTCCAATGGGGACCCGGCGCGCAATGATGCCGTCGTCTTCAGTGAGAAGTTCATCCGCAATTTTCCGCGGAGCAACAAGAAGATTCCGATCTCCGTGATGCCGTTCTCCCTGAAAACGGACCCGGCTCACAGCCACGACATCCAATCCTCTTTCATAAGCCCGCACGGGATTGAGTTCCAGGTATCCGCCGAATTCAAGACAGGCGCGCTGCTCAAGATTGAGATCGCCTTGCCGGATTACTGGACACGCAAACAAAAAGTCGTTGAGTACCGGCGGATCGACGTCCCGGAAAAGTTCCGGATCCTCGCCAAAGTGATGAAAGTCGACGACGTTGGTAAACGGGGTCGCAAAAAGCACATCATCGCGCAGACCGTGAATCTCGACGCGGCCGACGAACAAGTCCTCAGGAAGTTCCTCGAGGAAGGCTGAAGCCTAACCGGATTTTTCCGCTTGGAGTCATCCATGATGCAGACAACCTTGATCGCGATCCTTCTTCTGGTCGACGCGGGCCTGATTTACGCGTTCTGGCAGTTTTCCCGTCGTCGCACCATCGAGGCAGACGTTGTGTCGGAGCTTGCGGATGAACGCAGGCAAATTGAGGACCTCAGAACCAGCGTCCGGCGCGAAATCGCCGAGGGGCAGGCACGAATGCGTGAAGTCAGTGATCGCGTTTCACGGATGGCCGTCGAGGCCGAGCAAGAGGTCAAGGGCAGCGGCAGCGTGATGCGTGAGGAAGTCGAGAAGGTCCTCAGTGGATTTGGTGGCACCCTTCAGGGCCCTCTGGCGGAACTGGCGGCGCGGCAAGAACAGGTGCTCGGGTTGTTGCGCAAACTTGAGTCCGAGCGCAACCTCCTGCGCAAGTTGCTGGCGCGGGCCGAAATGATGTGCAAGGCGTTGGACGAGAAGGCGCCTTTTGAAGAGGTGATGAGCGAGATGCGCGAAAAGAAATACACTGACGCCCGCAGCCTGCTGGCGCAAGGAAATTCAGTCCCGAAAGTCGCGGTTGAGGTTGACCTCAGCGAAGCTGAGGTCCGACTCCTCGCGGGAATTGCGGCTTCCAGCGGAAAGTCACTTTAAGCCATCAGGCCCGAGAAAAACCGGCCGACCTGCTCGTAAAGTTCCTTCGGACGCTCCGCGAGCAACAGATGTCCGGCACCATCGAACCATGAGATCCTCGAGTCACGAAGGCCCGACGCCAACGCGTCGACCGCGACCGGGGGTACGATGACATCTTCCTTGCCATGGATGAGCAATACCGGCGCCTTGATGGCACCCAGCAGCGACTTCGCGTCAAAACCTTCCATCGCCCGCATCTGGCGCGCGGAATCTCCGATGAATGTACCCTCGCGCGCGGCCTTGGCCATTTGCTTTGCCATCGCCGTCACGAGAGGTTTGTTGGCGGCGAGAAATCCAGGCGAGAAGTAAGTCGCGAGTTTTGCCTCGACCGCCTTTTCATCACCTGACCAGGCATAGCTGCCGTGATCGCGGATGTAACCGCGGTTTGGAGCCGTAGAAACCAGAACCAGGCGATCAATCCTTTCGGGGAACTTTCCCGCGAGCCACTGCGCGATCATCCCACCCATGGAAATGCCGAGCACATGGCTGCGCCTGACATCGAGGTGATCCCAGATCGCCACGATGTCAGCGACCATGTCCTCAAGATCAAAATCCGCGCGAGCCTGACTCTTGCCAGAACCGCGGTTGTCGAGCATCAGGACCCGGAATCCCCGGTCTTCCAGATAACGCGCCATCATCTTGAAGTCAGATGAGGTCCGGGTGTGCCCGTTGACCAGGGTCACCCAGGGGCCTTCTTGTGAACCTTCTTGTGAACCTTCTTGTGAACCTTCTTGTGAACCTTCTTGTGAACCTTCTTGTGAACCTTCTCGTGGACCCTGCGTGTCGAAAAAGATGGTCGCGTCTGGACGATCAAGGTACGGCATGACGCAATTCATCTTCCGTGATCCCGGCCGGCTCGCCCTTGCGACGCATGAACAGGTAAGGAACGATCCCGGTGAGATTCAATAGCAGTTGACCGAGGGCAATGACGTTGAACACATTCGCGCCTCCGTTCAGGCCGATGAGCGTAAACAGCTTGTCGAACGCGACATGGCCGACGCCGAGTCCACCCGGCGCGATCGGAATCACTGTCGCGATCATCCCGAAGGGCAGGACAATCACAAACTGGGAAAAGTCCGGCACCTGCCCGGTCAGCTCAACCGTCGTATACCAGTAATACGCGACACCAACCGCCTGGATGACAACCGAGACTCCCCATGCGATCAATAGCTCGCGCGGGTGATCGCGGTATGCACGAAGTGCCTGATAAACCTTGAGAACAAGGGCAAATACGCGTCGCAGCAACCATGGTTTTTTGTTGAGCAAACGCTCAATCGGATCACGCCCCGTCTTGTGCGGATAAAATACAACCGTCAGAAATGAGAGCATGCCCATCCAGCTGGCAAACACCAGCCATGCCATCGGAATCAGGACCGGATTCGAGCGGAGGCTGCGCAAGTAAAAAATGCTCGCCACTCCGGCAACCGTAAAAAGCCCCATCAGTCCGACCACCCGGTCCAGGATGATGGCCAAAGCCGCGGAGGTACGCCTTTGACCGCGTTGGTCCCTGACGACGTACACGGCCTTCACCAAGTCCCCGCTCACAGCGCCGGGCATCGCGGTGTTGAAAAAAAGACCAACCATTTGCAGCTGAAGGGCTCGCAAAAAACCGACCTGGACTTTGGCCCCCCGGAGCAGCTTGAACCACCGGAAGGAACCAAGCCCGACGGGTATTGCCAGCCAGAATGCCACCGAAAGGAGCAAGTAAGGGACATTCTGGATGAAAATCGCCAGGCTCGTCGCGTTCAACCTGCCACCGCGGACCATCCACCACAACAGGAGTCCCACCAGGGCGAACTTCATCAAGGTCGTAAGGATCTTTTTCGGGCTCATCGAGACGCGTACCATCCGCTCAGTTTCGGGAATGGCTCGGATGATACGTGTACGAAACCCCATTTACCAGAAATTTTCAGGGCGTCCTGCGACGAACCCCGCTCGCCGAGACAACCGCCTCGCCCTTGGCCTTGGCCACCGTGGCAGCGCCGAAGGTCAATCGACCCGCGGCCAGGTGGTAATCGGATGTTTCGACGTCGTCGACTTTGACATCGATTTTCTGCAACCGGATCCTGCTGTCGTCAACCCCTGTCTCGGGCGAAACATCGAAAGAGCCATGACGCGCGGTGATCGTCTTGTATTCGATGTGCAGACTGGCGCGGTCGCCTGGCGCGCAACGGAAATGCAAGGTCTTGCCGTCCACGCGGACATCGCTCGTGCAAGCCCCGGGCGGATTGGCCTCCAACTTGAAGCTGCCTTCCTCCGGCATCGACGCGAGTTCCCAGGTCTGGTCCTCGGTGTCCTCGCCGTAATCGTAAGAGACAACCACAACCCGGCCTGGTTGCACATCGGCCCTGTCAAACACGACGGAGTTGCCCGACAGGTTGACCGCCACCGGGACCCCCGTGGAAGCGTCCACCGCGGTCACCGACTTGACCTTGTCGAGTTGCGACACGGACGCGGCGTAAGTCGTCGTGAAGTCCGGGTTCATGCGGTAATTTACCGCGATCGAGGCACCTTCGGGCGGAGGCACGTCAAACGCCACCGTGCCTGTCCGGGCGTCAAACGTCCAGCCTGTCGCCACCGAACCATTGACAGCCACTCGCACGGAACCGCCAACCACATCGGCGCGCCCCAGCGCGAAACTCGAACGCCAGGAGACTTTCTCCTTGTACCGCACGTCAATCGCGGCCCTGTCGGCTGGTCGCGAACCAAAAGTCAGCACCCGGGTCGCTGGATCGAAGGTCCATCCAGATGAATCAACCTCGGCCCCGTCAACAGTCACGGAGATGGTTCCATCATCGGGCGTCTTTGTCAGGGTCACGGAATCGAATTTGGCCACTCCGCCATAGGAATAGGTGACGACCAGCATGGTCTTCCCGTCCGAGGATGCCTGGTCGAGAACCACCTTGTTGCCGTTGATGGTGTACCCGCTGCCCAGATTCTGGCCGTCCACGGAGATTTCAACCACGCGCATGTCGGGGCTGTCCGACAGGGTGAATTCCTTGACGACTGACTTGCGCACGTCACGCGCGATTTTTTGCAGGGTTGTCGTGTAATCGGCGTCGCAAATCGAACCGGCGTACCCGCCCGTCAAGTTGATGCCTTCCTGGTATTTCCATGCCTCGCCCAACGCGGTCCGGCAACTTTTGTCATTCGGGATCCAATGAATCCCATACAATTTGGCTTTGTCCGCTGGACGGATCTGCCGCAGGAACTGGATCATCTCCGTCGCGTTCTTGCCGTAATCCAGAGCGCACGAATTCGGCCCGTTGTTGCTGCCGCAATTGTCCTCATCCGAAACGACCAGTACGGCGACCGTGGATCCCTGGCGGATCCATGGATTGTAGCGGCCGTTGCACTCGCCCTTCAGCGCACGGATGGCCATCGGATATCCTTTTTCGATGACACCGTTGTTCATCCCGACCGAAGCCGCCTGGCGGAAGGCGTCCACCCGGTCTGCATCAGAACGCTTGATCAGACGGTTCAGGCGCAGGCAGGGCGTCGACATGTTGATGACGCCGATCTGCCAGTTGGTGTCGTCGACATCGTTTGTCAACGCCTCGAGTTTCTCCGCGAGATTCTGTTGTTCCTCTGCCATCGATGTAGAGTTGTCCACGACCACCAGGATGTCGAGCAGCCCGGCCTTGGAGACCGGGAATGTCTCGGTGCGAACAACGCCGTCATGGCCTTGGCGGAACGAGTTGGTGACGTCGTTGCGGACAATCTGGCGGAATCCCGCCTGGGACTCCGGGGCGACCTTCATCTGGACCGTTTCATCGACCAGGCCGAAGGCTGGCCGGATATCGGCCGAGACATCCTGGCGATCGACGAGGTTCAAGGTTCTGGTGAACGAGAATGGTTCCCACGCACCACCCGACAAGTCGTCAATCTGGGACTGGGTACGGTCACCGAATGCGTCGGCGCTGGAATCCGTTGCCGTTGCGTCAGCGCCATTCGAGGCGAGGCGCTTCGCGCTGGCAAACTGCGCCTCCGTAGAGCAGCCCCACGCCAGCAAGATTGGCGCGAAAAGGAGAGATGATGAAAGATTCCGTTTCATGACTCGCGTCCTCTAAAGAGTGCGCCAACTTCCGGCGCGATCGAGTCGTCGGAGTCCCCTTCACGGCGCTTTAAGGTTATTTGATGCTATGAGTGAAATGCCTTTTATTTCGAATGCTTGCGTGTGACTCAGTGATCGCGCGCAAGGGCCTCGAAGTCGGACCCAAACGAATCGCGCGCGGCGCCCGGGGTATTTGAGAAGAACCCGTAGCCAGAACGGTGCGCGACAAACATCGGCATCGCGTTCCTGTCGATGTCCGACGAGAGCGTGCGCAAGAGTTGCCCCGTCGGATCGGCTGCGTAAATAATAGGCAAAGCCAAATCCGTGGAACGTTCCTGAGGCGCACCAGACTCAATCGCCACAATGCGACTCTTCAACGCTGGGGCGGCCAGTCCCGACTTATTTTGAAGATCCGCGAGGGATTCCGCGGCTTGACGGATGGTTTCCGCGCAAGGAACACAGCCACTGGGAAAAACAAAAAACAGGGCAAGGTCGAGTTCCCGCGTCGCCATCAGAGTGCAAACCGAGTCGCTACGTCCGCTGGCCGTCAGTTTCCAGCTGGACGCCGGCAACTTCCCGAGTTGGTTGCTGAGTTTCAGTGTCCTCGACCAGGCCAGGAAAACCTCGGTATCCGGACTGTTGCCACATGGGGCGTTGACCAGGGAAACCCGGGGATCCTGACTCGAAATCGCCCGGCTGCCAAGGCCCGCGGGGGCGCCCCTGTTGCCAGCGCTGTTGTTTTTCCCGGCGTCGGCCTCGTCAAAGTTGTCGACTTTGCCTTTTTGAGCGATGCGACAGCCACCAATAGCAGCCACGACACTGACGAGGGCCAACAGCCATCCCAGATACCCTAATGATATTGAATGCTTGGATATCAACGCCCGCGGACTCCCTGAGGGGTGGGAACACCGTCAATCTCGAGAGCTACGAATCGACTTTCGGCCAGGCCCGGGAAAAGCTTGAGTGACAAATGAGCGAGACGCGGAAAAATCCACGCCACGGCCTCGCCTTGCCATTTCGCATCCAGAGGCATAAAACCGAAGGTCTGAAATCTGCGGTAATCACCCAGTAAAAGGGACTTTTCTTCATGATGACCAACACGAAAAACAAGGATCTCCAGGCTTGGGT
The DNA here is from genome assembly GCA_010029825.1 of bacterium. GTDB lineage: Bacteria > Bdellovibrionota_B > Oligoflexia > Oligoflexales > RGVZ01 > RGVZ01. The sequence continues at coordinate 20,709 of RGVZ01000017.1, read as the reverse complement.
CGACCAGGTCGCGAAACTCACCAAGCCGGACAAGGTCCACTGGTGTGATGGCAGCCAGAGTGAGTTTGAAAACCTCGTCCAGGAAATGCTGGCCGCCGGAACGCTGATCGAGTTGAACGAGAAGTCCCATCCTCGCTGCTATCTGCACCGCTCCAATCCAACCGACGTCGCCCGCACCGAGCACCTCACTTTCATCTGCTCGAAACACCAGGAAGACGTCGGGCCGAACAACAACTGGATGTCTGTTGGGGACGGGCACAAGAAGATCGACGGGCTCTTTGAGGGCTGCATGCGCGGCCGGACGATGTACGTCATCCCTTATTGCATGGGTCCGATTGACTCACCGCTCTCGCGTTGCGGTGTGGAAATCACCGACAGCGCTTACGTTGTGGCCAACATGCGGATCATGACCCGCATGGGTCGCGCCGCGCTGGACCGGATCGAAAAAGACGGCAAGTTCGTCCGCGGACTTCACTCGACGGGCGACCTGAGTCCGGACCGCCGTTTCATCATGCACTTCCCGGAAGAGCTGATGATCAAGAGCATCGGCTCCGGATACGGCGGCAACGCGCTGCTTGGCAAGAAGTGCCACGCCCTGCGCCTTGGCAGCTGGCAGGCCCGCCAGGAAGGCTGGCTGGCGGAGCACATGCTGATCGTCGGCGTCGAAAATCCTGAGGGCGAGGTCCATTACATTGCGGCAGCGTTCCCGTCGGCATGCGGCAAGACCAACATGGCCATGATGATCCCGCCGGAAACCTACAAGGGATGGAAGATCTGGACGGTCGGTGACGACATCGCCTGGATCCACCCTGGTCCGGACGGACGACTGTACGCGATCAATCCTGAGGCCGGTTATTTTGGTGTCGCGCCAGGAACCAGTTCCAAGACCAACCCGACCGCGCTCGCGATGCTCAACCACGACACGATCTTCACGAACGTGGCGATGACCAAAGAAGGATCCCCTTGGTGGGAAGGCCTCAGCAAACCGGCTCCAGAAGACATGACCGACTGGCAGGGCAAGCCCTATCACGCCGGAAGTGGTCCCGCGGCGCATCCGAATTCACGCTTCACAGTCAACGCCAAGCAGTGCCCGAGCTACACCACCAAGGCCGAGGAACCCAAAGGCGTGCCGTTGACGGCAATCGTGTTCGGCGGTCGTCGCCGCGAACTCGCGCCACTGGTGTTTGAGTCCCTTGACTGGAAACACGGCGTATTTGCCGGGGCATCGGTCGCGTCCGAGACCACTGCCGCCGCGACCGGAAAAGTCGGCGTGGTTCGTCGTGACCCGATGGCGATGCAGCCCTTCTGCGGTTACAACTTCGCGGACTACTGGAGCCACTGGCTCAGCTTTGGCGACAAGCACAAAAACCTGCCGAAGATTTTCCACGTCAACTGGTTCCGCCAGAACAAGGAAGGCGAATTCCTGTGGCCCGGCTTTGGCGACAACCTGCGTGTCATCCGGTGGGTCATTGACCGCTGCAAGGGCAACGCGAAGGCCGACCGCACCCCGATCGGATGGCTGCCCACCGAGGACGCCATCGACACCCGCGGCCTGAGTTTGCAGCCGGGCGCGATGCACGAATTGTTGACCGTCGACAAGGACGCCTGGAAGCATGAAACGGGCGCGATCCGCGACTACTTCGCGCACTACGGCGCGCGCATGCCGAAGGCACTGCTTGGCGAACTCGAGAGAATTGAGAAGGAATTGCAGGGCTGATCACCAGCCCCGCGATTTCATTTCTACTCAAAAAATTTTTCCGGGGTTCATGATTCCGTCGGGATCAATGATCGCCCGGATTTTTTTCATGAACGCGATCTCGTCAATCGAGCGCGAGAATTTCAGGTCTTTTTTCTTCAGCAGGCCAATGCCATGCTCGGCGCTCACGCTGCCTTTGTACTTTGGCAGGATCGCGAAGATTTTTTCCTCGACTTGCCTGGCTGCTTGCTGGAACGCGTCCTTGTCCCCGCCCTTCGGGCCGACATAATTGATATGCAGGTTTCCGTCGCCGATGTGCCCGAACAATACAACTTCGATATCCTTCGGGGCTTTCGCCACCTCGGCCTCGAGCTCCTTGATGAACGGAGCCAGTTTATCGACCGGAAGTGAAATATCGTTCTTGCGGACATGGCCGTGCGCTGCCAGGGATTCCGTGATGTTCTCGCGCAGTCCCCAAAACTCCTTGAACTGGGTGGAATTCTGCGCGATCACCGCGTCGAGGCAGGTTTCATCCTCGAAAAATTTCTCGAGGAGCGGTTCCATCACACTACCACCGCCCGGCGCGTCCTCGAGTTCAAGGATCACGTAAAATGGCGTGCGCGCGGCAAAGGGTGTCCGTGCCCCAGCCGCGTGTTTCAAGACGATTCCGTGAGCGACATCCGTGAAGAACTCAAATGCGGTGATCGTCGCGCCGGCCATGTTGCAGCGCGTCAGGATATCGAGGATGTTGTCGAACGACTTGACGCCGATACATGCCAACTGGACATTGCGCGGTTTCGCGGTCAACCGCAACGTCGCGCGCGTTACGATCCCGAGTGTCCCCTCGGCGCCGATGAACAACTGCTTGATGTCGTAACCCGTATTGTTCTTGCGCAGGCTTGAGTTCATGTCGAGGACGGTTCCGTCAGGCAGAACAACCTCCAGACCGAGAACCTGTTCACGCATGCCACCGTAACGGATGAACTTCAGTCCCCCGGCGTTGGTCGAGATGTTGCCGCCGATGTGACAGCTGCCCTTCGCCGCAAGATCGAGCCCGAAAAAAAGTCCGGCCGCCGCCGCCGCTTCCTGCACCGCCTGGGTCGTCGCGCCGGCCTCGCACCGGATCGTCAACCCTGTCCGGTCCACTGGATCAATGTTCGTCATGCGATTGAGGGAGATGACAATTTCCTTTTTGCCGGCGACCGCGCCACCGGCGAGTCCAGTCCGCCCGCCACTCGGGACGATCTTGATCCGGTTCTCGTGGCAAAACTTCACGACTGCCGAAACTTCAGATGTCGTTCCCGGAAACACCGCGGCCAGCGGATCGACCGCGAAGATCTTCGTCCAGTCGCATCCCCAAACCTGAAGTTCTGCCGGATCTGTGACCACATGCCGGTCGCCAACAATCTTCCGGAGACCATCGATCACGGATTGAGGGTTGGCCTTTGGCCCTGCTGCGTCTGGTGTTCGCTCGATCATTGGATTCTCTCCCCGAAATCCCTGGTCACGGCGCGGCGCCGCCCTTGGTCAATGACAAACCTTCGCCTGAATATCCTACAGTTTTCGACAGTTGGACGAAAACTCTAAACCATTCTCTCTCAACTCCGACCAACCCCGCAACCTGCCGGACACAGGCGGGATCATAGAGGAGATGAGCCATGAAAAAGATTCGGTTTATTGCCGCCAGCGCTGCCAGCGTGTCGCTGCTGCTGGCCTCCTGCGGGGTAAACCCCGGGGACTTCAAGAAGCGAGAGTCAACGGATGGCTGCAAGGACAAGGTCATTCCGCCCAAGGGGTATTACGACGCCCTGATGGCCGAAAAGGTCAACAAACTCGGCCTCGCCGCGACTTCAACGAGCAAGACCCTCTACGTCAACTTTGACGGCGCCACGGTCCAGAAGGGTTTCCAGCGCGGTCAGAGTTTCATCCTGTGCGCGAACACCGCGAATATCCCGGCACCGGGATATTCGGACACGGAACGCCAGGAAATCGTCGATCGCGTGACCAGGCATTACGACGACGCTGGTGTCGAGATCACGGTCACGGCAACCAAGCCCGTCTCTGGCGATTACACGGTGATCCATGTCGGTGGCTCTTACGGGACGCTTGGATGTACCGAAAGTCCCTCCACGCTTGGCATCGCCCCGTTTGACGACGGAAACCAGAACTTGAATGACGTGGGCTTCGCGTTCACGGATTTCGAGGCAGACATCGGTGTCGTCGCGGATACCATCGCCCATGAGGCCGGCCATACCTTCGGTCTCGACCATACGATCAACGCGAAAGACATCATGTACCCATCGGCGCGCGGCAATGACCTGGCCTTCGCGATCAGCCAGATCGTCAACAGCACGGAAATGCAGGATGGTCCTGCCGTCCTCCGTCGCAACGTCGGAGCGAAACCCGGTTACGCGGACCCGAACGCGGCTGGCGATGCCAGCAATGGCGGCAGCAACAACGGCTCCATGCCGGCACCCGGCAACGGCGGCAGTGGTGGCAGTGGTGGCAGTGGTGGAGTCAATGGCGCAGGCGCAGGGGGTCTTTTTAGTGGAATCATGACCCTTGGTGGCCTGCTGAATCAGGTCCAGCCGAACCAGATCCTCAATGTGGCAGCCCTGCTCCCCGGATTCGCGTCCATGATCCCCGGCATGAGCAACGGCACCACGGCCAACTTCCCCGCCGGAAACTACGGCGCCGTATTCGCCGCGCTGCCCGGGATCGACAAAGTGAATACCCTGGTCAGCATGGCCGCCCCGGGCCTCGCTGGCGCCGCGGGCGCTGCTGGTTTCAACCCGGCAAGCATCGCGTCGATGGCGGCACTGGCAGCCTTCGGCGGTTACGCCAATGTCCCCGCCGCGATGACAGGAGCCCAGACTTTCCTGACTCCACTGCTCAACACGATCCTGCAGATGCTGGGCATGAACCTCGCTGGACAGGGTCAACTTCCTGACCCGTCGCATGTGGCGGGGCAACTGCCATCCTACGTCAACGCGTACAAGCTGGGTTCCATGACCAGTGTCCCCGCGTTGATGTCAGCCATGAACGCGCAGTCAACCTTCATCAACAGCAACTACGCCGGCACGAACCAGGCGGCGCTGCTCTCAGGATTGAAGGTTGCCGCCAGCCAGGCTTACGTTCTCATGAACAACCACTAGCGTAAAATTCGGAAACACGAAGTCGTCGGTTTTCTTCAATGGGCGGGGGGCTGCGGAGACGCGGCTCCCTGCCCGATCGCGCTGACGATGGTCGCGATCAGATCAGGAGGCAAGGCCCCAAGGTTCGCGGGCTGCAAAAGGGACTCTCCGCTGGCGGCAAAAAGAGCCGGCAACACAAATTGCCATGGCGCGACTTCCGGAAACTGAGTCGCGATGTCGTTTGACAGGGCGATCAACTCATCCTTGCCGATGACGTCCGATTTTGACGCCAAATCCGACAAATCTGAAAAGACCTTGGTGGCCATCCCGGTCAGATTCTCCTTTTCGATACCAGTCAAGGCGGTCTTGTGTTCCTTCAATCTCCATCCTTCCACCGTTGAAAGAATGAATTGGCTGGCTTCGGGGAATTGCTGGCCGAGGATCACGGGCTTGGCGAATTTCGTCGCGAAATCGAAAGCCGCGTCCGCAAGAAACATTGCCGTGCTGTTCGGAGTCAGTTTCGAAGTCACTTGTGGCCGCAGAAAAAATCCAATGAACGGAAGCGCCGCGATCATGTTCTCCACGCGGCCCGGCTTGAGGGAGATTCGCGCGATGGCGGAATTATTGTCGTGGGATCCCGAATCACAAGAGATCACGGGATCCTTCCCGGGATCGCGCTGCACCTCAGGTCCGTTGTGCCGGCAGACCAGGTCGAGCGGGCCGGATTTGATCACGACGCAATTCAACCTCGCCAGCTCCCGGGGCTTGCAAGTCACACACAATGTTCGCTGCCCAGGCCCGGGCGACGATTTCCCGGGCGAGAATTTCCCGGACGCCACTTCCTGGCAAAACTGGGGCAAGCCAGGCTGGGTCAAATCGAGCCTGGCGTCATTTGATGCTGGCATTGACTTTTGGACCTGCCGCTCGTCCCTCACCGACTTGCCACAGGAAACCAGCGCGCCGACGGCGACCAGGGTTACGACGGGAAAAAAAATAAACCGGATGGATCCCATGGTAAAAAATCCTGACTTATCAGAAGTTGCTTTTCTTGTCGGATTTCCGGCGGGAAAAACTGATCAGAGGCCTTCAAAACGCGTGGCTTCGAGCACGATCTTCACGCGCCCAATAAAAATATCGGCAAAGATTTCAATTGGTTGCCTGCGATCGCTCGAAAGGAAGTCCCGCACGCCACCCTCGATAATAATTTTTGGCACCACGAGGGGTCGCGAGTTCCAAAGCATCTCTATGCGATCAAAAATGAAAGCGTCGCTCTTGGGGATGCCATCGTAGCCAGTGGATGTCATCTCCCAGTGCAGGATCTTGTCGAAAGTCTTGTTCAACGTCGCGGACTCGAACGTCTGGTTGACTCCGAGGACATTGACGGTTGTGGATCCGGTCGCATTCACGACCTGACCGTTTGCCGGATTCCGCCATGTCGCCAGATGCTGGCTGGTCTCGTGGAGGTTCATGAACATTGCCGGATTCTGCACAATGGGTCCGACGACCAGGGGGCGCGCGGGAGTGAACGTGACTCCGCCAAACCTGCGAACCCGCACCATGGTTCCGTCGGCGATCATCTCGGTGTCGTCCGACTCAGGGGTGCCGGAAAGGCCGGCCAGCATGCGCCCGAGGTCGATTTTTTGACTCAGGCATGTCATGCCGCCATTGGCTGGACCAAACCCCAGGTTGCTGAGCAGCTGCAAATCAACCGCGCCAGAGCAAATCTCACCGCCAGATTTGCCAAAGACGCGGACACGATAAGACGCGAGAGCGATTGGAACCGGATTGCGAGCGACCGGGACCGTTCCATCTGTCAGGTTTTGCGTGCGGCTCAGGTCGATTTTCGGATCCATGAAAACCTTGTCGTCCGCGCTGTGGCACGACCAGGCCAGGGCGGCGATCAAGATTAAAAATGTCGGGATTCGCGGGTTTCTCATGGTTCAGTCCAATTTGATCAACGCGTCCAGGCCCGCCTTGACGCCGGCGCTCAACGCGGAAGTCACTTGCCCGGAAACAAGTTTGTCGACGCCAAGGGAGTGCAGGCGCAACTCGATGACCATGTCGACGTATACGTCGTTGTTGTAAGGAATGATCATCACTACGGCGTTCAGTCTCTGAACCAGGGATTTCTCAAACGGCGCGTCTTCCCCCGTATTGATCTCAAGCGCGATGGAGTCATCGAAGATGCGCCCTTCGGTCGTAATGACGTTGTTGATGGTCACAGCACCCCGACCAGTCAGTTCCACGGCGGAGCTCAATCGAGTCCCGGTCTGGTCAAGGGTCGTCTTCTTGAGTTCCTTGAACTCAAGGTGCACCACGTCGCTCTCGCTCGCGGACGCGTTCAGGTTCGGCAGGATCGCGCTTGTGCCATTCTGTTCCGCGTCGCGGATGGCATGGATCAGTTTCTGGGCGAGGTGCATCATCGAGCGGTTCAGCCAGACCTGGCCGCGCGTCTGCACGTACAAAAGACCACTCGGGTCGGTGACTTGATTGCCGTCGATGACTTGCATGTGCTTCTGGTCAATTTTGACGAAATCAAGCTCTTTGGTTTTCGAAAGGTCCTGCGCTTTCTGGTCAACAGCACGGCAATCACTTGCGCTGAGCTTGACGGACCTCAACGAAGGAGCTTCCGCCGAAGCCCCGAGAGCATCGCAGAGCCTTCCCGCCACCTCGCGCAATTTCTCCGGTTCACGCAGGAACATGTCGCCAACGTCTGACGGCTTGCGCGTTGGAGCGCCGCAGCCAAAGGGCAAGGCCAACGCCAAAAAAGCGGCGGGAGCGAACGCCCAACGAATTCTTAAAGGCCAACGACGCACGCTTGAAACTCCAGCCCGAACCAAATTGAGACGGATAATGTTCGGGACCAGAGTTTGGTGTGCAAGAAACGGGCGCAGCCGGGCACGACGCGCTGCCGCAAATATTCCTTTAATATTGAGTACTTAAGTCGACAAACCCTGCCGCACGCAGCCATTGGCTGTCGAGGGAGTGGTCAGTTCTGCCTTGTTTTCAGCAGTGCCGCCAAAGCCGCGTCCTGCTGCGCGCGCAGCTCCGAAACCGACGGTTGGGACTTGCCGGAGACCCCGTTCACCAGGATCGCGAACGCGATCAGACCCTCATCGGGATGCTTCAAATAACCCGCCAGGGTGGATACCGTGATCGGCTCACTCAACGTTCCGGATTTCGCGCGGATCAGTCCACCGATCAGATCCCGGTCAGACCCTTTCATGCGTCGTTTGAGGGATCCGTCCCATCCATAAGAGGGCAGGCTGGCGAGAAAATCAGGAAAAACCGTCATGTCCTTTTCCATGTGCGCCAACAACCTGACGATGTCATCCGCGCTCAGACGGTTTTCCGTGGATAGTCCCGAGCCGTTTTCGATCACGAAACCGTCCCTGATGCCGACTTCCTGCTTCAAATAATCGCGGATCACTTTGGCGCCGCGCTCCAGGGAGCCCGGAGTTGCGCTGCCGGCGGCGAAACGCTTGGTCAACATGTCGCCGATGAAATTGTTCGAGAAAGTATTGAGCCCACTGACGATCCTGCGCATGTCGTAGGAGGGCACCGTCAGCAAAACACGCTCGTCGCCGGAGGCCTTTCCGGTGCGGACGCGACCCCTCGTGGAGATTCCAGCGTCCTGCAGAAACGCGCGCAAGTAATCGCCCGCCAGGCGTCCCGGGTTGACCATCGAACGATAGATTTTTTTCGGTTCACTGTCCGCGGCGATCGTCCCCGAAACGCGCAGCAATGGCGTCTGTCCTTCGGATCCAATCCGCGCCGCGGCGAGTTTCGTCTCGGATCCGGGCCCGCCTGTCTTGACCGAGCTTTCGACTTTGATTCCGTCGAGGTCAACGGGATCGGTCCTCACAACGCCTGGAGATCCTGGCTTCTCACCGGGACTGACCGTGACCGCGACCGTATTGAAGTTCACGGCAAAGGCGCTCACAGGCGCGTCGTAGGCGTTGGACGAGGCGTTGGCGCCTTCCTCACGACTCGCGTCGCGGGTTTCCGCGTCAAACAACGAGTTGTCAACGACGATGTCGCCAGAGATCTCGCGAATTCCCATGGCCCGCAAGTCCGCCGCCACCTGCCACATCTTTTCCGAGATCAGCAGCGGATCACCATCACCAATCGCGATCAGGTCGCCCGAAATGGCCTGTGCCCGGCGTTGTCCCGTGTGCGCTATCCGCGTCGTGAAAGTATAGGTTGGCCCGAACTTGCCCAGTGCCACCGCGGCCGTGACAAGTTTCGTCACTGATGCGGGAGACACCCGTTTTTCCGGGTCAAACTTATAAATCACCGCGCCGTCTTGAAGGCGTATGAACTTGATGCTTTGCAGGACATTCTTTTTTTGCGACGCAAACTGGCGTTCGAGGCTTGCGCCCAGCGACTTCTTTTTGGGGGCCGGTTTGGCAAAGGCCGGGATTGTCGTGACGAGTGACGAGATCAAAAGGGTCACCACCGCCGGGATCGTGAATGCCCTGGCGGGAACGTGCCTTGGATTCGTCCTCAAAGGGAAGCGTCCCGCATCCCGCTGTTCGAGTTGGCCGGGGCGTCCACGGATTTGTTCTGGTTCAGGGCCGCGACCGTGTTGTTTTTCTTCAGCCACTGGTAGATCCGCCGTACGTCCGCAAATCGAGTCAGTTTGCCTTCCGCGCCCATCAGCACCATGCCGAGGTCACCGTGTTCCACAGTCCGGACCGCGATCGCGAGGCAGTATCTGGCCAGGTTGGTGAAACCCGTCTTGCCACCGATCACGCTGAACTCGCGGCTCTGGAGCAGGCGGTCCGTATTTCGGATCTCGTACCGCTGTGTCCTGCCGTTTGGCAGATGAGCCGTCATCCAGTAAGACCGCTTGGCCATGATAGCCTGCAAACGGGGGCGTTTGGTAACTTCCTGGAGCATCAGCGCGACTTCGTGCGCGGTCGAGACGTTCTGGGGAGAAAGTCCCGTTGGTTCCGCGAAAATCGTTTTCGCGAGGCCCAGCTCCCGGGCCCGTGATGTCATCCGTTCGCCCAGCTGGACGGGAGTCATCCCGCAGGCTTCCGCCAAGGCCGGGAAAGCACGGTTGTCGCTGCGCATCAACGCCGCGTGCATCAAGTCAGTGACCGAGAACTTCAAGCCCGTCTTGAGCCTGGACTGGTCGCCACCACGGGCGGCGATCCGGTTTTCAGGGGACATTTCGTGCAGGGTTTCCCAGTCGATCTTGCATTCGTCGTGGATCACGAGACCTGCGAACATTTTGGACAGGCTGGCAATCGGACGGACCTCGTCCGCGTTTCTTTCGTACAGGATCTTGCCGTGGTCCCAGGAAAGGACAACCACGCTGGGGCTTTTCACATCGGGACGGACGGCTGCCAAAGCGTTACCAGCCAGGAAAAACTGAGGCAAAAACAGGGCAAAAGCCACGAAAGTGGCCGCAGGCGAAGCTTTGTGCCGTGAAGGGTGCGCCGATGCAAAAATTTTGCACATCATTTCCAAGCCTCTGTTTGATATGCCTTCCATCATAGAAAATATCGGCCGTCCAGCCAACCGCATTGAGGATCCCACGTCATTCCGGGAATCCGACCCCGAACCGCCCGAAAGTACTTACCAATCGCCTTTCCTTTCACTATTCTCCAAAGGAATTTCCGGGTAAAACCGGCTGCGTGAACGGGTTTCAGAGGATTTCACCATGGCCAACCATCCAGCAGCTCCAGTCTCGCCAATCAACGACGTCACGATCATCGGCACCGGCCCCGCAGGGCTCACAGCCGCCATTTACGCGGCGCGGGCGGCATTGAACCCCGTTGTTTACGCCGGAATGCAGCACGGCGGTCAGTTGACCACGACGACCGAAGTCGAGAACTTCCCGGGATTCGAGCACGGGATCATGGGCCCGAAACTCATGACCGAAATGACCGCCCAGGCCGAGCGCTTTGGCACAAAAATCCACTACGAGGAAATCACCAAAGTCGATTTCTCGTCCCAGCCGCTCAAACTCTGGGCTGGCGACAAGATGATCGAGTCACGCACGGTCATCATCGCGACCGGCGCGACCGCGAAAACACTGGGACTCAAAACCGAATCAACTTTGATGGGACGCGGGCTCTCGACGTGCGCCACCTGTGACGGATTTTTTTACCGGAGGCAAACTATCTGGCGAAAATCTGCTCGGAAGTGATCCTGGTCCACCGCCGCAACGAATTCCGTGCCTCGAAGATCATGGCCGAACGTGCCCGCGCCAACGACAAGATCAAGATCATGACACCATGGATCGTCGAGGACACGATCTCTGACCAGACGGGCCTGACCGGAATCAAATTGAAACATGCCGAGACCGGCGAGACGAAGACCATCGAGACAACCGCCCTGTTCATGGCGATCGGCCACCGGCCGAACTCTGAAATCTTCAAGCCATGGGTGGACACCGACGACCATGGCTACATCAAGACGACCAACCATACGGCGACCAAGACGCCCGGCGTGTTTGCCGCGGGTGACATCGCGGATCCACTGTTCAAGCAGGCGATCACAGCCGCAGGACTCGGTTGCCAGGCGGCAATCCAGGCCTCGAAATTTCTTGAAGGACACTGATCATGTTGGCCATGAGCATTGCCATGGGTATTTTGGGAAAAATCACGGAACGTTTTGGATCCAAGGGTCCGGCCGCGGGAATCCAGTCCGGTGCGACGCTGGACGAGAACGCGGTGCTTGAAGCCCTGCGTGCCGTTCAAGATCCCGATTTGCACCGTGACATCGTCAGTCTTGGTTTTGTGCGCAACGTGAAAATCAAGTCAGGGGAAGTGAGTTTTGAGGTCAACCTGACGACCCCGGCGTGCCCGGTGAAGGAAAAACTGAAAACCCAGTGCGAGGAAGTCGTCATGGCACTCCCCGGGGTCACCGGAGTGAAAGTCACGATGACGGCATCGACGCGTGGATCCCTGCCAATCAATACAGGGTCGCCGGTGTCCGCGGCGCTTGGACAAGTGAAAAACATCATCGCCGTTGCCAGTGGCAAGGGCGGCGTCGGCAAATCAACGACCGCGGTGAACCTGGCCTGGGCGCTGGCGAAATCCGGTTCCAAAGTCGGCCTTCTTGACGCGGACATCTACGGCCCGTCGATCCCCCTGATGACTCACTTGCGCGAGGGCGCGACCGCCTCGGAGAATCTCGTCGCCCCGCCAGTTGTCGACGGCGTGAAAATCATGTCTGTCGGCATGTTCAACCAGGGCGGCAAAGCGACGATCATGCGCGGCCCGATGGCGGCCGCCGTCATCAAGCAGTTCCTGACCCAGGTCGCGTGGGGCGCACTGGATTACCTCGTCATCGATTATCCTCCGGGGACCGGAGACATCCAGTTGACGATCTCGCAAACAGCACCTGTCACGGGCGCTGTCATTGTCACCACCCCGCAGGAAGTCGCGCTGATCGACGTTCGCAAGGCGATCTCGATGTTCGAAACGCTCAAGGTTCCAGTGCTCGGCGTGGTCGAGACGATGAGTTACTTTGTCTGCGACAACTGCGACAAGAAACACTTCATTTTCCGTGAAGGCGGTGGATCGCGCGTCGCGAGCGAGCACGGCGTCGCGTGGCTGGGCGGAATCCCGATGGATCCGGGCCTCGTCAAGGCCTCGGACGAGGGCACGCCGTTTGTCGCCGGCCATCCCGACACTCCCGCCGGAAAGGCTTTCTTTGATGTCGCCGGTGCCGTGGCGGCTCAGGTCTCGATCCTTCACGCCGAGAACAAAAACGTCCTCCAGCACTTCAGCCTGGAGTGGAAAAGTGACGCCGCTGCCGGCGAGTGGAAAAACTAATGGATACAATTCGCGTACAGGAAATTTCCCAGATCGACCAGAGGACGCTCGGGATCACCTGGACCGACGGCAAGAAGTCGGCCCTTGATGTTGTGATGTTGCGCCGCAAATGCCCATGCGCGGCTTGTATTGACGAATGGTCCCATGAGCCACGGATCAAGCCGGAAGACATCAAGGACACCGTCCGTCCCGTGAAAGTCGAGTCGGTCGGACTGTATGCCCTCACGATCCACTTCAACGATGGCCACCGCACGGGCATCTATACATTCAAATACCTGCGCGAACTCGCAACCCCGTCCTGACCCGCCCGTCATCCTGAGCCGCAGGCGAAGGATCCTCTCCCCCGTCATCCTGACCCGCCCGTCATCCTGAGCCGCAGGCGAAGGATCCTCTCCCCCGTCAACCAAGGGGCTGCACCACCCCGTGCTCGCGCCACAAGGCTTCCGCGCCGGCCTGGCCCATGAAACGGGCCAATGACCGCGGTGGAACTTGCAACAAGTCCAATACGGCGAGGCAAGCGATGGATCCAAATTCGCGGTCATCGTGAAAAGCCAGGAATGTTCCGCCAAGATCCAGGTATCGCGTGATCAGAACCGGAACCCCACGCCCCTCGGGATCCACGCCCCGGACCCGGCGATCCAGAGTCGCGAGCGACTCGATGACGCGGGAGCGGTCGACGGGATCATTTTGGGACGCGACATTATTTTTTGAACCAAAACGGATTCTCGCCGGACGGCGCGCGCGGACGGGCAAACCCGCGACACGGGTCTCACTGCGACTTATCCTCTCCTGCCAAAGTTCTTGCAGGATCATGCGTCGGGCCGCGGCACTGTATGTTTTGCTGATGCTGACGGCACCCAGGCAGTAACGGAATTGCGGGAACCTCTCAATGATCCTGCCGATACCCTGCCACAACAAAAACAGTGGTTCGACGGAACGTTGATGGCGCGGGGATACGAACGCCCTGCCGAGTTCCATGGCCGGGCCCAGTCGCTCGAAAAATCCCGGGCCATATTCGTATAAAGTCGAGGTGTAAAGAGATGAACCATCTGGCAGCGACCCGTCTCGCTGCACCGGTGTCAGCCGGTACGCGCCGAGGATCTCGCATGCCGCGGTGTCCCATACGATCAAGTGATTGTAATGGCGGTCGTATTCATCAAGATCAAGAACCTGGCCGAGCCCTTCTCCCACAGCCGTGAAGGCCTCGGCCCGCAGCTTGCCCAGCAAAGCCAACGTCGCGTCTTCGAATTCGTTTCCCGGGACATGCAATACGACGCGACCTTTGCGCTCCAGCAGAACATGCTCCGGACACGCCGCGAAACGCGAAAGTTGTCGCGCTGCCGCGGATTCAAATCCAACCGGATGCGAAATCCCGGAAAGGAAAAGTTCGTTCGTCAAATGACAAACCCGGAACATCTGATTCTCCAATCAACGACTCTTGGCTTTTCTGTTATTTTACTTGAACCCGCCGGAAATCAGCCCGCTTTTCCCGTTTTCTTTACGAAGAATTAACGATCGACCGGTAGCGTCATCATGACGGGAAATCCGTTACTGGTCTTTTCACCGATCCCGCGGAGGCAGCAGGACTTGAAGACAAAACCGCAGTCAAACGTGGGCGCCACAATCGAAAGATCAGGATTGAGCGAGGCTGTTGACCGTGTCCGCCTTCTCGCCAGCCATGGTGACGTCACTCTCGGCCAACTCGCCGAAGCCCTTGATACGCGCAGCCACGCCTTGCTTTGCCTGGTGCTGGCGTTGCCTTTTGTCCAGCCCGTCCCCGTCGCTGGGCTCTCATCGATCATCGGGCCTGTGATTTTTCTCGCCGGGATTTTTCTCGCGAGGGGGCAGCCTCCATGGTTGCCGGAGAAATGGCGTCGCCTGGTTCTGCCGACGGCAGTCATCCAGAAAGCCATCGCCATTGGCGAAAAGGTGGACCGTATTGCCCACCGCTGGTTCCGTCGCAGGTTTGAGTGGTGTGTCGAAGGTCGCGCGGCAAATATCGTGGCCGGGATGAATATCGGAGTCTCGGCCGCCTTGCTGGCCCTGCCACTTCCGATACCGTTTACCAATACGCTGCCGGCGCTCTCGATCTTGTTCACCGCGGCGGGACTGCTGGAACGCGACGGTTACTGGATCATCGGCGGCGTGGCCATGCTGGTGGCCGCGTCAGGCTACTTCGCGGCGCTCGCCACCGCTGGTCACGCCCTCGCCGGCTGGATGTGAGACATCCCGGCAGGCATCGGCTGTCATCAGCACGTGCATGTACTTGATCAGCCCCCCGCATGAGACGCATCCAAACATGTGCCAAAGCCAATGGGTCCCCATGGGAATCAGGGGTTCCGGTCCCCACGCGTCCGCGACCCGGAAGAAGAACGCGATACCAAAGGACAACACGGCAAGCGCCACCCAGCGGATGCCAAGGGACTTGTCGTTCTTGAGGTTCCAAGCCAGCGGAATGAACAGCATCGCGGCCAGCAACAAGTAGGACGCGTTCACAGCATCCTGAGGCGGCAGCCTCAAGAAGGCGAAAAGCTGGGCGATACCCAGAACCAGGAGGATTGCCCACGCCGTGCCCGTACGGGCAGACCGTTGCCACAGCCACAAGGATGCCACCGCCACCAGAAGGAATATCGGCCCGACATCCATCAGGAAGAACCACTTCGACGCGCGCGTACCATGGTACAGCGTCCCGCCGACACCACCCACCAGCAGGATCCCCATGCATCCCGTCAAAAAGGTTGAGGGCTGATGCTCGCGACGCAACTTCCGCAACCAGGCCAGCGCCAGCAACGCGAACAAGGCCGCAGAAACCGTGTTGTAGGGTTCCGCGACGCGCCACTCACGATGGACCGCTGCCAGGTCATCGGGTGTCTCGACATAGACGGGGCCACCATCAGGCAGACGTTCCGTCTTGATTCTCAATTCATGGTCCTGGAAATTTTTTTCAGATCTGGCTGTAACTTGCATCCGTCCACTCCAATCCACAAAAAATGGATCGGCAGTCGCGGACTATTCTTGAGTCAGGCTGGCATCAGGCTGCCACGGGATCGTCGTCTTTACTTGACGGGACGGGCCTGGAATTTTTCCCGGAGAGCGTTCAAATTGTGGTCCACCGGGTGGTGAGGGCGTTGTTCCTTGATCCTTGCCGCGAGGTCGGCAGGGATGTTGCCGAGGACTTCCATTTCATATTCAAGCCACACGCCAAACTCGCTGTAAACGGCTTCGCGCATCTTGAGGGAAAGTTCCAGGATGTCGCGGCTCGACGCGCCCTTGTTGAAGACGAAATTCGCGTGAAGAGGGCTGACAGCCGCGCCCCCGTGCGTCAATGTTTTGACACCGGCGGCCTCAAGAAGCATTCCACTGGGGACGCCGACGGTGTAATCGTTCTTGAAGACGCAACCGCACGAGGGAAACAGAAACTGGCCTTTCATCACGCGATCGTCTTCACAGAATTTCATCAAATCCTGTGTCGCGGACGTGTCGCCTGGCTGCAATTGGATCTCGACCGACGCGACAATCTCCCCCGTTCGCATGAAACTGGTGTCTTTGTATCCGCGAAATATGTTTGCCGTGTCCTCGTGAACCACGATCTTGCCGCCAGGATCAACACAGGTGACACGCTTGACGATCTGACTGATCTCACCGCCATAACAGCGCGCGTTCATCCGGACAGTTCCGCCCATCTGCCCGGGCAGGCGATACATCCATCCCGCGCCATTCAGGCCTTCATCCGCCGCGAATTTCGCGAACACGGAATTGTCGACCCCGGCCTCGCAAAATATCGATCCTTGATCATCCAAAGTCCGGAGGCCCTGCATCCGCGCGAGGGCAATCACCGCTCCCGGCCAGTCGTCATCGCAGACGAGTGAGTTGGTGCCGCCGCCGAGGACAAAAAAGGGCAGGGACAACTTGTTGATTTCCCTGACGGCATCCGTGAGTTCGTCAATAGATTCAGGCAGGTAGATCCGCGCGCAGGATCCGCCCGTCCGGTAGTAAGCCAGTTCTGAAAGTCGTTCGATGGTCATCTCAAGTCACACTCTCAGGGACCATCCGCGAATGCCGCGAAAAGTTGCGCCTGAAAACAATCATAGATGGGCAGGCTCTCCATGACCAGAGTGACGCGTTTTGGGAACGATGGCGTACGACCGCTGGACGCGCGCGTCATGGCCTCATCAAGAAAGCTCTTCAGCGCGACCATCGCCAGGCTGCCGTATAAATCACCAAGTTTTTCTGACTGCGGGACGGCCATCGCGACGTGGCGAACGCCAAGGCTCGCTGCGAAAGCCAGGGCGTTGGCATAGGAACCAAGGACGGTCCCGAGCTTGCCGCGGTCCTCGACTTCCGCGATCGGGGAATACGCCACCGCGATCAGGTGCGCCGAGGGATAACCACCATCCTTGCCTTGGAAAATCATGGCCTCGCCGGCAGGCAGGCCAGCCACCGGCAGTCCCGGATTTAGGGACGTTGACGGCAATCCCGCTGGAAAAAAAACCACCGACGCGTCGCAAACGAACTTCTTCAAGTCCCCTTGCCACAAGTCGATGGCCGTTCCCTGATAGCGGCGGATGCCCAGCACGGAAGGGTTACTTCCTTCCGTGTTTCTTCATGTGCTCGATCAACGTCGACGCGATGTCCGCCGGCGAACGGGCAACGCCCACGCCTGCTGCCATCAACGCGTCCATCTTCTCCGCCGCCGTCCCGTGCGCGCCGGAAATGATCGCTCCCGCGTGGCCCATGCGCTTGCCTTTGGGCGCCGTCTGTCCAGCGATGAACGCCGCGACTGGCTTGCGGATGTTTTCCTTGATGAACTGCGCCGCCTTGATCTCGGCGTCACCACCGATTTCGCCGATCATGATGATGGCTTCCGTTTCCGGATCCTCCTCAAACATGGCCAGCAGGTCAATGAAGTTGGTGCCAATGATCGGATCGCCACCAATGCCGACACACGTGCTCTGACCAAGCCCGGCACGCGTCGTCTGGCCGACCGACTCATAAGTCAGCGTGCCCGACTTGGACACGATGCCGACCTTGCCGCGCTTGTGGATGTGGCCCGGCATGATGCCGATCTTGCACTCACCCGGCGTGATGATGCCTGGGCAATTAGGTCCGATGAGGCGCGTCTTGCGCGAACGCTCCAGGGCCTTTTTCACCGGAACCATGTCCAGCACCGGAATGCCTTCGGTGATGCAGACAACGAGCTCAATTTCCGCCGCGATCGCCTCAAGGATCGCGTCCGCCGCGAACGGAGGTGGCACGAAAATCATCGAGGCGTTGCAACCGGTTTTTTCCTTGGCCTCGGCCACGGTGTCAAACACAGGCAAGTCGACGTGCTTCGTGCCGCCCTTGCCTGGCGTGACGCCACCGACAAAACGCGGCGCGTGCTCCTGAGAAAGTTTGGTGTGGAATTCGCCGGACTTGCCGGTGATGCCCTGGGTGATGACGCGGGTATTCTTGTTTACCAGAATCGACACGACTGGTTTCTCCTGCTTTTAGCGTGCTGCGCGGGCTGCTTCGACTGCCTTGCGGGCGCCGTCAGCCATGTCGTCAGCCGGGATGATCTTGAGTCCGGATGTTTCCAGGATCTGCTTGCCCTTGTCCACGTTTGTCCCCTCGAGGCGGACAACCAGCGGCTGGCGCAATCCCAGTTCCTTCGCGGCAGCCACGATGCCCTGCGCGATGACGTCGCAACGCATGATGCCGCCAAAGATGTTCACGAACACGGCTTTCACATTCGGGTCCGAGAAAAGGATACGGAACGCGTTTCGCACCATTTCCTCACTCGCGCCGCCGCCGACGTCCAGGAAGTTCGCAGGCTGGCCGCCGCTCAACTTTATGATGTCCATCGTCGCCATCGCGAGGCCCGCGCCGTTGACCAGGCAACCGATGTTGCCCTCGAGCCCGATGTAATTCAGGCCAAATTTCGACGCCTCGATCTCGCGCGGGTCTTCCTCGGCGAAATCGCGCATCACTTCGATGTCCTTGTGACGGTAGAGCGCGTTGTCGTCGAAGTTCATCTTGCCATCGAGTGCCATCATCTTGCCTTGTTTGGTCACAATCAGCGGATTGATCTCGAGCAGCGAGTAGTCGTACTTCAGGAACATGGCGTAAAGTTTTTTCACCATCGCCATCAGTTCCTTGCCTTCTTCCGGCGGCAATTTCAGGCCATAGGCGAGAGCCCGCAGGTGGTAACCCTGCAGTCCGATCGTCGGATCCACCGAGATCTTCACAATCTTGTCGGGGTGCTTCTCGGCGACTTCCTCGATATCCATGCCGCCTTCCGTCGAGAACATGATGGCGACACCGGCGGTCTCGCGGTCGAGAACAAGCGCGAGGTAATATTCTTTCGCGATCTCACTGCCAGCCTCGACGTAGACCATGCGCACCAGTTTGCCCTCGGCGCCGGTCTGCGGCGTCACAAGTCGCATGCCGATCATCTTCCCGGTTACTTTCGCGCACTCGTCCGGGGTCTTGACCAGCTTCACGCCGCCGGCCTTGCCGCGCCCGCCCGCGTGGACTTGCGCCTTCACCACGGCCACGGGGCCTCAATCGGGGTGCGGGCCAGGTACCCCTCGGGGACCGCCACGCCATTTTCTGCAAAAAGCTTTTTTGCCTGGTACTCATGAATGTTCATCGGTTCGCATCCTTTGTTGCGGAAAAGCCCACCCACTATACCGACCGGGGGCATGGGCCGCAATTGCGGAAGCCGTGGACAAAAACCAATTGCAGAGCCACAATCGCCGGAATTCAAGATAGCGCGAACCGGAGGCACACAACTTGGAAACCAGGGGAAACAGGGTACTGATCGCTGGCGGGGCGGGTTTCATCGGCAGCCACCTGTGCGACGTCTATCTGGCAAAGGGCTGGGAAGTCCTCTGTATCGACAACTTCATGACTTCGAGCCGCTCCAATGTTGCCCATTTGTTGAGCAACCCGAAATTTGAGCTGGTCCGTCATGACATCGTCCAACCTTACCTGGCGGATGTGGACCTGGTCCTGAACTTTGCCTGTCCGGCAAGCCCTGTCCATTACCAGGACAACGCGATCCGCACCGTCAAGACCAACGTCCTTGGTACCATGAACCTTCTTGGACTCGCCAAACGCTGCGGCGCCCGGTTTCTGCAAGCCAGCACCTCCGAAGTATACGGCGATCCGAAAGAGCACCCACAGCGCGAGTCCTACTGGGGCAACGTCAATCCGATCGGGATTCGCAGCTGCTACGACGAAGGCAAACGCGTCGCCGAGACGCTTTGCTTTGACTACCACCGGCAACACGGGGTCGACGTCCGGGTCATCCGGATCTTCAACACCTACGGCCCGAAGATGGCGATCGACGACGGCCGCGTCGTCAGCAATTTCATCGTGCAGGCCTTGCGGGGCGAGGATTTGACGGTGTACGGCGACGGCCGGCAAACCCGGTCGTTTTGTTTTGTCGACGATCTCGTGGACGGGATCGTCCGTTTTGCCGGGACCGAGGGCGAGACCGGTCCCATCAACCTCGGCAACGACGGGGAATTCACCGTGCTCGAACTGGCCGAGGAAGTCCTGCGTCAGATACCCTCCAAGTCCAAAATCGTTTACCGGCCACTGCCGTCCGACGACCCCAAGACGCGCCGCCCCGACCTGACAAAGACCAAGTCGGTCCTCAAGGGCTGGGAGCCGCGCGTGAAACTGAAGGACGGCATCGCGCGGGCGATTCCCTGGTTCCGCGAGGCTACCCGAGAGGCTACCCGAGAGGCTACAGACAGCCGTTAGAATCGTCCGAGATCGTGTCCGTGTCGGGCGCGTCGTCTATGAGCGTCTTGCCAAGAGCGCGCCGGATGCTGTTCACTCCGTTGATCCGGGCGCCTTTGGCCTCTGCCGCCTCCATGACCGTCAAGGCCTGCTCCGAAAAGAAGTAGAAATCCTCCTCGTGCTGGTCATCCCCGCCACTGGTCAGCGCCATCACGCCGTTATTGACGGTATTGATGATGGGCCCGCCTGAATCACCGCGCCCGGAGATGGCCTCCTGTCCGGCCGCCATGCCGGCGTGAGATTCAGGCGCCTGATAACGCAAAATACCTTGAGCCGCGTCAATGGACTCAATCGT
>RGVZ01000160.1 GCA_010029825.1 bacterium | reverse complement strand
GAAGAGGTGCCCGTGCGGCAACAGAGCCTTGCGCCATGGTTGCAACAGGAGCGTCCTGGCTTGGCGTTTCAACGGTGAAAGTGAGCGTCCCAGAAGCGCCAGAGTTGTTTCCAGCCAGGTCCTGGGCAGCGCCCGCAGGAAGGGAAATAGACATCTGGCCGTCTTGAGACGGCGTCAGCCGGATTGAATACTGGCCGCCACCAAGGTCCGTAAAACTTGAGACAGCTCCGCCTGAAACAGAGAAATCCCCAGCCAAAACCCCCGTGACGGCCTCAGAAAAAGAAGCGGTGATGACAAGGGCAATCTGCGCGATGACGCTTCCAGACAGTACTGCTGCGCCAGTTTCGGCATTAACGGCAGAGATGGTGACCGTTGGAGCGACCGAGTCAAATGTGAAGGAAAATGTGCTTGATGCGGCGTTGTTGTTTCCAGCGCTGTCTTGGCAAACCCCGGACCCAATAAGGACTGAAACCAGTCCCTCAGAGGATGGCGCGACCGAAAAAAGATAAGAACCACCAGACCCTGAAAAGCTCGAAACGGACCCGTTTGTGACAGTGATGTCCTCAGAGGTAAACCCTGTGACCGCCTCGGAAAAAGTGGCTGCCATGGAAACAGGCCCTGTTGAGACGCTTCCCCCGTTCAGAACCGTCAAAGACGATAGGACAACACTGGGAGCAAGAGAATCCATGGTGAAACTATAAGAGCCGCTTGCCGTATTGGTGTTTCCGGCGCTGTCCTGACAAACCCCTGCCGGGATCAATACCGTCACCTCACCGTCATTTGCCGGAAGCAAGTCAAATGTATAGGTGGTGCCTGACCCTGAAAAGTTAGAAAGGGAGCAGTTTCCAAGGGACAAGTCTTGAGAGGTAAACCCAGTGACCGGCTCGGAGAAGGTGGCCGTCATGGAAACAGGGCCGGCCGAAACAAACCCGCCGCTTGAAACCAGAGAGGAAATGGTTACTGACGGCTGGATCGTGTCGTAAGTGAACTGAAACGGGGCACTTGCCTGGTTCATGTTTCCGGCCGCGTCCTGGCAGACTCCAGAGCCGATGGAAACAGAAACCGCACCTTGGCCTGAAGGCGTGACGGAAAAGCTGTAGGTTGTCCCGGATCCTGAAAACCCGCTGATGGTTGCATTAAACGCCGTTACATCTCCTGCCACGAAGCCAGTCACCGCCTCAGAAAATGTGGCTGTGACAAGGACAGGAGAGGAGTTGACTGCTGAGCCGCTGGAGGTGGTTGAACTAAGAGAAACCGTCGGTTGGACGCTGTCATAGGTAAAGCTGTAGGACGAGCTTGCCGTGTTGCTATTTCCAAAGAGGTCTTGGCACACGCCGGAACCAATAGAGACGGAAATACTGCCTTGTCCCGATGGCGTCACGCTAAACGTGTAGGAGCTTCCAGACCCTGTGAAGTTGGAGGCGCTTCCCCCAGTCACCGTGATGTCGCCAACGGTGAATCCAGTCACCGTCTCAGAAAAAGTGGCTGTCATGGAAACTGGGCTTTGGCTTGTTGAGCCTGCGTTTGCGACGGAAGACGAAAGCGTCACGGTTGGAGCCGTCGTGTCCGCCTGAAGCTCAACCACCGCTCCAGTGGCCTTGCTGATCGCGTGCTGGTGATTTACGGCGCCGCCATTGTAGGTTCCGCTGTCAGCCGTAAGCCCTACAAACAGATTGAGACCGTTGCTGTAAAAAACCTGCTGCGAAGTACCACCGGAAATTCCTGCAACAGTTCCTGTAAACGCAGAATCCAATACCAGCGAAGTCAGATTGTTAGAGCCTTTTAAGAAATTAACTGGCGCAGAAACGTCGGTCCTTGAGCGTGCAAGGTAGAGTTGATTGTCAATTTCAAGGATTGAGGACCAATAGCTTGATGAGTTCGCCGGGTCGACAAGGCCCGCTGGCATGGAAAACGATATGATGCTTCCGCTTTTGCTCAATTTGACAAAAGAGTTGCTAATCGAGGTTCCAGCATACGTTTGGAGGTATGAACCGCCGACGTAGAGATTGTTGTCGCTTAAAATGGAAATGACCCGAACCGTTCCGTTAACAAACCTCGTTGCAACTGACCAGTCGGATGCAAATGTTCCGTCTGTTTTTTTCACTTTACAAATTTGACGAGACGCCGAGCCGTTGACAGTTGTGAAAACGCCGCCAAAATAAACGTGGTTATCATCAATCGCAATAGTGTAGACGTATCCGTTGACGTTTGGCGCAAAAGATGAGTCAACAGTTCCTTGGCCTGAATTTCCAGTCACGTCAATTTTTACAAGCCTGTTTCTCGTAAGCCCCCCAACAGAAGTAAAATCACCGCCTACATACAAGGTGTCGCCATCAAGCACTAATCCGTCTGAGGTGGTGCCGCCTGTAAACGTAAGAAACGTCTGTTGGGTTCCAGAAGTTGTAGACCATTTTGTGCAATGAGCATTAGTAGCCACAAAAATGGCATTAGTTCCTTTATGAAACACAAGGTTTCGCGGAACCCACCCCAATTGCGGCTTCCAAGTGGTGTCCACAGCCCCTGTTGCAGCGGAGTAGCGAGCGAGGTACTTAAACCCGCTAATGCCCCCAACAGTGGTAAAAGAACCGCCGACGTAGATCATGTTACCGTCGGAAGTAAAACACGTTACACCTCTAAAACCTGTTCCCGGTCCGCCAGTAGCTGGTGCATAAGCCATTTTGTTTGTCTCCTGATGAATGAAAGGGGCCAGCCTTTTTGGGCCAGCCCCCGAGGGGAAAAAGACACTAACTTACTTTGCGAACGTGACGTTAACCTTGTCTCCAGCAAACAGCTCAGAGCTTCCACCGGCAGCCAGCTCGCCAATCCAGGTCAGGCGCGTCTTGCCAGCAACCACAGACACGGTGTAGTCGACCCCTTCGGTAGCGCCAAGGCGGTCAATAAAGACCGTCGTCGAGTAGGGCTTTGCCTCAAGCGAAAGATCGACGTAACCGGCGGTGATGTCTCCTCCGGTCAAGGTGATGCTTTCCTTGTGGTAGGCCACTCCTTCCAGCGAGTCGATGCGAAGGTCAAGGGCTGCTGCCAACTTGTCGGTGTAGCTGTTGGCCTCTGCCTTGTAGTAAAGCATCGAGCCAGCGGTCGTGGCATCACCTTCGATGATGTCAAGGCGACCTTCCACTGCCGTGATCTCTGCATCCCGCACGGCCTGCTCGGCTGCAATCAGGGCGTCGACA
The DNA here is from genome assembly GCA_010029825.1 of bacterium. GTDB lineage: Bacteria > Bdellovibrionota_B > Oligoflexia > Oligoflexales > RGVZ01 > RGVZ01. Next base: position 6,078 of record RGVZ01000160.1, on the reverse strand, counting down.
TACTTTTTCGTCACCGGATCCTGTTCAAGGACAGAAACCCGGGCGTCCAAAGCATTGTCGGCCTTGGTGCGCGCCGCTGCCTCACCAGCAATTTGGCCGTCAACGTATGCCTTGGTCGTTGGATCCGCCTCAAGGACAAGGAGGCGGGCGTCAAGGGCATTGTCGGCTTTTTGACGAACAGCAGCTTCGGCGGAAAGATCGGAAGCCAAACCGTTGACAGCGGAAATCCGTGCAGATTCCTCGGCGGAAACAGCGGCTTGACGATCCTTGACCTCTTGAGCCAGAGCAGCGTCATTAGACAGGACGTAGGACGCAAATGCGTTGTCATTCGCAGTATCAACAGAATTGATCAATTGAACGATTTCCGCAAACGAATCCTTGTCTGCGTCCGACGCAAGAAGGATCGCGTCGATGCGGCCCTTCTCAGTATCAATTGCAGATTGCAGTCCCATGTCAGCGGCTTCGCGGGATTTCGCTTCGGCGGCCAGATCAGAAGCAAGGGCATCGTCTGCCTTTTGACGAGCGGCCTGTTCATCAGAAATAGCGCCCTGACGGTCTACAATTTCCTGATCGACCTTGCCCTCAATCCTTGCTTCTTCGCCAGCTGCGCGCGAAACCTCGTCATTTACCAGACCTTCGATTCTGGCTTCTTCGCCCGCTGCGCGCGCAGCTTCCGCCGTAACAAGTCCATCGATGCGGGATTCTTCGGCTTGAGCGCGGAGAGTTTCATTTCCAATGGCTTGGCTTAGCGCATCGTCCTGACTTGCACGAGTTTGCGTTTCAACAGCCAAAGCATCCGAGACAGCGTTAATGTTGGCCTGGTACGGCTTAGTCAACATCCTGTAGGTAGCTGTCGCGGAAGCGAAGAACGTCCCTTCGCCTGGATAAAGTACGATAGACGTCGCTGTTCCGCCGTCAACTTCGATCGGACAAACTGGCGATGAAATGGTCAAATTGTAGTTTGATTTGTTTTTGATCCAAAAACCGCGACCGGCAGTGGTAGGGAACGTGCGTCCAAGAGTCCAGGTCGCGTTCGCATTACCACGGTAATCGTAAACAAACTTCGTCGACGATGCCGCACTCAAATCAAGGAATGTCGTGTTTCCGGTGTTGTACGCCAAAAACAATTTACGAGTCACAATATCGGTATAATCAGCGGCGGAAACGATACCGGCGGCGTCCGCTCCGTATCCCAGTTCAACACTGGTTGCTTGGTTCGCGCTGATAGTGTTACCGACGATTTTCAAAGGCAGGGTTGCGGTCAAGTTGTTTTGCTTGGTCGCTTGCAAACTTGCAATCGAGCTGCTGAGAGAGGTGTCTTGCGCGGCGCGGGTTTTTGCCTCTTGCGAAATTTGATTGCTCAAATTTTGATCGGCGGCAGCGCGAGCCGTGACTTCATTTGACAGGTTATCGACAACAGCCTGCACTGCTGAATCGTTAGACAGAACATAGGCTGCAAATGCGTTGTCGTTTTCCGTGTCGACCGAGTTGATCAACTGGACGATTTCAGCGAATGAATCCTTGTCTGCGTCCGATGCCTCAAGGATTGCGTCAATACGCGCCTTTTCAACGTCGATATTGCCTTGCAGCGCGGTATCAGCGGCGTCAACATAAGACTTGGTGACCGGGTCAGCTTCCAATGTCAGCAAACGACCGTCGAGGCCCAGGTCAGCGGCTTCACGGGCTTTGACCTCATCACCTACAAGCCCTTCAATGCGAGCTTCTTCGCCTTGCGCGCGAGCTGCTTCGGTTGAAACTGCTGCCTCGCGGTCAGCGATTTCTTGGTTGATTTTGCCTTCAATGCGAGCTTCTTCGCCTTGGGCTCTTGCCAGCTCTGTCTCAGCCAAGCCGTCAACATAGCCCTTTGACGCCACGTCAGCCGAGACAGCGGGGCTTGCCGTCAGTTGCGGCAGCTTAAGCAGCTTAAGGATGCCGTCCGTGTCGAGCTTCATCAGCTCCTGGTCAGCGCCCTGGGCGTCCTTGGCCTTGATCGCCTGGTTGTTGAGCAGAAGCAGCTTGTCGCCGTCGACCGCACCGTTGAGTATAAACTTCTTTTTAATCTGAGCCATTTTGTGCCCTCCCTGGCGTGTGGCTGAGAACTTTTACTTGACCGGCCCGGCATCCTGCCAGACTGCCCTAGTAGCTTTGATAGATGATTCTGGCGATGTCTCCGGGCTCCAAAAGAGTCTCAAGGGAAAAACCGCGAAATACAATTTTTCGGCCTTCCACGGAAAAATCAAGACCTGGATACTGCGGCGCTCCCCCGACAACGTCCATCATAAGCAGAGAGGGGAAGATTGGCTGCGAAGTAAGCTCAAACTCGCCTGAGAGAATCTCGCCTGCCGTGAACTCGTGGAACTCGATCTCAACATAATCAGACGGGTACATCACCCGAAGGACATCCCCCTCTTCAAGAAGGCCGTCCATGCCGAGGCCGTCCCATGAAAGCTCCTTGCCGGCTACTTGAAAATCGCTCCCCGGAAACTGCGTTGTGCCGCCCACGACGTCCAGCGAAATCGCCCCAGACGACGGGATCTTAGCCAGGGATACCTTCTTCTCGGCAATGTTGATTGAGTTCAGGGCGATGTAATCAAAATTAAGGGGGCTTGTCCCGCCGGAGGCCAGCTCCAGGATTGCGTCTTGAATGTTGGTAGAGACAAGGCCAGCGGCTGGTCCATCAAACGGGGTCGACTCGGCAGTCTGCGTCCTCGTAAAGATGGGGAAAGAGGTTGTCATGAGCTTGTGTTGAGAACCACTTCGTAGGAGGTTTGATCGGCCAGTGACTTGACGATGATCTGTCTGAGATCACCGCGCGGGGCAAGGCTGAACGCCTCACCGGGGGCAAGTTTAATAAATTTCTCGCCGCCGTCTAATGAGAAAAGAAGCCGCTTGGATGTCGGCTGGTCAATGCTGCATCTCACTGATAGTCCTTGCACCTTCTGGCCTGCCGTTGGCGGCAAAAAAACTTGTGCTGTTCCGACCGCGTCACAAAAGGTGAGCGTTTTTCCAAAACCAAAATCAGCGTCGGCCGTCGCGTCCACCATGGAAATGAAAACGCCAAACGTGGCAGATCCCCCGATCACCTCGCAAACGACTGTTGGCTGGTTGTGAAACCGGGTGATGAGCGTCTTGTTTGAGGTGAGAGAAGAGGTGATGACCTCGTGTCCTCCAAGCTCCATGGCCTCATGGAAGGCCTCTCCAAGCGACTGGTCAAGGTATCTGACGCGAAGCCTTGCCCCGGCGGTGATGGACTGGACAAAAACCGTTGAGAGGATCGCCTGGCCTTCGGCCCACAGGTGCTCGCGGTAGGTGCCAGCCTGCCTTTCAGAAAGCTCAAGGGCGGCTACGGCCTGGTAGGGTCTTAGTTTAATTAGCTCTGGCACGGAAAACACCCCAGGGCGACGGTAAAACAAAAGTCATTGTGACAAAAAAGAAGGGGGGCGTTAAGCCCCCACTTCTCCCCCACACTGTCCCCCGACCGTGTTTGTTAGATTGCGACGTTGTAGCCGTAGACGCAAGACATCTCAGTTGCCGACTGGGCGTGACCCTTGAAGGCCTTGCGCTGGTATGAGGCCAGCATCCACTGGTCTTGGTTTGGCAGGGCCATCTGAAGGCGGACTTCCAGCGGGCGACGCACGCCAACAAAAAAGCGGCGGTGGTTTACAAGAAGGACGCTTGCCTTGCTTGTCGTCACGCCGTCGTAGACGCCAGAGGCGTTCATGTCTTCCCGCATGAACTGGCTTGTATAGACCGGGATCCCAAGGATGGCAGAGGGCTGTCCATTGAGGATCGCTGCCGCCAAGGGACCTGCCTTTTCCACCGTCAAGATGGCAGTGAGGCCCATAAGCGCTGCGTCGACACCGGGACCGACGATCCACATGAGTTCTTTCTTGTTCACGCCAAACTTCTTCATCTTGCCAATCATCGAGATGAGAAGAGCTTCCGTCACCGGGCCGTTGAAGTTGACAGAAGCTCCGGTGTTCGCCAGGGCGAGAGCACGGAGGCCCTTCCACAGCTTTTCTGCCACGTCGGAGCCAGCAGCCTGAATGTCAGAGTCCGGATGCGAGCCGTCATTGTCACCGTTGATGATGGCAGCTTCCACGCTTCTTTTGTGGGCTGCCACCAGCTCTGATTTGGTGATGGCGATGACATCCGGTGCCGAGTCTTCGGTCAGCTCTTCCGGCAGGAGGAAGTGTTCTGCAATTTTGACGGCTTCCAGCTCGACCTTGTCACTGTTGAAGTTGGCGGCCGAAATGGTTGCCCCTTCCGCAGCCTTGCGGGCCTTGGTGACTCCCGTCACAACCGGCAGCGTGTACTTGGCTGTCGGCATATTGATGGCCTTGAACTTGTCCTCAAGGGTCATGTCCAGTTCATACTCGGGGACATAGACCTGGCTTACGACCTGCGGCAGCCACGAGCCAAAATCAGTCGTGTTAAAGGCTTTCAGCAGCGGGGCGACCACGTTTTTTCCGTAGTAGGTCGACTCGATGCCTTGAACGGCTGCCAGATTCTCAGGGCGGTCGCCGTAGCTTCCTTTGTCAGCCGGCTGGCCGTGAAACATCTGGGCAATCTTTCTTCCCGTGTCACAGGCCTCTTTAAGCTGGCGGACAGCGTGCTTAAGCTCTTGAGGCACTGCCGCGTAGCGCTCATCGGCCGTGTTGACAGAGAGCAGGTCTTTTGCGCTTGAAACGCCAAAGGCGGTCAGGGCACGGTTTTCAATGGAGGAGCTGCGGGAACCAGCGGGGGCCATGCCGGTCAGGGCCTTCACAGTCTTTTCTTCCATTTCCTTGACCTTAGCTTCTGCCGCGTCGACCTTGGCCTTGGTTTCCTTGGCCTCTTCGAGCATTTTTTCAACGGTTTCCTTCGTCACCATTTTTTGTTCCCTCCTTGGAACTAATTAGACTTGCGGCGTCCTGCCCCAAGTTGGTTCGTTATCCTACGCGCCAAGGCGGCGAAGCCTTGACATGGTTTCACTTTGAATGCGGGCGATCTCCATGATCTTTTCCGTGATTGGGTCCGCCTGCTTCTCCTCTGGCGAGGCCATCTCATCTCTCATGGGAGCTGGCATGGCGGTCATGCCGTCAAGTTTTTTGGAAACGATTTGAAGCTCATTAACCACTTGCGCCAAAAGGACGTTGGTCTGCTTGGCAAGGTCCAGATACGGGTTTTCCTGCACCATGGACGGGTCCGGGGTCGCGGTGACGGGGACCGTAGGAGCCTCCTGCACCGGCGCTGCCTTCTCCTCCATCTCGGCAGACTCGGAATTTTTTGGCTTCATGACGCCGACCATGGCTCTTACTCCGCCGCCAAGGTCCATTGCCGTAAACTCAGCCGAGGCGAATAACTCCTTGGCCTCCTGATCAAGCTGCCAGAACTCTCCGGCGTCGATCACATTGGCCGCCTCAAAGCCGTTTTGTTCGGCCCATGCGGCAGCTTCTTCAGCCGTTCCGGCCATGGCCTTTGGCACCAGAACCGACTGGATGCACACCTCGCCGTAAGGATTTTGAGCCAGAGCGGGGGCATCGACTGGCTCCTTGGGCGCCGATTCATCCGGGGCGACCGCCTTTAGGATTTCTGCCGTCACCGCACCGGAGGCCATGGCGTCGATCAGGGCAGCTTCGGCCATCCCAGCTTTTTCAGCGACGGCAGAAAGCTCTTGGCCCGAGGCGATGATCTCAGCGACCTTCGCAGCATTGTCGTCCCCTTTTGCCTTCAGCACAGCCACTCTGGCCTCCTTGAGCGTCATGGACCGCAGGTCTTTTGCAGTCACGGAAAAAGTCGAGTCTTGGTTCATCGGGATCGAGACGATCGAAACTTCCATCAGCTCGGCGTCCTTGATTACGTTAGCGCCTTCCGCTGATTTTTCAGCGTGTTTGGCATCAAACCCGACAGAAAAACTGTTTAAGATCCCCTCCTTCACAAGATCGCGCACCAGGGAGACGGTCGGGTCTTTTGAGCGCGAGAGCCTTGCTTTGATGAGAAGGCCGTCTTCTGTTGCCTTGACGTCAAGGGCCTTTCCAACAGGCTTTGCGGGGTCGTGCGCAAAAAGCAGTATTGGGTTTTTCTTGTAGTTGTCGA
>RGVZ01000159.1 GCA_010029825.1 bacterium | reverse complement strand
ACTGTCTCTGTGCTGCCCGGAGACTCCGCCAACGCGCGCATCGTGTCGCTTGGTGGCATCAGTGGATCCGGTACGCTCGCCATACGCCTCGCTGCGGCAACCGCGTCGGACAATGCCGGCAACACCGCCGCCGGATCGTCCGCAGACAGCCAAAGCATCGCCCTTGGACTTTCCGGCGGCGCGACCACGGTCTCCGTCAACAGCGTAGCCTTTGCCGCGCCCACCGGGACCGGCATCTCGAGCATCGACGTCAACCTTGATTTTGCCGTGACCACGTCCGCGATTGTCACAGTCTCTGGCACGCCGACCCTGCCGTTCAAGATCGGTGGCGCCGCCCGTAACGCCACCTATGTCAGTGGCAGCGGCACCACGTCGCTCCTTTTCCGCTATAAGACGATCGACGGCGACAACGGCCTGGTCGCGTGGGACGCGGGTGACTTGACCGGCGGTACGATGAGTTACTGGGGCGACCCCACGGTCGCCATTGCGCGGGCATTCACCGCCGGCACCACCACGCGAAGCATCGATACGATGCCCCCCGATGCCCCGGTCCTGTCCGCCAATTCGTCAACCTTCAGCGCGCCCTTCAACGTCACCGTGACGCGGGTGTCTACGCCCGACGCGACCTTCAAGGAATTCCGTTACACCACGGCAGGCCTCGACGACACTTTCGCGCCGCCTTCCAACTGCGCCTCGGGCACCGTGCTGGCTTCCGGCGGGACGATCGCGATCCCGCGCGAAACCACCAAGGTTGCGGTCATGGCCTGCGACACTGCCGGCAACAGTTCGTCCACCATTGTCGCCACATATACGTTTGTCTGGCCTGCCTGCACCGCGACCCGCTGCGGCTCCACCGGCAATGGATGTTACGACAACACGGCTGCGATGGCACCCCGATCGATCTTGTCGCCACCGGCAACAACTTCTCTGTCTGGCGCGAGAAATACGGCACCAGGATCTTGCCCGCCACGGGCCTGTGGTCCTCGCGCACCGACTGGCAACGCGCGCTCACGCGCCAAGGCACGGCATTCTCAAAAAGTTACCTGACGGACGTCTCCACCATCGCAGGGCGTTCGTGCCCGATCCACACGTTCCTGGACCCCTGGAACTTGAACGCTCGGGGGCAGTGCCTCTATTACTCCCCGTCAACAACCAAGAGCCTCGACTCCGAAGCCGCCACGGCGGGCCGCGTTTCCGGAGAGGACTATATCGAGAACTGGGACAGCCCAGATTCCCTGACCCCGGCCGAAAATCCGGAACTCCCTGGATGGTATGAGGGCAACATCAAGTTCTGCGCCGACAAGGGCATGCGCATGCCGACCTATTATGAGACAGCTCCGACTTACCATACTTGGGGGACCATCAACGACGCGAATCCCGCGCGGGCAATGGTTGGTGGAATACCATCGTCCGGCGCGGGCGGGTTGTGGACCGCAAGTGGGGTCAACGGTCCTGACTTTGTATATTTCCAATTCTACCTGGCTCCTGAGGGCGGTGGGATGAAACAGGACTCGGGTCGTACGGTGCGCTGCGTGATCCCGTCGGCTCCGCCGCCGCCTGCCGTCCCGCCGGCACCAACGAATCTCATCGTGAACGCTGGTCACGAGGCGGTACGCGTCAGCTGGACCATTCCGGCCAACGCGGGCCGGCCAATGATCACCGATTACGTGGTACAGTACGCGGCGGGCAGCAGCCTCAACTGGATCACGTTCCCGCACCCGGCATCGATCAAGACACAACTCGACGTGACTGGTCTCACCAACGGCACATCCTATGTTTTCCGTGTCGCCGCGGTGAACGCCACAGGCACGGGCGCGTTCAGCTCGACATCGACCCGTACCGTGCCCGCGACGCCGACCTGCGGCGCTACCGGTCAGGGCTGCTATGACAGCCCCGGCGCCCTCGCGGGCGGTCGCGCGCAACTTCCCGGGGGCACAGTCATCGAACTGGCCAGCGCCGCCAGCGGATTCTCCGTCTGGCGCGAACGCGGGGGTTCGCGGATCCTTCGCGCCACCGGCCTTTGGTCCAGTGACGCCGACTGGCAGAAGGCCCTGAATCGCCGTGGCCTGAGATTTGCGACAACGGACTTAACAGACTTGTCGAACATTGCCGGACGCGTTTGCCCGTCGAATGTCTTCCTTGATCACGACAACAAGTTCGCGACCAACCGGTGCCTGTACTACGACGTCGGGCAAAACAGCTGGGCGCTCAGCGCGGCCTACTACTCGGGCGGTACCAACCTGGTCGAGGGCGAGGACTATTTGCTCAACTGGTCCAGTCCCGGGACCGCCGGTCCCCTTTCCGATCCAACCGAGCCATCATGGTACGAAGGCAACATCAAACTGTGCGCGGACAAGGGCATGAGGCTGCCGACCTACTATGAGTTGAAGGCAAAAACACAGACGTTGGCGAATGACGGCACGCCGGTGTTCGGCGGCACACGAGTCCCGATTGTCACGGGACAGTATCTGATCAGAAGCGCCAGCGCGAGCGGTTACCAATACCTCGGAGCCGCGTCATTTTTCGGCGGGGACCCGATTTATTTTCAGTCGGGTTTATATGGTGAACGTCATTCCGGTTCCGGCGTTTTCACCCGTTGCGTGATCCCGTCAGAGCCCGCGCCACAAACCGTGCCAACCGCTCCGACCAACCTCGTGGTCTTGGCGGGCAAGAACGCGCTCGGCGCCAAGTGGACCGCCCCGGCGAACACGGGACGGGCCCAGATTTTCGACTACTTGGTCCAATACTCCGACAACAACGGTCAATCGTGGACGACCGCGACGCGGACAACTTCCAGCGAGGCCAGGGCGCTGATCACCGGACTGTCGGCCTCATCGGCCTATCTCGTGCGCGTCGCGGCCGTGAATTCCGCCGGAACCGGCGCTTTCGCGACATCGACCGCCACCGTCACTCCGGCGACTCCAACCTGTGGCGGGGCGTCTTCGGCATGCTATGACCACCCGGGCGCTCTTGCCGGGAAATCAGCCCTGCTCGCTGACGGGACCGAAATCGAGCTGGTCGCTGCGGGTGGCACCTTGTCTGTATGGAAGGAAAAGAATGGAACGAGGATCCTTGGTGCCACGGGACGCTGGAGCAGCAGCGCCGACTGGCAAAAAAAGCTGATCCGCCGTGGCAATGATTTTTCCACAACAGATTTTACCGATATCGCGCAACTGACCGGGCGCGCCTGCCCGACCAATGTCTTTGTCACGCACAGCAACATGACCTCGACCTCCAACTGCGTCTACTACGACGCCGGTACGATCTTTGGCCCGGCCTTGTACTCCAGTGCCTATGGCTCGACTGGCGTGGAAAGTGAGGATTTTATCCGCAACTGGAACAGCGCCTCTTCCGCGGGTCCGCCTGCCAATCCAACCCTGCCGTCGTGGTACGAGGGCAATGTCAAGGGTTGCGCAGACAAGGGTATGCGTATGCCAACCCGTTACGAGCTCAATGGCGGCGGCGCCGTCACGCCCACCGGAATGGACGCCGCGCCGGTTTTCGGTGGTGCCCGGGTTCCACCAGCGGATCAAACATGGACTTGGAGCTCGTCGGCCGGTGGTGGCGGGGCAGCGGATACCTATTTTACCGCTCGACATACCGGATCCTGGACCTACGGGGGCAATGTCCGGTGCGTGATCCCGGCGCAACCGCCCGCGCCGTCGACTGGCAAGCCTCAGGTCACGGCCAGCGCCCCGGTCATGACGGGGAACGAGTTGACGGTCACCGCGGCCCACGCGGGAACGGTGGTCCTCTATAAAGACAGCGCGTGTTTCGGCGCGGTGGGCAAGGCCGTCGTCGCGACTTCGGGCAGTCAAGTGAGGGTCGCGGTAAAGAGCGTCGCCGCCGGGACAAGGATTTACGGACGCGTGTTTGACAAGTCAGGCAACGTGTCGCGATGCGAATTTGTCGCGGTTTATGATCCGCCAAAACCAGTCTCCGATACGATTTATGGCCCTCTCGACGGATATTGCGTCGCGAATACGGCAGGGACCGGCACCATGGCGCCATTCACGATGACGGCGGCGGCGGAAGTGTCAGGCCTGCTCGCGGGAACGAGCCTCGACGTGCGTGTCGTGGCGCGCGGCGGATCGGAGGCTGCGCGCGAGGTGGTCCGCCAGACCATCCGCGCCAACGGCACGGTGAATTTCGCGCAATGTGACCCGCGCCACTCTTATGATGTCGAAGTGGTCAAGCACCCGGTCGACGCGACGGGCCGCCTGGCGCAGATTTGTCATGTGTCACCAGATGGCAGGGGCAAGATCACCTGCGTCGACGCGAACATCGAGGCGTCACGCATGCGGGCAGAACTCGCCGGGGCGGACGTCTGCGTGTCGATGAGCGACCAGGAGTCCGGCGCGCACTTCGCCAAGTCCGTGGAAGGCGGAAAATCCCTGATCCGCGCGCGCAGCAGTGGCAACATTTACGTCCGCGCGCGCGAAACCAGCGGCGGCTGCGCGGGGATCCCCTTGTCGGTCGTGGTCACGCACCGTGGCGATGAATCCAGTTACGGCGCTGTCTCGTCCAGCCGTCCTGACGCCGAGCCGCTGGTCATCATGGGTGTCGTGGCGGGAGACGAAATCGAGATCAAGATGGACAACCTCACCGGCACGTCATGCGAAAAATCCACGACGATACCCGTCCTGCGCTCGAGCAGCGTATCGCAGGCCATAATCACCGGTGGCTGTCCAGACGCCTCGCGTCAAGACTGAACAAGATCGAATACGGAATGATCACGCTTGGCTGTGTTGCACGGCTTGCAGCTCGGAACAACATTGCCCTTGGAGGACTTGCCGCCGCGGCTGACGGGCAGGATGTGGTCCATGGTTGCCGTCTGCGCGTCGAGATCCACGCCGCAGTAATGGCACTTGGCGTTCTGGATCAGGTTCTGCCACCAACGGGACTGGCGCAGCTCGCGCGCGGCCGCGCGTTCACGACGAACGTGCGCGTCACTTCCTGAATCCATGTTGAAATCGTCTCTTCTTCCCATGCGACATTTCTTTAAACTTCATATTATAAATTAACAAGTAAATATTAAAAAATATTATAAGAAGTTGGCGACATACAAAGCGAACTCCGCCCATGGGATAACCGGACCTTCGTTTCTCAGCTGCTTTTCGGTCCCGGCATAGATCGCTGATCCCGAGACTTCCATCTCCCTCATTACTTTTACCAGGTATCCGGGCCCCTTGAGGGCAAAAGCTGGCGGTGTCACGGACGACTTGCATTCGAAGGCAGCAATTTTTCCTGCGCTGATTTCCATGACGATGTCCACTTCGGCGGCTTTGTCCTTCCAGAAATAAAGGCCTGGTTGCCGCCCGCGGTTGTAAAATGACTTCAGGCATTCCACGACGCACCAATTCTCGAAGATCGCACCGCGGAAGGGACTAAAATGCAGATCCGGGGGAGAATTGATCCCCAGCAGTCTGCACAGCACTCCCGTGTCGTAGAAAAATAATTTGGGGGATTTGATCAACCTCTTGGAAAAATTGCGGTAAAAGGGCTCCAACCGAAACGCGATGAAACCGGCTTCGAGAACCCCAACCCAGTCCCGCACGGTGTTGTGCGTCAGTCCGACATCATTACCGATCGATGACAGATCCAGAATCTGGCCGGCCCGGCCTGCGCATATCCGGACAAACCTCCTGAACTGCCCGAGGTCACCAACATTGCGTATCAATCGGACGTCCCGCTCGATGTAAGTCTGAATGTAACTGTCCAGCCAAGCCGATGCCGCGTCCAGACCGTTGATCGCCAAGGGATAGGCGCCGTAGAAAAGTTGATCTTCAATCGTGGGTAAAGCACAAAGCCCGGACGCCAACTCCGCGTAAGAAAACGGCAAAAGGTGGCGAACAGAAGTTCTGCCGGCCAACGACTGACTGACGGTCCCCAGTAGCAATAAATTGTGCGAGCCAGTCAGCGCGAATCGACCCGGACGACGGTCCCGGTCGACCTCTACCTGAATATAGGACAAAAGTTTCGGGGCCCGCTGAATCTCATCGAAGACCACCCGGTCAGGGTAGGTACGCAAAAATCCCTTGGGATCCTGGACCGCGAAGTCATGTTGGGACGGATCTTCCAGGTTTACATACTGCCAATCCGGCAACATGCATCTCAGCAAGGTGCTCTTGCCGCTCTGCCTCGGCCCGGTAAGGGTAACTATGGGAAACGCGCCCAGATCGGCGCGGCAAACAGACTCCAATTTTCGTTGGATCATTAGCATTTTAACAAGCTTGACCGAAAACAGGCAATTTGTAAATGGAATTTACATTTTGCCCATTTTTATTCCTTCAAGCCATGACATCACGACGCCGGAAAAATATGCAAGATACTGTAATTATTATTAAAACAAGAAGAACGCCGTATCCAGCCCGGACCTGCAACTCACCCGGCGACAAAAGGGGGCAGGTTCTGGGAAATGGGGAACGACACAAGCCCGGCCAGCCAAGTGCTGAAGGTCGCGAACAAGGCGATCGTCACTCCGGCGAAGGTCGCGTAGAAGACCGCCACCGCGGCGACCAGGGTCCACTCGAGCAGCTGAAACGCGAAAAACAGCAGCTGCGGCTTTTCCATCAGGCCAAAGTTGTTGGCCAACATGATGGCCTGCCAGAATATCACGGTGAGTATCCACAGCAGGATCAACCCGAGAACCAATCCCAGATACTTTCCGACCAGCCACGAGACCCGGCTGACTGGCGCTGCCAGTTGGATCTCAAGCGAGCCATCGGTGCGCGCCTCGCTGATCGTCTTCGTGCCCCAGAAAGTCGCGACCAGGCACCCCGTCAAGTGAAAGCCCAGCGCTCCCACATCAAACAGGATCTTCCGGAACTCCTCGATCCCCCAGTCTGAGGCCAGGTTGGCGAACAGCGTGACCATGACGCCGGACACCACCGCCGGCAGGAAAATCTTGTCGCGACGGAGCAGCAGAAAACTTTGCCGCATGATTGTAAACAATGGTCCCATGACCAGACTCCTCAACTCTCAAGTTCCTTGCCGAAGTATTTCAGCAAGACATCCTCGTCAAAAATAGATACCGGAGCGAACCCGGTGACAACGACGCCGCGCTGCAGCGCCGCCTGCATCCAACTGGCCGCCGCCGCGTAGTCGAAGAAATCAAGATGCACCGCGAACCCCTCGCGACGCGCCCGGCGGAAATCCGGCAGCCTCGCGCCCTCACGCATTGCGGCCGTCGCCGCCTCATCGATTCCGGAAAGGCTCAAACGGTAGGCGCCCTGATGATCCTCGTTCGTCGCTGAGTAGACGAGCTTGCCCTTGTTCAGGATGTTGACGTCATCACAAAGCTCGCCCACGGTCACCAGTTCGTGGGAACACAGGATGATGGTCTTTCCGGACTTGCGAAATCCCGAAATCCATTCGCGCATCGCCATGCGCCCCGTCGGGTCAAGTCCCGACATGGGCTCGTCGAGGATGAGCACGGTCGGGTCGTGGATGGTCGCCTGGGCCCACGCAAGGCGGCGCGCCATGCCCTTGGACAACTTGCCCACGCGCTTGTTCCGGTGATCCCAAAGTTCCACGCGACGCAGGGAGTCCTCGATGGCGGCACGCCTTCGGGCGCCGTCGCGCAACCCTTCCGGCCGGTAAGTTGCCAGATGGTACTCCAGGACTTCCATCGGCGTCAGGACGGGTGGAATGCGATTGACCTCCGGCATGTATCCGATCATCCGGCGCTGGGCCTCGCCGACTTCCTGCCCGTCAATGGAAACACTGCCGTGAGTCGGACGCACAAGCCCCAGGATCAACTTGATCGTCGTCGTTTTCCCGGCGCCGTTGTGCCCCAGCAACGCCGACGACCGACCTGGCCGGAACGTCACGGACAAGTCCTTGACGATGGTATGCGCCAACTTCTTAACGTCGCTGTAGACAACCTTGGTAACACCCGAGACATTGATTTCGGGCGCCAACTTTGTTTCAGGGCTCACTTCGGGACATCTCCTCGTTCCTGCTTCAGGTAAAATTCACGAACAGCTTTCTCGCCAAGGACCGGACCGAGGGACTGGATCAGCGCCTCGACGTCGTTGGCGTCAAGGTGCGAGCGGTTGCGCAATTTGGCGGCAAAAGACTTGGCGAATGGTGGAGCGTATGGCTTCGAGGACGCCAAGTCATAGAAAATGGCGGCTCGCGGCTCGTCCTTGAGGGAGTGGTAGAGGATCGTCCCCAGAGTCACGGGCAGGCGCCATCCATCCGGGAACAGGTTGATTCCCTCCATGATGATGGGCTCGCATGCGTCCGGTTTTTTCAAGTCCAGGGCGATCACGAGGCAACCAAACATGTAAATGGTCTCGACTTTCGGTTTGAGGCGCGTTGTGGCCTTCATGGCCTCAACGACATCACTGACGCTCACCTGTTTCAACTTCGGGTCCATCAGGTAATTCAGCGTGTGCAGGAGCAATGCGTCGTCAACAATGCCCTTGTGCCCCAGTGAAATTACATCGACAAAGGCCGGACTCAATTCCGAGAACGGCGGGGCGTCCACCAGGGTCCAGGACCTCACGGCGGCTTCATTGGTGCGCCGGCTGACGCTCGCGAGGCCCGCGATCAGGACTGCCAGCCAGACGCCGACGAGGATCCCGTTGAAAATCTTCCTGACGGACAATCCCTTCATGGCCTGGATCAGTACCCAGACTGCATGAGCAGCCACGTGACCAGCGTTTTCTGGACGAAAACGATCAGCAGCAAAATGATGAACGGTGCCCAGTCAAACGGTCCAGGAATGTTGCGCGTGAACTGCCGCAACGGCCGGTAAAGGGGCTCCGTCACGCGTTCGACAAAATTCACGATGGGGTTCGAGGGATCCGCGCCCAGCAAGCTGATGAACACCGAGACAAAGACGATCATCTGCAACATGTTGAGGATCATGTTCAGAACATGTCCCAGCCCCGACAAAACCAGATTACCCATTGATCAGATCCCTTCGTCCTCTCTTGGTCAACTTCACGCCTTCGCGTGCTCACGGCGCTCACCAAAAAGCGACCGGCCGATCCGCACGCAATCACTGCCGGCAGCCAGCGCTGTCTTGTAGTCTCCGCTCATTCCCAACGACAGTTTACCCATCCCGGTCGCATCCGCAAGCTGCCTGAGATCCAAATACAAGCGCGGGGGTCCCTTCCCGGCCCCGGCATAAAGCGCATCATCGATTTCAGCCGGCGGAATGGCCATGATCCCCTGCAGGGAAATTCCTGGCAGTGTCGCCGCCAAGGCCGCGAGTGGCGATACATCCGTCGCGCGGGCACCGCCTTTCGACGCCTCGTCCGCGGCGTTGACTTCAATGAACACTGGAAACGGGATCTTGCCCGCCTCGCCGGCGAGGCG
>RGVZ01000158.1 GCA_010029825.1 bacterium | reverse complement strand
CGGGCACGACGTTGGGCGCGGCGGCTGGCATTCCGGCCGGCATTCTGGCAGCGCTCATGCTGATCAAGGGCAAAAAGATGCCGCGTATTCCGGGCGGTGTCGGTGCTCGCGCATGGGCGCGGCGTGGCGCGAGAAATATGGCCAATATGTCTACTGCGGTGGGTGTCGGCGCTCCTGCTGGCGCCGCTGTCGGTGGCGGCGCCGGGTATGCAGGCACAAGCGCCTTTTTGGGCAAGCCGTCGTGGGAAAAGAAAGAAGCCTCGGTGCTTTCGACAATTGGCGGCGGTTTGGGTGCCGGCGTTGGTGGTTTGGCGGGCCTGACCGGCGGCGGTCTGCTGGGCGCGCTCACTGGCGGCGCGATGGGCGGTGCGCATGGTGCTGGACTGGGTTTACTCGGCGGCGGCGCGCTGGGCCTCGGTGCCGGAGCGCATCTGGGTGGAAACATCGGCGCCAGCATCGGCAAGAAGAAGAAAGAAAAACCCGCCGAGAAAGACGAAAAGCCTGAAGCCGAAGAGAAAGACGACAAGGGCGACGAAGAAGTGAAAGAAAGTTCGTCTAAAAAATTAATTGACGCCGCGATGCAACTGTCGGATTCCGCGTTGAACAAATTAGTGCCGGCACGCGCCGGTACAGCATCCGGCGCGGCTTTGCGGGCAGCCCATAACAGCGGGACGTTCCGGGCGCCAATCTATTTAAACGCTCCCGGCCACTCGTTGTTTGGCCATACGCCGGGCGACGCTGTCATGCCGGATTTTCGGCAGTATTTGCAGAATTTAATTCGCTCCAATATGAAACGCGCCCCGGCAGATGCGCTGGCAAAAAAACAGCCGGGCTCAGTATTGGCGCGGCAAGAAGCAAAAAATTACTGGTAATAAATCTCTGCAGGCAAACGTCGAGCCGCCATGTATAATCGCCCTGTTGTGGCAAGGATGCCCTTCAGGAGGCTCAGAGCATGGCGGCTCGATTTCGTTATTACAATGCCCTCCTGCGGATGCTCAAAGCGGAGTGTCCCGCAGCTTTTCCCGTGAGTGTGCGCCGGGTAAAGCTCGCAAAGTTAGAGGGTCGCTGCTGGAAACAGGGCAAGAAGTTCCACATCCAGATCGACAAGAGTCTGGATGAATCGCGCTCCATGGATGTCTTGATTCATGAGTGGGCGCATGCGCGGGCGTGGAACCATCGGCTGGACGAAGCCAAGACCGACGAGGCGTTCAATAAGTTAGCCCATGACGCCGCGTGGGGTGTGGCCTATGCCGAGATTTATTCGCACTACGAGAAACAGTTTACGCACACCGCAGTGATTTAACGACGGGCGCTATGCTTCACGACTTCAGCTGGACGACTGCGCTGATCATCTTCGTGACGTACGTCGTGATCGATATTTTGTACGCGCTGTACGTCATCTGCGTCAGCAAGCGCCAAGCAGCCAAAGCGGCTATTGTCAGTTCTTTCTTGTATAGCTTGGGCGCGTACGGGGTGATTTCGTATTCTAAGAATCCGCTGTACGTCGTTCCCTTGGCGGTCGGCGCGTTTCTCGGAACGTACATCGTCGTGAAATACAACGCCCGTGACTAAGTATCAGCCCCTGTCCCGCGAGATGTTACTGGCGCAGCGCAAATGTTGTGGCAAGCGATGTCAAAACTGTCCGTATGATCCGCCGTACACCAAAGGCAGCACACAGGTGAAACCATGCAGTTCCTCGTGTCGCTCTTCTTTAAATTCTGCGACACATGGCTGCCGATCTGGTTACGCCCGCGACATATCCTCGACCTCCGACAGCGGGCTGGCGCATGGAAACGCGTCCGGGCAGAACATTTAGCGAAGCACCCGGCCTGCGAAGTCTGTGGCCGCACGACAAATTTAACCGTGCACCACATTTTCCCGGTGAGCATTGCGCCTGAACTAGAATTAGTCGAAAATAACCTGATCACTTTGTGCGAAACGCCCTGCCACTTCATGTTTGGGCACTTTTTCAGCTATCATTGTTACAATAAAGACGTCCGGCAGATGGCCCGTAACTTTCGGGCGAAAATGTCCCGCCGAAAGTGCACCAAGTTTAGATAACAAAAGACGAGCGCCCCATGCAGCCCTACGAATTTGGCTATCGCGTCGGCCATACGCTGGAAAAGCAGAGCGACGGCGGCAGCATGCTCGGCAACGTGGCGTTCGGCACCGGCGGCATGACGGGCCAGCTGGATCCGACACAGCGCGGACTCGTCCAAGACCTCGCGCTGTACTCGAACCCGTTTACGGGTGTGCCCACGGCGGTGAACGACGTGTCGCGGCACTTGTATAACGGCCGCTGGATGGACGCGGGCATGGCTGGCTTGTCTGGGGCGCTGAGCTTCCTGCCCGGCTTCGGCTTTGCAGCCCGGGGCGCCACCAAGGGCCTCGTCCAAGGCGGCAAAGCGCTCGCTCGCGCCGGCATGCCGCAGATCGGCAAAGCGGTGGCGACGAATGCCGCGCGTTTTGCTGACGACGGCGCCCGCATGATTCAAAACACGAACAAGACGATCAGCCGCGGCATTCAAAAGTATGCGCCCCTTGCGCAAAATCCCGGAAGCGCCGGCAAACTGTATAACGCGGCGATTAAGAATCCGATGCAGGCCGCGCAATTTGTACCGCTGGGCAGCGCGGTCGGCACGCTTGGCATGGCAATGGCCGGCGCGGGCTCAGCCGCCGGCGGAAACATGCCGCCGCAACAATATCAACAGCCGATGGGAGCCAATCCCGGTTCGTTCGGGGGTGGCGCCGCTCATCAGCCGCTGGCAGGTTTTTAACTTAGGAGAGTTTACATGACGCCGTATGAGTTTGGTGCCCAGATCGGGCAGTTAGAAAAGACAGCGATTAACTGGGGCACGGTGGGTGCGCGCATGAGCGCTGCCGGCACTGCGGCGATGCGCGGCGCCAAGACGATCAACGAGGGCGCGCGACATGTGGTGCGTGGCTTTGGCAACGGCCTGCAGGGCGTGGGTCAGGTCACGGGCGGCGCTGCTGGGCTGGCTAAGGGGCTCGGCCGCGAGGCCATGAAGGGCGGCAAGAACCTGATCGACCACGGCGCGGCGAACACCGGCGCGTATGGCGACGTGATGTCGGCGCTGGGGTACGGCGGCCGACTGGCTGGTCGGACAGCACGCGGCGTCGGTCATGCCACGAACTTTGTAGGCAACGCAATGCAAACGGGCGGCCGCGGTCTCGCGCAGCTGGCTGATACCAGCTACGGCGTGCCGACACTGGCTGCCGCTGGCCTGCTTGGCGGTACCGCTGCTGTGGCCCCCAGACTGCCGATCCCCGGCGTGCGTCTGCGCTCGCCCATCGACGTGAACTTTAACTACAAGACGCAGCGACCCGTGGAGTTCGAGTGGTAATGTGCCCGCAGTGCGAAAGCCCGGGCATCGAGATCCGCGGCAAGCTTGTGTGCCCGTTTTGCCGCATCATTCTGGAAACCTGCTGCGAAGGCGGCCGCTGCACCTACGCTGAACAACCCCCGACACAGATATCAAAACAGGACGACGCCTATGAACGCATATGAATTTGGTTTACTGCTCGGGAACAACGAGAAGGCAGCCGCAGGTTGGGGCGCAGCTGCAAAGCGCATGGCCACCACCGCTGCTGACGAGATTGCAAACGCCGGCCGCAAGGCTGTGCAGCAGGGCACGGCGGCCACGCGCGGCTATGCGCGCCAGATGCGCCCGCAGGTGGTTGATCCGTTAACTATTCCGCTCAAGGATCGTTACAAAGCGGTCCCGCTGGCTGCGAAGCCCGCTGCTCCCAGCCGTCTGGACGCCGCTCGTCGTGGCATCGAGGGGCAGGCCAAGAGTCTGTATCACGGCACACCCGGTCGGTTAGCCGGCCAAGCTGTGGACGCCGTCGGTTCACTCGGTCAGGGCACGATGAACACGATGCGCCGCGGTTTAAACAAAGCTGACGATCTGGTGCAGGGCGTGATGGGAAATGGCCCGCGCGCTGCTGGCCAACGCTTTGGTGACGCGACGGTCGGCCGCACACAGGCCATGGCCAAGCACATTCCTGAATATCTAGGCGGCGGCACGTCGGCGATGACCAATGCGCGCAATCCGCTGAATCTGGCCGTGGGTGCTGGTACGGGCGCCGCGGGTTTGCACTACGGCAGCCAGCTGCTCGGCGGCGGTGGCGGTGAGCCCAGCGAAGGGAACATCAACGCGCAGCAGATGAATACACAGCTGGCGCAAGGTCAGCACATGGAAGCCGCGCCCAATAACGGCGGCCTGATGGGTATGTGGAACAGCCTGCCGATCGAGGCGCGCTACGCAATCGGCGCCGGTGTTCCGCTGGCCTTGGCCGGCGCGTTCATGGGCGGTCGCGGCAACGCGGGGTTGGGCGGCGCGATGGGCGCACTGGGCTTGGGCGCCGCTGGTTTGGGCGCCGCTGGTGCCGGCATGTTCGGCGACGGTCCGCGCCGCATGGTGGGGCAAGGCGCCAACGCGCTGTACGGCTTGGCCGGCGGTGGCGGCAACCCCATGGACCAGATTAATGCGCTGAGCAAGTTAAGTCCTGAGTTCGGCACCACGATGCTCATGGGCCGCGACCCCAACATGAACAGCGAGCAGGGTCGGCAGATGTACGACTTCCTGACGCACAATAGAAATATCATTGAACAGCTCATGCCGCAGCTGCAAAACGCCAGCGTGAACGGCGTGAAGCAAGGCTCGGCGCTGAGCTTTGGCGAGAAGATTGCGGGTCGGTGCTGGAAGGGCTATGAACCAGTCCCGGGCAAAAAGCCGTACAGCAACGACTCGTGCCGCCCGGTGGGCAGCAAGAAGAAGAAAGAAAAGAAGGCTGTTTCCAGTGCTGCGCGCGGCAAGACCGAGATGAGCTGCACACCCAGCTCGCGCGGCATGAGCAAGCTCGTGGACGACAAGCAGCGTGAGACGACCAGCCCCACGCCGACGGACGCGACCAACAGCAAGCAGACCAGCGAAAAAGTATCTGCGTTTCCGTTTCAGAAGATGGATCTCGTACCTCCGAGGAGCGGCAAGACCAAGCCGCCGGTGAAGAAACCGGCTGCGAAACCTGCCGAAAAATCGGAGGATAAATAACTTATTAACATCGCACCGTGAAAGCGAGACTGTATGGCTGCCAAACAAAGGAATGTGCGGAGAGCCGAAAAGAAGTCCAAGAAACGACAGGAACAACAGGAAAAAGCCAAAGCGCCGCTGACACCATGCGAGATCGAATGGCGCACTGAAACACAACGTCGGGCATGGAAAGCCCTCTCTGACAACGACATCACGTTCTTGCTCGGCTCTGCTGGCTCGGGCAAGACGTTTCTGGCCATGGCGTACGCGATCAACGAGATTCTGGCCAAGCGTGCCAGCCAGATCGTTTTGACACGCCCGATTGTCGATGCTGGTGAAAAGCTCGGCTATCTCCCGGGCTCGTTCGGCGAGAAGGTCAACCCGTACATGCAGCCGCTGTACGACACCATGGACGTGCTCTTGGGCAAGTTCGGCCCCAAGCGCGAGTTCGTAAACAAAGCCGTGGTGCTGGCGCCCTTGTGTTATTTACGCGGCCGCACGTTCAACGACTCGATCTGCGTGTTCGACGAGGCCCAGAACGCCACGTACACGCAGTTTAAGTTATTTTTATCGCGCTTCGGGCAGAACTCGAAGATCATCGTGACGGGCGATCCGCAGCAGACTGATTTACCGATCTCGCCACCGCCCATGAACGAAGTTGTTACGAAACTCAAGGGCGTGGCGGGCATTGACGTTGTGCAGTTTGCCCACAGTGACGTCGTGCGGCATCCACTCGTCGCAGCGATCTTAAAAAAGCTGTAACTAATAGGCGCGGTTCTATTGCCTGCTTTCAGGGGGTGCATTACACTGCGCCCACCCCTGAAAGGAAGCACATGTCAGCAGTACGCTGCGACCGCCATGTTCTGGAAGTTCCTATCACCACGGGCCAATTAGAACGCGCACTGGCCCGGGAAGAAGACATGACGGCCCGCGTGATCGAGCGCTTCGGCCGCAACTACCTCAACGACTCGATCAAAGAAGGCCAAGGCGTCTTCACGGGTTTGCTGGGCGAGGAAGTTATTTACGACTTCTACGAGCAGCAGTGGGTCCGGTCCACGGGCGATGATATCTATAACTGGGATCTGCGAAATCAGATTCTGGGTCGCGTGGATGTGAAGACCAAGCTGCAGAACTACGACAAACCGCCCCGCTCGTTCTATAACTGCACGGTCTGCGACGCCAATATCCGCCAGCTGTGCGACTGGTACTGCTTCGTGCGAATTCACAAGGACTGCGAGCGGGCGTGGATTCTGGGTTTTCTCCCCAAAGAGAAGTTTTTCAATGTGGCGACGTTTGCAGCCAAGGGCGAAGTGGATTCCAGCAGCTGGGATGACTGGACGTTCAAATGGAATTGCTGGAACGCGCCCATCTCGAAACTGCTGATCCCGCCCGACGACGTGGCGGGCTTTGCCAATCTCGTCCGCGGAGGCCAGTATGCGGATTCTTGATGTCGGCTGCGGCCCCGGGATTTACGTCGATGCGCTGCGCAAGGCTGGCTTTACAGTCGATGGCGTGGACCCCGATCCGCGCTGCCCATATGACAAGCTCAGCGTGTTCAATCCGCAGTTTGATATGTACCGCAACTACGACATGTGCCTGTGTCTGGAAGTCGCGGAGCATATCGCCCCCGAGTTGGCCGCGGCGTTTGTGCAGAAGTTAGTGCAGACAGCGCCGACCGTAATCTTCAGCGCGGCGCAACCCGGACAGGGCGGACACGGGCACATTAACTGTCAACCCAAAGAGTACTGGGCGGATTTATTTGCTCGACAGAACTACGTGCTGGACGACTACGCCACAACGCATCTATGCAGCTTTATGCGCGCGGGCTACCATATGGGCTGGTTTGTAAATAACGTGCAGATCTTTCGGCAGTACGGCGCGGTCTGCTTCGACCAGATCATCAAAGAAGAAACACCGCAGGCCGAGCGGCTGGCGGCTTACCTGAAGGAGACGGGACTATGATGCCGGGCGATATTGGCGTGACCAACCAGAGCGGCGAGCCGGGGCCCGCGGGTGATCCGGGTATTTACACGCTGGCGCAGTTCGTCAGCCTGATCAACGACGACCTGCAGAACGAGTGGACGCACCTGCAGTTCTATCTCTACCACGCCAGCGCCGTCACGGGCCTGCATGCGGAAGAGTACAAAGAGTTCTTAACCGATGCGGCCAAGGGCGAGCTGAATCACGTGCAGCAGTTCTTGGACTGCCTGTACGGGTTTGACTTCGTTCAGCCCTGCGCCGGCGGACATCCGTTCCAGACGTACACGCGCGTCGAAGATATCTTAATCGAGGCGCACACGCTGGAACGCCAAGTCGTCGTGAACTACGCCAAGCGGCTCGAACAGCTGAAGAGCCTCGATGATAAAGTCGCGGCAGCATACCTTGAAGTGTTCTACGAGGATCAGCTGCAGGATAGCTTCGAGGACGCCCGGCATATCCAGCGCATTCTGGCTGACGTGGATCACCGACAGCTGCGCAAGCTGAACATGATGGATCCGAGGAAATAAACATGCGGGAAAGTTGCGGCATGGCGGCCGGTTTTGTGCTGCGAGCAGGTCACTCCCGCCTGTTCTGCGCCGGACCGGAAGTGACGCCGCAGAACGCCGGTCGTCCTCCCGGCGTTCGCACCACACTTGGACAGCCGTGGTGCCGGGTACTGGTTGCTGGGTTTTAAACGTGTCCAAGCGCCTCCTTCGCCCCTACGTCACACGAGCACAAGCGGAACACGAGCGGTTCTGCTGCCAGTATCCAGCCCGCGCCTTTTATTAAACAGCCATGCACCCAGAGCTTGACCCGTTCTTTCTGCGCGTCGCCTGTAACGTTGCCCGCACGCAGTCCGACGATCCGCACACGCAAAACGGCGCGGTGCTGGTGGCCGAGCGCGGCGAAAACGTAGCCGCAGCCAACACCCTGCCGCCGGATGTCCAACGTCGCGCCGAGCGCCTTGAACGCCCGATGAAGTACAACTACATCGAGCACGCCGAGCGTAATGTTATTTATACCGCGGCCAGACTCGGCATTCCCACCAAGCGCGCCACGCTCTACTGCCCGTGGTTTGCCTGCACCGACTGCGCCCGGGCGATCATCATTGCCGGGATTCACGAAGTCGTGGGGCTGGCGTACCCGGAAGCGCACGGGTCATGGAAAGAAAGCATCGAGCGCGCCGACGAGATGCTGCGCGAGGCTGGCATTATCTGCCGCCGGATCACCGACAAAGTTGGCGTAAAACTTTTACGCGACGGGAAGGAGATTGAGCTATGAGTGACGACACGCGACACCATCTCAGTAAGAAACTGCGCACGATGCACGGCATGGTCGACCGGCAGACGCTTGACGCAGCCGCTGACGAGCTGGACCGGCTGAATTCACTGATTGCCGGCATGGTAACCAAAGCCGCGGCGGATCATCAGGAAGCCCGGCGCAAGATCAACGAACTGGAAACACGTATACAGGAGTTGAATCGTGTACAGTGACGACGTTGCCGACGAAGTACCCACGTTTCTGGGGGCGTTAGCGGGGGTGATTGGCCGGGCGCAGCGCTACATCAAGCTGGCCGAAGACGGTAAAGCGGACGACCCGAGCGCCGCGCTGGACACGTCGCTAGCGGATCTCGACGCGATGCTCAAGGAGATGCGCAACGACCTAAACCTGCACATCGAACTGGACATGGACGCCTGTTCCGTCGGCCGGCTGGATATTCACACGCCGCAGCGCGTCGTGTTTCTCATCGAGACCCGCTGCCCCAAGCGCACGATGCGCGGGAACTCCCCGGACTCAATTCGCAACATCACGCTCTATCGGGCGACTATCACGCCGCTGTTTGACGGCTGCGTCGGTGAGGTGTCGTACCTGTACGGGCGCTGGCCGGAAACGGAGTATCAGGACAAGCGCACGGAGCTGGTGGACAAGATCGTGGACTATGTCTGCCGCCGCTACTCGACGCCCACGGCGTTTATCGAGCGCGTGAAATACAAGCGGCGCATGCGCTATGTCCGCGAGGTCGAAGACGGCGTGCACAACGACGCGGAATGAATCCGTACCGGCCGACCAGCATTGCGATTGATTTTGACCGCACGTTCACCAGCGACGTGGACATGTGGCGGACGATGATTCGCATGTTTACGCAGCGCGGCCACAAGGTGTATTGCGTGACCGGCCGCACCGAGACGCCGTACAGCCGCGCGGAGTTATACAACACGTTCGGCCCGCGTACGTTTAGCCTGCTGACGCGGTGTGTGTTCTGCAACCACCTGCCCAAGCGCGACCGCAAGCTCCTGCTGGGTCATCGATTCAGCAACGATCAGCTGCCATCCCTTTTGTTCTAGATACCGCTTCATGCCTTCGAGGATATCCTTGCCCTTGGCGTATTCGAATCGCCCGACGAAGATTGCCTGGTTTTTCTTTGGTAGCCCATTG
>RGVZ01000157.1 GCA_010029825.1 bacterium | reverse complement strand
TACGATGAACACGCCCGCTGCTATGTCTTCTGCTGCCACCGACACACCGATGACGGTTATCAAGCGCGATGGCTCCCGCGCCCCCGTGAGCTTTGATAAGGTGCTGGAGCGCATCCGCCGCGCCGCCACCGGGCTCCATGTGGACTACACGCGCCTTGCCCAGCTGGTGCTAGCCGAGATTCATGACGGTGTCCGCACCGCCGATCTGGATGAGCTGGCCGCCCGTCTGGCCATCAGCTACATGTCGCTACACCCCGACTGGGGCACGCTGGCCGCGCGCATTATTGTGAGTAACTGCCAGCGCTCTGCTCCGTCTTCATTCAGTGCCGCGATGGAAGCGCTGGCCGCCATCACTGACAGTCGCGGTGCGCCGAGCCCCGCCCTAGCGCCCGATGTTATCGCATTCATCCGCACTCATGCCGCTGCTCTGAACACGATGGTGGCCCCTAGCCGTGACTTCAGCCTGGACTACTTCGGTTTCAAGACACTGGAGAAGGCTTATCTTCTGCGGAGTTCGCCCCCCGAGCGCCGGCCGCTGGAGACTCCGCAATATATGTGGCTGCGGGTGGCCGTGGGCATCTGGGGGTCGTCGCACGACGGCTCTACCATCCCCACCGCCCTTCGCTTGGAGCGCATTCGCGAGACCTATGACCTGATGAGCCTGAAGGCGATGACCCACGCCACGCCGACCCTCTTCAACGCCGGCACGCCGCGTCCCCAGCTCTCCAGCTGCTTCTTGATGGGCGTAGAGGATAGTCTAGATGGCATCTTTGAGGCGCTCAAGCAGTGTGCCCAAATCTCCAAGTATGCCGGTGGTATTGGTATTCACATCCATAATATCCGCGCACAAGGCTCTCTTATTCGCGGCACGAACGGACAGGCCGATGGACTCGTGCCGATGCTACGTGTCTTCAATAATACTGCCCGCTATGTCAATCAGTCCGGCCGCCGCAACGGCTCCTTCGCCATCTATCTGGAGCCCTGGCACGCCGATATCCAGTCTTTCTTGCGCCTCAAGACGAATACCGGCTCTGAGGAGGAGAAGGCCCGCGACTTGTTCTACGCGCTCTGGATTCCTGATCTGTTCATGCGCCGTGTAGAGGCCGGCGGCGACTGGAGTCTGTTCTGCCCCCACGAGGCACCGGGTCTCGCCGATGTCCACGGAGACGCCTTCACGGCTCTCTATGAGCGCTACGAGGCCGAGGGCCGCGCCCGTCGCACCGTGCCTGCGCAGAAGCTCTGGTCTGAGATCCTCGTGGCTCAGATTGAGACCGGCACGCCGTATCTGCTCTACAAGGATGCCGCCAACGCTAAGTCCAATCAGAAGAATCTGGGGACAATCAAATCGTCCAACTTGTGTACGGAAGTAGTTGAGTACAGCAGCCCCGAAGAGACGGCGGTCTGTAATCTGGCCTCCATCGCCCTCCCACACTTCATCACTGCCGCCCCTGTCGGCTCCCATCCGGACGCCCCCGCCCCAGCCTTCAACTTCGACGCCCTCCGCGCCACGGTCGCCGTCGCAGTCCGGAACCTGAATCGGGTCATCGACATCAACTACTATCCCACCCCCCAGACCCGCCGCTCCAACTTCCGACATCGCCCTGTTGGTCTCGGTGTCCAGGGTCTGGCTGACGTGTTTGCGACCCTCGGCCTAGCCTGGGAGTCCCCCGAAGCAGCCACACTAAATCGTGAGATCTTTGAGCACATCTACTATGCCGCTCTGGAGCAATCATCCACGGAGGCCGCCGCCACCGGCCCCTACGAGACCTATGCGACCTCTCCCACCGCCGCGGGCCAGCTCCAACCGGATCTCTGGGGACTCGCCCCCGCCGACTATGCCACCGCCACTACACTGGACTGGCCGGCTCTCCGTGCCCGCATTGCCACCCACGGCCTGCGGAACTCTCTGCTGGTCGCACCGATGCCCACCGCTTCCACCTCACAGATTCTCGGCTACAATGAGTGTATTGAGCCGTTCACCACAAACATCTATGCCCGCCGCACGCTGGCCGGTGAGTTCACCGTTGTCAATCGGCATCTGGTCGCGGATCTACAGGCCGTGGGTCTGTGGAGCCCCGAGCTCAAGGAGCGAATCATTGCAGCCAACGGCTCTGTACAAGGTATCGCCGAGATCCCACCCGAGCTCCGTGCCCGCTACAAGACGGTCTGGGAGATCAAACAGAAGACGCTGATTGACATGGCGGCGGATCGTGGCGCATTTATCTGTCAGTCTCAGAGCCTCAACCTGTTCGTCGCGGACCCGACGATCGCGAAGCTCTCCAGTATGCATTTCTACGCCTGGCGCCGCGGCCTGAAGACCGGCATCTACTATCTCCGCACGAAGTCGGCGGTCCAGGCCATCAAATTCACGGTGGACCCCGCGCTAGTCAGGGCCGCGGCCGGTGCTGGTGCCGGACCAGCGGAGTGCCTCCTATGCTCATCATAAACTTGAACGCCGGCCACCACCCTTTTTGTTCCGCCAAATCATCAAGACAAGGCAAGACAATCCGATAATGGCCGCTCCAGCACCGCCCCCTCTGTTCACGTTCACCGACGGCAACGTCCTCCGTGTCGGCCCCGCCCGTGCCCTTCTGCGCTATCCAGTCTGGGAAGGCAACCGTGTCATGGATGATGAGCACGTCGCAACGCTGGAGGCGGCAACCACCGACCCTACACAGCTACAGGGGCCTTTCAGCATTGTACCGTAGCTTTCCAAAGTTAAGACCTGTCAGTTTCCTCCGGAAACCGACAATTTTATATGGGAAAGCTACGTTAACGTACAATCACAGGCGGTAAAACCGCCTGTCTTAACTTTATGATTGTACGGTATGGGAAAGCTACATTAACGTACCGTAGCTTTCCAAAGTTAAGACCTGTCGGTTTCCGGAGGAAACCGACAATTTTATATGGGAAAGCTACGTTAACGTACAATCACAGGCGGTGAAACCGCCTGTCTTAACTTTATGATTGTACGGTACAATCACAGGCGGTGAAACCGCCTGTCTTAACTTTGTGATTGTACGGTAGAGTATCCAAACATAGAGACCGGTGCCCCCGAGCGTCGCGTGATTGATGGTCAGCATCGTCGTGCCGTGCTAGACCGCCACTTTGCCCGCAATCCCATGGCCTCCGATTTCCAGATTCTTGTGCGCTTGTATCGCGTGCCCACCTACGATGACATCAAGCCGCTTTTCTGCCAGATTAATCTGGCAAAACCGATGGTCTATGCCAGCTCCTCCACAGAGCAGCTTCACACCATTGTGATGGCACTCCGCAAGGCATTCGTGTCCGACCGCGGTCATCTGATTCGCCCAAACACACACCGCCTCTATCTGAATCAGGAGCAGCTGGAGGCGGCGCTCAAGCTCTACCGGATTCACGAGCGCACCGATATTACTCCCGCAGCTGTCGTTTCTTACGCAGAGCAGATGAACGCGTGGTACGCCGAGGACCACGGGCGAATTCAAGGGGGACCTACCCGTGCCACACTGGAGCGTGCTGCCGAGCGGGGATTCTTCTTGGGTCTGGACCCGCGCTCATTCCGTTGCGGTTAGGAATGGGCATTCATTAGTTAGAGGCCGTCATACCGTGACGGTCTTTTTAAGTTATAGCTTATTCCTAATCAATGACTAGGGATAAGCTCTGCACATCCCTAGTTGCGGTTAGTCGCCTAAAACCCCATCAGCACTCAGGGCCCAATGCCAACACCGGACTGCCTCATCTGTTTTGGTACAGTCCGGCGTCTCTGGAAACAACCACTTCCCGTGCCGTGTGAATGTCGTCCGGCCGTCCATGAAGCCTGCTGGCGGGCCTGGGCAGAGCGCGCTGGACCGGTCTGTATTATCTGCAGAAGTGATCATCGCCCCCGCGAACTTCTGATTGAAATTCGGGCACACCGCCCATTGGCGCTTCAGGTAGTATTTATTATGGAACGCATATCTATTTATTCTGCTTTTTGTGTTCTTATAATATTTCTTATTAGTCTCATGGGCCCTTCCCGACATCAGAGCCACCCGTGGGAACTACCGCCACAGCGGGATGAGCTCTAGTGGATGTCTCCCTTTGGTGTCTCCCTTCGGTCGCCCAGTCGTCTCCCTTCGGTCGCCCAGTCGTCTCCCTTCGGTCGCCACCCCTAAAATTGACCGTGCCTAAAAAGCCGCTGCCAGCAGTAAGGCAACGATGCGATTCTGCCCTGTTTGTGATAATTACCTCTATCTCCAGACTGCAGATGAAGCCGAAACCGGCGAAGCACCCGCTCTCAGGTTTCTCTGTCGTCACTGCGGCTACGATGAGAAGATGGAGCCCAAAACCTCCGATGAGGCTCTAGTTCTTGAGACAGTATTCAGCGGTGTAAGCGGTGGCGGCAAACAAACCAGCTCTGCGCTCAACGACTACACCAAACTGGATCCCACCCTGCCCCGCCTCAAGACGATCGCCTGCCCCAACGCTGCCTGTCCGTCGCAGGCTGACCCCGCCACCCGTGATATCCTATATGTCAAGACCGATGCAAAGAACTTGAAATATCAATATGCCTGTACAGTCTGCGGGACCCAGTGGGGGTCCTAAAGGGCCTCCGCCACCTCTAGCGTCTCTTTTGGGTGGCCCGCAGTCGCTGCCGCTCAGCCGCATACAGAGCCCGCTGCTGGGCCCGAGCCCGGCGGCAGGTGAGCATTCGCCGCGAATACCACCTCGGCCGCCCCGGCCCGCCCTTTTTGACGCGGCAGCGGCTTCCCGTGCAGACAACGATGTAGGGCATCCCGTGCTCTTCTAATCTGGCTTCCGAGAAACACGGTGCCCCGCATACCAGCCGCGCTGCACTCCTACCCAATCCAGCCCAGCCGCCGCCAACCAGCCCACCGCAAATGCCCCCGTGTCCCCTACACGATTCACGAGAGCATCCGGCTCACGCTTTCCACCCGGCCAACCGAGACCGAACCACCCGGGCTCCACAAACAGCCGATTGACCCACCAGATACCGGTCGCCGTGTTTTCCGCCCATTCAAACACCGCGTGTAGCAGCACACCCACCCATAGCGGGAAGTTCCAGAAATAGGCCACGACGCCGACCGCCGCATGGAGCAGCGAATACTGGTCTAGTAGCTGTCCGCCCATTGCGCCCTCCTATTCTGCGCAGCGGCAAAAAGTTGAGGGGCGCCAAAGCAACGCCACCACTGGATTCACACGATGGCCGCACTTACAATCTCAATTATCCTAGAACGTCTGGTACCTCATATTGGGGCTGTAATCACATGCCCCCTCACCGCCAACAAGGGGGGAGCAGGTCTACTATGTGAGACAATCCTAGGTATCCCACATTCTCCAAATTGTCTGGATTGTACTGATGGCGAAGTCAAGACATTTCCGATTAAGCGACTTGCTAGGACCAGCACTATTGTGCCAAAGGAGACACTAGCAGTAACAATGCTAGATCCTGCAGCACTCCAAACAGAGAGCTTTGATACCAGTCGCGTTTACAGAAAAATGTCACGCATGCTATGTGTTCCATATAAGCGCACCGGCGACACAGTTGTATTCTACTCTCCAACGCTTATTGAGCTGGAAAAATCACCAGAGCTGCGCGCCCGGCTTGCCGCTGACTACGAGGCGATTCGCAGTCATTACGTTGCGACTGGCATTCTTACATCCGCAACCGGTGTACTCCTGCAAAGTCGCACCAAGGGGAGCGGCCACGGCTCCACATCACGTGCGTTCTATCTCAAAAAGGAGTTTATACAAGAGTACTGTGCTCTACCAGTTCCAGATTAGCACCTCTGTAGTAGTTGACCCCGGTGATTTCGAGTGGATAGCACGACGGGCCAGCAGCTGTTTTGTTTTGTAGCGCGGAGCTGGGAATGCCTCCAACACAGCGGGCATCGCAGAGTTGCTCAGTAGAAACCTCACTGGCGGCGCGCGGTCGGTGAGCCCGTCTAGCGCCTCAAACAGAGCCGTGTGCGCAGCGGGTCCGAAGCCATCCACGTTGTAGGCTGTAAATGATGTCCCTGTTTCCGGTACATACGGCGGATCCAGGTACAGAAAATCATCTGCCTCTGGTGCCGTGATACCAACCAATAGCGTGGCGACCGGTGTAACAGAGAACACCACCGGCTGTAGCAGTGCCGAGAGCGCATGAATATGCTCTGGCTCCACAATAGTTGGATTCTTGTAATGGCCATAGGGCACGTTGAATCCATGCGGCCCCTCCCGATAGACACCGCGGAAGCAGGTGCGATTGAGGAAGAGAAACAGCGCCGCCGCGGGTACAGTCGCGCGCCCCGCCGGCGTTTTTGGCAGTAGATTGAACCGCGACCGGCACCAGTAATAGAAAGACTCGCTGGAGCTGCGGGCCTCCTCTGCCGTCGCAGGGGTGCGATTCACGGTTGGTGTTGGAGTCGCAGCGGCAGTCGCGTAATCTGTTGCGAGGCGTTCGCATTCTGTTATTAGTCCGTCCGGATTGGTCTGTAGAATCTGATAGAAGCCAATCAGCGTCGGGTTCAGGTCTGAGGCACGAATAGTGCCCGTGACTGAAATTCGGCCCTCTTTCATGCGCGATAGAAGACCAATCAGAACCGAGCCACCGCCAAGAAACGGCTCATAGTAGTCGTGGATAATGGTAGGAAACTGGTCTAGAACGGTATCCAGAATCTGTCCCTTGCCACCGACCCATTTTAGAGGCGGTCGCAATGGTGTAGCAGTGGTTGTTGGCGGCTGTAGAAGTGCCAGCAGTTCCGCTTTGCGAAGGCCGGTGACCGCGTGTCCTGCTGCTACTGCCAGGCTCCGCAGCTCCGCTATAGGTTTTGAGCGCAATGATGTCATTACCAAATGAGGTCTCTTTGTTAGCTGCCCTGGTCACCTTTAACAGGCCGCAAAAGTTGAGGGCAGCGCGCCCCCACCAGCCCCGCCAGCGGCACTGCACTCTAAGATGAGTGCCCCTGGTGTCTCCCCTCCTTCAATCCGTGTCCGCGCCCTGCTCTCCACGCTGAACCCCGTGGAGACCGCCACTCTCAAGAAGCTGCTCCCCCGCGGCATCGTCACCCACCCGCCGCCCGAGCCCGAGGGCACCCGCTATCCCGCGGCCCTGCTCTCCGCGCTACCCGACGATGAGTCCTACGCGCTGCTCGGTTGGATCACCGAGGATCTGCTGCGTCTGCCACCCGCGGGCATCACACAGGCTGCCCTGGATGCCGCCATCGTGACCCGTTGTGCCGCCCACTGTGAGGTGGAGGTCCCCCCCGCCACCCTCGCCAAAATCGCCAAATCCAAAACCACCGAGCCGTATCTGGAGCATCTCCGTGGCACGCGCCGGCAGATTCGCCTGGCCGCCCGCGGCGACATCGCCCCTGACGAAGCAGAGGTGGGAACCGGCGGCCCCGTCGTCGGCCACCCCGACATGCGCACCGCCACGCAGCTGTTTGAGATCAAGATGACCGGACAGCTCAAGAAGAATTGGCCACAGTTCCTCCTGCAGCTGTTCGCCTACGCCGCACTGGACCCAACCGCCGAGGATATCTATTTAGTGCTGCCCCTACAGGAGATCGTCTGGCACTACGATGTCCGCACCTGGATAGGCCGCGCTGCCTATCGTGGAGCCCTCCACGCCGCCGCTGCGACCCGCGCAGCCACCGCTGGCCCCATTGCCGCCCTCATCGCCACCTACAACATCGGCACCCACATCTCCAAGGCCCGCACTATCCGCGACACGGTGGCCAGCAATGCGCCCCAAGCCCGTCCATTCCAGTTCTTTCTATCGGGACCGCAGTCCTCGCGGATGGCACTCAAGCCCGATGACCTGGCCGATGCCGGTGCCCTGACCATCGCCACAGACGCGGTCCACTACATTCACAGCCAGTATCTCATCAATCTGGCCACGCCACCGGATGCCGACCAGACGATGCACACCGAGCTGCTGATCGAGAATCTCCGCGCTGCTGCCGTCATCGGTAGTCGGGGCGTTGTTGTCCACGTCGGCAAATCCACCACACAGGAGCCCGCTGTCGCCGTCGCCAACATGCGCACGAATCTGGCCCGTGCCATCGCCGCTGCCGCCACGCCGGCCTGCCCCGTCATTCTGGAGACCCCCGCGGGACAGGGCACGGAGCTGTTGCGCAGCTATGACGAGTTTGTGGGGTTCATTCTTGGATTCGGTGGCGCCGACGCCGAGCCGCGTCTCCGCATCTGCGTGGACACCTGCCACGTGTTTGCTTGCGGTGGTGACCATCCGCCTCTTGCCTACATTGACCGTCTCCGCAGCGAGCACCCCGGTCTCCTGGCACTCGTCCACTTCAACGACAGTGCGGCCCCCTGCGGCTCCTGTGCCGATCGCCACGCCGCGCCGGGTCAGGGTCACATTGGGCTCGCGGGAATGACCGCCTTGGCCCGCTCTGCCGCGATGGCCGACGTGCCGCTGGTGATTGAGTAGAGGGGGCACCGCCAACCAAAAATTAAGCACACCTGTTTTGATGCAAGGAAATCACCGGCTGTCATCCGAGAACCGCGTCTGCCCGCTGCCGCCACCCAGCTCCGCCACAAACCGCTCCACCGCGGCGATGTTCTCCGCCACCGCCACCCCATCCTCCGTACTAATCCGCAACACCGGCAGGTCGGTCTCAGCCAGCCAGCGCACGTGCTGGGCATCCAACGCGGCCAGATAGTCCAGCGGGATGTGCTCCTCACCCTCCCGCCCCCGCTTCACGATGCGCCCTGCCGACGTTCCGACACCGGTGGTCAGATGGACGATCCCACGCACTGGCAGACCCATCGCGAAGGTCTCATACCACGACAGATAGAGCTGCCACTCCAACTCATCAATATCGCCCGCTGACCGCAGCATCGTGGCAAACACGTAGCGGTCAGTCAGCACAGAGCGCTCCGTCACCACCACCCGTCGTCCCGCGGCCTGCGCCCGCTCCACCGCCGCACGAATCCCCCGCAGCCGCGTCAGAATCGCGCAGTTCTGGAAGGTGTAGGCCCACCGTCGCTTGTCCTCATAGAAGAGCTCAAGCAGCGATTTGGAGCCCGGCCCATCGCCGTTGCGCAGACGCGTCCACTCACCCACCGGCTCGGGCACCACCTCCCATTCGGGGTGTGCCGCTGCAATCTGGGTCAGCAGTGTCGATTTTCCGCTACCGATCAGGCCATCCAGTGAGATAATCAGAGGAACGCTCATTGTCTTGTGATACTCTACCGGCGCCGACCTGCCCACCCCACCCGGTCAAATTTGCGCTTGTAGCGCCTTCCACGCCTCCACCCGCGCCGACTCCTCTGCCTGCGCCCGAATGGTCTGACACATGTGCCGCCCCAGATAGGTCACGCGCTCCGGTCGCAGATCGCGAAACCACCGGTGATGTTCCCGTGGCAGCCCCCAGCGGAACTGCCGCCCTACCTCTGTCTCCTTATCAAAGAAGCGAAACAGCACCTGATAGCCGCCAGGATGCGAACTCAGAAAATTCAAGCGCTCCACCGCGGGGAACCGCGACCGGTCCAGATTATAGACGACGGCATTCTTATCCCAGCCGACAATCGACACGACGCGTGCCGCCGGAAAGCGCACAGCTGCAGGCAGGCAACGATCGCCGAGTCGCGGCAGCACCAGATGCGCAGCCCGTGTGAGGTCCATTGTCCGTTGCTGTCGCC
>RGVZ01000156.1 GCA_010029825.1 bacterium | reverse complement strand
CACCCGAAGCATCCTCAAACCCCTCCCAGGCATTGCAGCGACGAGGCGCAATCAGCAGCATCGCCAGCGCGCCCACCAAGAATGCCATCGCCACCTGCCGGGGCATCGCACCCAGGACAATTAACACCATCGCCACGCCGACCATCAGCGTGTGCGCCGCACCCCGCACCACCGCCAGAAGACCCGCTGCCACAAATAGCCCAATCGCGAGCATCTCTGTCTTATCCTGCCGTCGCACCAGGTTGCGAATCACCTCCATTGTGGTCTGGCACTCTACTTGGCCGCGTCAAAAAATCCCGACACCGCCTGATACGCGCCGAATAGCGCCGCCGCCAGCAGCGCCTTGACAAACAGACCAGCGATGCTGATTTCGCCGCTGCCTAGATACATCCAGACAGCATAGCGCGACAGAATGCTGGTGACCACCGGCATGTTCAGCAGGAACACAATAATTGCGACCGCCAGAGGACCGCGGGTGGCCGACGCGAGCATGGTGCGCCAGTCGCTCGGGGGAGAGCGCGGAGCCGGCGGCAGCGCGGGGCCCGGCGGGAGACCTACGGGGCCGTGGAATGGTGCCATACCGGGTGGAGCGGCAGCCAGCATCGCCTGGAAATCAGCCATTGAAGGGGAAGAGCCACCGATGATGTTGGCGCGGGCGGTGGGGGCATCCATGCGAATCTGACCGGTGCTCGTCGCAATTGGGGGCTCGCTGATGACCGGTGTAGGCGCAACAATCGGAGGCGCATCCTGGACCATGCTGCCTGCGCCTATTTCGGCCATAATCCGCCGCACACGCTCCTCATCGGCTGGAGAGGCGGCACCCGGACCGCTGGTCGTACCGAGCTGGTCCAGTGGAGTGCTCTGGGGCATGTTTGGTTGGGTCGCGGATTTCAGGAGCTACACACGGACGCAGCTGCTACTCTAACCGCCGGCCACATGCTGGACGGTCTTCACCAAGTCGGCACCATCTTTCGGGCAGTCCACCACCTCTGTAGTAAACTCCACGCATTTGGCGCCCATCTGATATACCTTGTTCACGACGTCGTGGACCGGTGGACCGTTTATCACAATACAGTCACCACCCTGGCAGAGAGGGCGGAACATTGCCGCGAGTCCGAAACCTATCATGAAGCTCACAAAGCCCGCGAGCCACGGGTTCTCCATTATGCTCCAGTAGTCCATTCCCCTGCTTTCTGCGGCCAAATTAGGAGGGTTCCTGATGAAGTTTTTCAATCACCTACAGCTGCTGCCGCTGCTGTTGGGACTGTTCTTTGGGATGTTTTTCGTCTACGTGCTGAAGCCGGCGCCGACGATTGTCTACAAGTATCCTACAATGGATAATGCCGGCAAGGTGACATATCAGGATCGGAACGGTGTCTGTTTCAAATACCATGCCGATACGGTGGATTGTGATAAGAATGAGGGGCGGATTGTTGCGTTCCCGTTGCAGTAGCCTACTCTGAGTTCTCATTGGACCCCGAATTGGAGCCGGAATTGGACCCCGAATTGGACCCCGAATTGGAGCCGGAATTAGACCCCGAATTGGACCCCGAATTAGACCCCGAATTGGAGCCCGACGCAGTCAGCGCCCCCACTGGCATCGCCCGCACATCCAATGGCAGTGCCGGAACCACCACACGCACCGCCTTCTCCTCAACCACCACCGCCCGCCCCTTCTTTGTTTGCTCTGCGAGGGCCGCCTCCACTTCACGAACAGCTCTCTCTGCAGCAATCACGTCCCGCATCAACGGTGCCCGCGCCCCGCCTTCCGCTGTCCGATAGACACGCCACGCCTCCAACAGCGCCGACTCTGCCGCCCGCAGCTGCGTCACTCCTGCGGCTGCCATTGTGCTCTGCCGTTCCCGATACGTGGCATATCGCCGCCCCGCTGCTGTCCGAGCTCCCTCCGAGAACCCGGCCGGCTGCGTGAGTACTGTCAGAACATCGGCCTCTCGTCGCCACGGAATGGCGGCCACCTTTGTGCGAGCAGAATCCCGCGAATAGACAGTCGGCTCACGGGTCTCGGGGTCAAACCCCAGATTCCCCACCTTCGGCCAGCGGGCCACCCAGTCGCGGAGATTCTTGACCGTTGCGGGGTCCACCGTACGTGCCGCCATCCCTGCCAGGGGCTGCGCTTTGCGCAAGATTGGAAAACACAGAGGCAGTCAGAGGATACCCGCGCGATGCCACTCAACACTGACCTTCTGTACGGCGAGATGGCCGGTTCGTTCATCATCCATGCGGCAATACCCGCGGCGATTCTGCTGGCGCTCGAGTCGCTGGGAGTTCCGTCTGCCTCCCGAATGCTCTGGCTAATCGGAGCACTCGCAGCCGCCTCCTTTGCGATTCAGTTTGGACTTCTCACGGTGCTTCAGCAGACCAGCTGCTCGGGTGTCAAGGAGTTCGGTGGCGTGCTGCAGGGAGCCGCTGTGGGGGCGCTGCTGACGGGCGCATTCGCCTGGCTTCCAACAGCACTGCCTTGGTTGCGACTCCTGATTTCTCAGATATTCATGCGACACCGGCCGCTGGCTACTCCGGGTGAGGCGGCGGCAGAGAGGGCCACGCTAGAGGCAGCCGGTGCCGTGCGGGCGGCGGAGGGGGTGAGTGCTGAGACGGTCCCAGTTGCGGGTGGCATATCTCTGGAGAAGCCGGCCTACGATCTCCAGACATTCGCTGAGCTCCGCTTTGCGGTATCCTACATGGCTGCCTTCGCCGGTGCCTACGGTACGGGTATTGGCTCACTCTGGGCTACGCGCTGTCCTGCGGTTGCTTAGGCAACTGCTCCATCGCT
Source organism: bacterium (assembly GCA_010029825.1). Classification (GTDB taxonomy): domain Bacteria; phylum Bdellovibrionota_B; class Oligoflexia; order Oligoflexales; family RGVZ01; genus RGVZ01. The sequence goes on along the minus strand of RGVZ01000156.1, from coordinate 6,885 downwards.
CTGCCCGTTGGCCGGAGGCGCATCGCCAAAATAGATGTATCGGCGCAGCCCGGCAGTGCTCTGCGAGGCGGGATCCAGCACATAGTAGCCGGGGCGGGGCTTGCGGGCAGGTGTCTGAGGGCGACGACGACCTCGTGGCACGCGAATCGTTTCGCTGACCGGCATACCAATGCTCTCCTCATCCTCCTCGGTCGCAGCGGACTCATCTTCATCTACCTCCTCTGACTCTGCGAGAGACGACCAGCGCGGAGTCGCTGACGCTGCGGCTGCTGCCATCATACCCGCACGCGCACCCCAGTTCCAGGAGATCCCTGCCGCCATTGCGTAGCTCACGAACGCCCACGAAATCGCAAACAGCCAAAACGGGAATATCGTGTACCGGGAGCCACCAACCTCCCGCTGATAACCAAACTCCTTCCAAGTGCCGTTCTCATTGAACATGAGCGCCGGTCTCAGATGTAGCACTACGCCGAGACCGATGCTGTAAATCACAATTGCGAGCCACAGCGGCGCCATCCCTCTACCGCGCCATGGTATTTTCCCTACTAGGCTTTGGACGCTGTCTGTCCCCCCTCTCTCTAATAATCATCTCCCGCTGCCCCCTGATCCACATCGTAGCCGGCCTCTGCCACTCCGCTGTCTAGCCCAAGCCCATAATCCTCCGGGCCTGCAGGAGCTGCGGTGCCTACCAGAATCGGGTCTACCGGTGGATCCACAATACCCATACGCCGGCGCTGCTCTGTCTCAAATTCGTAACGGTCCGGATCTAACTTCTGTATATCCTTACCAACCGCCCACCGACCGATACGCATCTGCTTCTTGAGTTGCTCTGCCGCACGTTCATCGTCGTCCTTGATTGCCGCAAACTCCTCTACCACGCTCGTACGCTCCAGCTCCGCCCGCTGCTGGAGTATCTGTCGGATACGCTCCTTAGAGTACTTGATAAACTGCTGGCGCACATGGAGCATTAGAGCACGTGTCCAGTTGGCTGCCTCTGCCGCTGCGCCCACACGCTCTGCAGGAACCGCCACTGTTTCCCATACTGGTGAGCCGGCCACCACCAGATCTGCCCACGCCGACATTACAACAACCTGTAGTAGCATCTGCGCATCGGATACCGGGATCCCTCGTACCAGCTCAATCCAGGTGCGCATTGCTGCCCCGAGCCGACGTGCGACTGTACCGAGCCCTGCTCGCAGATTCGCCGAGGGGGCCGGCCCACCATACCAGTTCGCGTTGCGTACCAGAATCTGATTGATTGCCTCATTGTGTGCTTTGGAGATCTTGAACCATCGGCTGGCCTTGACTGTTAGCACCGCATAGTCCGCTGCAGTGGCGAACATTTTCGCGCACCAGTACTCCTGAACGGCACGCGGCCCCTCTACAAACGGATCCTCTGTGAGAGCCTCCAGTGAAGCAAAAGCCCGGGCGGCCTCTGTGGCACGTGCCTGTGCGCCTCGGGCGCTTGTCGTCGGTGTTAGGGGGCCAATCGCATCGCCAATCTCAGCACGCAGAGCATCGCTCAACGCCACCAGCGGCTCCATACGAGCCAGGCGGGCCATTTCGTCTTCGGCGACTATCGTAGCAGGAAATGCCACGGTCGTGAGCGCTTCACCCACGGCAGCCAGGCGGGCCGAACCCAATCCACGCAGCTTCTCTGCATAGCTCAACAGTGCTTCTGATGGAGGAGGCATGACGCCAGCACCGATGACGGGATCGAGAAGACGCGCCCTCCGTACTGCGTCTGACAGCGCCTCGAACGCCGCAGCCGATGTTTCCACGCGCAGCTCACCCTGCTGTGCTGCCAGGATCGCCGCACCGTCTCGACCGATGTCAATCAGGTCCAGTGGCTGTCCGAGCTCCAGGCCGCACTGCCGACAGGCGTTTCCCGCACTAAACTCGTGGCGCTCACCCACCTGCGGCCCACGATAACAGTAGCTCAAGAATAGCTTGAAGTAGACCGCAGGATCCACAGATGGCTCGACTGACTCCATGGCCGGTGGCCCCGTCTCCGACCATAGATGAGTGCCCGCATTCGGTACGCTTGGAAGTGCCCCGCGCAGCGCTGCCTGCGCCCGCTGAAGTGAGACGGCCCCCGCCGCACCCAGCAGAGCTCCCGCCGCCACCTCCGAGAGCACCGTAGGACAGCAGGCGGCGTCCGATGGTGACATCGCAGTAGTAGGTCCAGCCGATGCCTCCGCCGCCGCGTTCAGCTCACCAATAATCGCCACTGCCTGCGTCCGTGCGGCCCCCACCACTGCTGATAGGGTAGCCTCTGTTGGTTCTCTGGTCGCCGCAGGCGGCCGCTCCACAGCGGGTCGTCCGAGTTTGGGAGGGAACGGCTCTGGTCGGAATCCCACCGGCAGCTGGTCCGTGTGACTCACCATTGCCCGCGCCCGCGCCGCATCCTTATCGGTTTGCGCCCGCGTCAGCAGACTCCGCACCTCCGGCGTGAAAGAGAGCGGCCCCGACTTCGGGTCGCCCACCAGAATCACCTGTGCTGCTCCCGTGGCGGCCTTCAGTGCGGCCTTCCGCCGCGGCTCAATCTTCGTCTCGCCGGCCCACTGGACGTTCCGCCACGGCGTCGTGTCGCGGGCTATGCTGGCCACTACGCAGGTTATGTAGAGTAGTGCACCCGGCTCCTCCGGCTTCGCCTCGGGGCGCAGCGGCCAGCCCTCTCGGCTGAACGGACAGTGCGGGAATGGGCTGCTCACCGTAATCGGCGGCTCGGCTGCGGTCTGGAGCGCGATGGCGGTCAACGCCATCAGAGCCGACACCCGAATCTGGTCCAGTAGTGCTGCATATGTGGGCACATCCACGGTGGCACCCGCTACGCCGGTAGCTGTGCGAATACGCGTAGAGGCGGCCGTCAGCATTCGGGCGCGCTGCGTCTCATAGGCTGCCGCGGGAGGAGCCCGCAGGCCGACATAGAGGTCCGCAAGTCGCACAATCTGCCGCTGGACATCGGGGTGCGCCACCATGCCGCCGCGCTCCAGAATTGTGGTGAGCGCGGCCCCCAGCTGCTGCTGACTCTCTGTCGCATACTCTACGGTGGGCGGTGCGAGGTCCGCCGTGGCCTTCTTCCAGGTGCTCTCTGTGGGCGCCTCGTCCATCTGCTCGGCAGTCAGCACGGAGGACTCTACAATGGCACGCCCCTCATCGTCGAACTCTACGTGCTCGTCGTATTCAATGTCCTGAATACCCTGCCCGCAGTTTCGGCAGGTGATCTTCCCCTCGTAGCGCGAGCCGCCGAAACGGATCAGCAGCTGCTTCATGATGGCATCCATTCTGGTAGGCTGAGCTAGCGCCTCCAGCTCCATCAGCTCGTGATAGCAGACAGCGGGTTGACGGCAGAGAGTACAGGTCATCCAGTCGCCCTGTTTGGCGCCCTGATAGGTCTCCACAAACTCGCGGAGAAGGCGGCTGCGCTGGAGAGCATCGCGAGTGTTGCGAATCGCCTCCAGGCGGCTCACGTGCTCACAGGGATTGATTTCGGGCTCGGCGCGGAGGGTCAGCACGGCGATATCCCGCAACGCCCGGCGGCGGAGTGCGTAGGAGCGGCTGGCCACGAGAGCGGAACCAGCGATCACCGGATCAATGCCGATGGTGCGACCGTCCAGCGCGGCTATGCTCGTCCAGGCGAGCGCAGCAGCATCTCCCTGCGCCTCCCGTTGGAGCGCGGCCGATAGCAGCGTGGGGGCGCGGGAAATAGTGGGATTGCGGCTACGAATATCGGCGATCAGCTCGCCCAGCGGTGTTCCGGCAGGCGTCTTCAGTAGCGCTGGCCAGACCGGTGAATCGTCGCCGGTGACTGACTGGAAACGACGCGGGGTGTCCTTGTTGAGCTCCGCCTTGATGGCCTTGCGCTGGGCTGCGAGGAGTCCACGCCACAGCTTCTGGGACTGTGCGACCCAGCGACGGAGAACGCGGCCCACCGGCTCGGGCAGGTCCCGCCCGCCGACGCCGTAGGTGTCCAACAGACCGAGCAGTGACGGAGTACGTAGTCCAAGACATTCAGAGGGATGGACTGTTAGTGGTAGCACGCGCTCTAGCCAGTCTGCTATGGCGTGGTCCGCTGCACCCGCTGTCATCGTCCAGGCGTGTGCTGAGTCCGGCTCGGTCGCATAGAGATCTACCAGAGCCCGCGTGAGTGTCGGCAGATTCTCGCTGGTGAGCGCGGCTGAATAAATTAGCGCTGTGGGCATGTCGCCGGGGCGGGTCGGTGGACGGAGCTGGAGGGCGGCTTTCGGCGGCAGCATGACGTAGCCGGTTATCTCGGAGGGGTCCGACGGTGCCAGCAGAAAAGTCTGTCCGGTCTTGGCCACCGTGGTCTTGCTCGGACCGATAACGCGCAGCACCCGCTCCTCGACGTCGGCCACCAGGAGTGACGCGGTGAGCGGCGTGTAGTTCTCATTAGAGGTCGGGATAATGGCGGGAAGGCCGGCACTAAACCCCTGTAGCTTCTGGCCGAGCCCGCGACCATGGATAACATCCTGATCGGTACTCCACTCGGTCGGGGTTGGGCCTATGAGCGATTGCGGATCGCGACTGAGATAGCGGTTGATGACAGAAACAAAATTACTGGTGCCGGCGGCAGCTTCCGCCTCTGCAACCGCCGACGCGGCAGTATCGGATTCAACCGCCGTTATATCCGCAAACAGCTGTACGTCGCTGGGTACGGCACGGGCGGTGTCGGCCGTGTCATCTACATAGAGACGCCGGGCGGCGGTCACAATTGGAATCGCCGCGGGCACGACGGCTCCGCCCGCACCGGCGATGGCGTCGCCCACGCTGCTATAGTCCTGGGGGATGACACCGGTAATTCTACCGGCGGTGTTGCGGGCTAGCACGGAGTTTTTCAGCGCCACGGCGAGGTCCACTTCGCGCTCGATGAACCGGATGCGGCGCGGATTTGTGCGCTGCTTCGGTTTGAGGTCGGCCAACAGGTCCTGGAAGAGATCCTCGCGCTGGAGAGAATCGGGAAAACTGCGCTCGGCGGAAGGCACTATCTCCACGGCTTCGGAGGGCAGCACGCTGCGCAGAAGCAGCTTCACCGGCAGCGCCAGCAGCGGCAGCCACGTTGGCGGCGGTGCGTACGCGAATGACGGCGATCGGCGGCTCCGGGCCGCGGCCGCGAAACTTCAGCACGCGCCCGTCTTCGAGACGAATGTTATCCTTGGTGGCCGACTTGATGACTTCGGCAACCGTGCCGACGGGAGCCGCTTCGTTGCCGTCCAGTGTGAAAAACTCCAGCAGCTCCCCCGGCTTCGCACCAAGAAAGTCCACATAATAGTCCGAAGCCGTCTCCTCTATAACCTCCACTTCGGAGACACCGAGCGCGGGCTCAAATTCGGAGCCATCTGCTGTCAATGGAAACTCTATGGCGCGGTCGCTGGCCTCGTCGGGCATAATGCGGACCATGGTCTGGTCGCGATACACTACACGTCCGATTGTCAGTCCGTGTGCCGTGCTGGTGAGCATGATACGATTTCCGATATGGAATGGATCGGAGTCTTGTTCAGCTTCTTTCTCTGTTCCGGCTTCCTTCTCTGGCCCAGCCTCGGCCGGAAGAGGCGACGCGGTAGAGTCAGACCCGCTACTGTTTGTTGTAGTCGCAGTAGTCGCAGTAGAGTCAGACCCGCTACTGTTTGTTGTAGTCGCAGTAGTCGCAGTAGAGTTAGACTCAGAGCCAGTACCCGCCTCGGCTTGCGACATCCCACTAATCTTCCTGCGGGTTTCTGGACCGCAACAGCACCGCAAACTTGACAGCCGCCCCGACCCAAAGCCGTCGTGCCACCTTCAAGACATAGCACTCGCAGCAATGACGATGACAACATTCAAGAATCTGATTGAGAACTACCCGACCTACGAGGAGCTATCGGCCTGGCTCCGCAGCCCCGAGGGCGGCTCCCTGGTGATTCGCGATGAGCATCTGACCCCCGAGAATCCCCTCGTGATTATTCACTATGACAAGAAGCGCAGCACTATGACGGCTCTCCACGTGCCGTTCTTCCGCTCAGTGGTCTGGAATATCCGGACGAACCGGCCGGTCTGCGTGGCGCCGGTGCGCGGTCAGCGATTTGGTGATGCGCCGGCAGAGGCTATGGCGGCTGGAACGGTGGTAGAGGATTTCGTAGATGGCGTGATGATCTCCATGTTTCATGACGGTGCCACCTGGCGTCTGGCCACCCGAACGCAGCTGGATGCCGGCAGCTCCTTCTATGGAACGCGCCCGTTCGCCGACCTCTTTGTGGAGGCGCTGGCAGCGACCGGTCTGACCCTAGAGCGCTTCACCGACCACGGGCTCCAGTACTCCTGGGTGCTCCAGCATCCCGAGGAGCGCATCGTGGTCGCACCGGCTTACGGCATTCCGCAGATTCGCCTGGTGGAGCTGAGCGCGGTGGATCCGGCTACCGGTGCCTGGACGGTGCTGGGGCGCGAGCGGATGCGGGCGGCGATTCCACTGGAGGGAGCAGCGGGCGACAAGCTGCTGCCGGCGACGCACGAGCTGCGCACGCTGGAGGAGGTGAAGGAGCGGGTGGTGGCCTGGGGGCGGCGCTTCGGAGCCGGCTGGCAGGGGGTTTGCGTCAAGACGCCCGGGAACCGCTGGAAGCTGCGGTCGGACCAGTACGATGAAGCGCGTCATCTGCGCGGCAACCAGGCGAAGCGGCAGTTCCTGTGGCTGGAGCGCTGGTCGGAGGGACGCCTACCGGCCTATCTGAAGCTGTATCCCGAGGAGGCGCACGCAGCCGAGGCGGTGGTCCAGCGGTTCAAGGAGTGTACAGCCGAGTTCCACGCGGCCTACTTGCGGGTCTATAAGGAGCGCGCCTGCCGGCTGGGAGAGGTGTCACCGAAGTTCCGGAAGCTGCTGTGGGAGGTCCACGC
>RGVZ01000155.1 GCA_010029825.1 bacterium | reverse complement strand
GTGGCCTGCCGTCCACAAGTCCGTGCCGAATCCGTTTTGCTTGTACGATGAACACCACGGTTTCCGCAATATGGCACGCGATATCCGCGATGCTCTCGAACTTGTTCGCGCACGCGACCAGGTGGAGTCCTGTCTCCGGCTCCAGCCCCTTCCCCAATTCCCTGAGGACCATGTCATGCGCCTGTTCCTGCAAGGCGTCGACGATATTGTCCAACTCCGGAATTCCAGCCGCCGCGACAGCGTCGCCCGACAACAAGGCCGCGACCGACCTCTCCATGATCATGTTCGACTTGTCAGACAAATCCTTGAGGATGGTCCAGATTGCCGGGTTTTCCGACGGAAGATCCCCGAAATCCCTGAGGTTTCTGGCGATATACTCGACGCAGTCGCCAATCCGCTCCAGGCCGGCCGCGACATCAATCGCCCCGATCGCATAACGCAAATCGCGGCCCAGCGGCGCGCGGAAATTCATGAAGGCCATGGTCAAATCGTCAAGGCTGAGCTCCAGGGAATCGATCTCCCCGTCCCGCGCGATGATCCGTGACAGGACGTCGATCCGCCTTGCTCCCGTCATCCCGAATGTCGATTTCAACGACCTCGACTGTTCCAGAACCGCTGATGCCAGTTCCTCGAGGCGTTTACGAATGGCCGCGAATTCCTGACTGCTGGTGGCTCCTGTTCCCATGTCCCTCACCTCTCATGCGTATCCGCCTCAGTCCTGTTTGGCGGCAAACCGGGCCTTCATCCACGCACCGCTCCACACCCGGAACCGGTCAATGAACCCGTACGTCGCCGGCACCACGACGAGTGACAGCAATGTCGAACTGATCAGGCCGCCGATGATGGCGACCCCCATGCTGGTTCTCTGGCGTGATGCTTCATTCAAGCCTATGGCAATTGGCAGCATCCCCGCAATAAGAGCCACAGTCGTCATCAAGATTGGCCGCAGGCGCGCCCGCCCGGCTTCCAGAATCGCCTGGGCCCGGTCAGCCCCCTCCTTGACCCTTTGATTCGCGTAATCTACGAGAAGGATAGAGTTTTTCGAGGCGATACCGATCAACAAGATGCATCCGATCATCGAGTTCAGGTCCAGAGCCTTGCCGGTGACAAACAAAGCCAGGAAGGCGCCGGCCACAGCCAGAGGCAGGACAACCATGATTGCAAAAGGCGTGACATATGATTCGTACAAACTGGCCAGGACGAAATAAATGAACAGGATCGCGAGGCCAAGGGCGAGGACCATGTTCTCGATCAGCTCCTTGAAACTCTCGGCCTGACCAATGAAGTTGTAGCGCATGCCATCAGGCAACTTCATGTCGGTCGTCAATATCCGGTTGATGTCGACAATCGCCGCGTTCATGCCAGGACCTTTCGCGTTGATATCAGCCCCGATATTGATGTAGCGGCCCCGGTCCTGGCGGCTGATGCTGGCCGGTCCCTCTGTCGTGACCATCTGGGCTACATCCGACAGGCGCAGGAGGGACATGTTGATATTGGGAACATAAGTGGACGCAAATGCCTTCGGCAGGTTGCGCTCGTCTTCCTGCAACCGGACGCGGATGTCGTATTCCTCGCCATTCTGGCGGAACACCGCCGGAGTCGCGCCCTCGACCAGGGTGCGCAACTCGAATCCGACAAGATTGGTTGAAACCCCGAGGCGTTCTGCCTTCTGGCGATCGACCACAAACTGCACTTCCGGTTTGCCGGGACGGTAACTGATCTCGGCATCTTTCAAGGCTGGATGGACTTTCAGTTTCTCAAACAACGATTGAGAAACCTGCTCCAGCTGCTTCAAGTCGCTGCCGATGATCGAGACATTGAACGGGCGCTGTCCGCCGGCAACGATATCCAGATCCTTCACGATCGGATTCGCGAACGCAAACGGCTTCAACTCGCCCCGCAGGTATTCCTTGAACTCACTCGTGTTCATGGAGCGCTTTTTCGAGGCCACGAGATTCACGAAGATCTCGGCGACGTTGGGCTGGCCGTCACGCCCGCCAACACTCATCGATGTCAGCGCGACTTCCGGCTTGCCACGGACGGCATTCTCGACTTGTCCGGCCACCTTGCCCATTTCGTCGAGGGACGTCCCTGGCTGCAGGTCGAGGGCGACGACAAATTCCCCGAAATCTTGCGGAGACAGGAATGTCTTCGCGACGAACTTGCCAAGAATCCCGAGACTCATCAGAAAGATGCCGAATGAAACCGCGACGGCAATGAATGAGTTGCGCCGGTTCTTCAAGATCCACTTCAGGATTGCCTCATACCAGTCCTCAAGCATGTCCTGGCCACGGGCGAATCCACGGACAAGCGGGCCAAACGTGAAGCGGTAAATCAGGTTCCCACCTGTACCGGGAGCGCCGTGGGCCTTGCCCGCGAAATACGCCGACAACATCGGCGCCATGGTCAGGGCGTCAAACAGGGAAATCGCCATCGCGAAACAGATGGTCAGGCCGAATTCACGGAAGAACTGGCCGACGATGCCTTTCAAGAAACCAACAGGACCGAACACAGCGATCACCACCGCGGTCGTCGCCACGACGGCCATCGTCACTTCTTTCGTCCCGTTAAGAGCCGCGTCTTTGGGCTTCTCCCCGTTCTCAATGTGACGGAAGATGTTTTCGCGGACCACGATCGCGTCGTCCACAAGAAGTCCCACCGCCAACGACAATGCCAGCAGCGTCATGACGTTGACCGTGAATCCCGCGATGGCCATCAGGACAAACGCGCCCAGCAGCGAGTTCGGCAACGCCAGACCTGTGATGATGGTCGAACGGAAATTCCCGAGGAACAAGTACACAACGAAAATCGTGAGTACGACGCCAAGAATAATCGACTCATACACATCCTGGACGTTGACGCGGATCGCGCGAGCGCCGTCGCGGACCACAGTCAATTTGGATTTCTCACCCGCTTTCGTGAATTCCTCGTTGATCTTGTCAATGGCCTTCGAGATTTCACGGGCCACTTTCACCGTATTGGCCCCCGACTGCCGGAAGACGTACAGTGAAATTCCCGGGCTGCCGTTCAGGAAGTACCGGTTTTTCTCATCCTGCATCCCGTCATAGACCCTGCCGATCTGCGAAACCGTGACGGGAACGTCATTGCCGAGGAAATTGACGATCGTCTGTTCGATGTCCTTCAGGGACTTGAACTCACCCACTGTCCGGAATACATTTTCCTTGCCCGTCTCGCTGAACTTCCCGACCGGAACATTTTGCCCCGACGCCGCCAGGCGATTGGCGACCATCGTCGCGGAAAGCTCGTAGCTCTTGAGCTTCTTCTGGTCGAGGTCGATCCGGACTTCGCGCTTGCGTCCGCCGATGATGTCCACCAGGCCCACCTGGTTGACCTGTTCCAGTTTCGGTTTCACGCGCGTGTCGGCAAGTTCATACAACTTGTCCGGCGCGAGGCCTGGGGCTTCCAACGCCACAATCATCACCGGCTGATCGGCCGGGTCAATGCGCCGGATCACCGGTTCCTTGATGTCGAGTGGCAACTTGCGTTTCGCGGCGGCCACGCGGTCCTTGACCTGCTGCTCGGCATACTTGACGTCCGTTTCCAGGTTGAATTCCGCGATCACGACGCTGATGCCTTCCTTGCTGTCGGAGCGCAGGCGCTTGATCCCGGGAACGGTGCTGATTTCCTCTTCGAGGACTTTCGATACCAGTGTCTCCATCTCGGCCGGGCCAGCGCCCGGATAAGGCGTCGATACGGTTACCACCGGGAAAGTGATGTTCGGGAACAAGTCGACGGGAAGGCCCCGCAAACTCAAGTACCCGACCGCCAGCATCAGCATGACAATACAAGACAGGAACACGGGACGCTTGATGGATGTTGCAGCTAAACTCATGACGCGATGGCCTCCGCCAAATCGAAATGTTTCAGTTTTGCGAGAAAGTCTTCATCTGGGCCACGATGCGCATGTAGTCCGCTTTCATGCGGATCCGGTTCAGCTGCGCCGCGGCATAATCTTGTTGCTCGCCAGGTCCAGGCGCCGTTTCGCGTCGGCCAGTGCATCGACAAGATTTTCCCATTCACGCTCTTCCTCGAACTCCTTGCGCTCGCGCGAGAGCTCGCTGGCCCGCGCCTCCATCTCGGCGCCGCGGCGCTGGTCCAGCACAGCCGGGACACCAAGGGGAACGTTCAACTTGACGCCATATTGCCGCGTCGGGTTTTTCACATCCATGCCGTCGCTCTTTGATTGCGCGGACTCAGCGTCACGGCCGTTGCCCGCGATGCTGGCGAACAAGTCTACCTGCGGCGCGTATTTCTCGCGCGCGATGGTCGCGGCGGCTTTCGCGACAGTTTCTGCCTCACGCGCGACGAGGACATCCTCTCGCGGCCCGGAGCGAACTGGATCGGCCATTTTCTCGATCGCCTCGGCGGTCAGTTTGCCCAGCGCCTCCGCGACTTTATTGCTGGCAACCCCACGCAGTGAATTGAACTGCCTGGAGGCGGCCTGTTCCTCGTCGATCGCCGCCTGCATCTCAATTTCGCGTCCCTTGACGGCGGCTTCCGACTGAAGAAGGTCCGCCTTGTCCGCGAGGGACAATTTCACGCGCCCGGCGCTCCAGTCGCGCATCTTCACGGCACGACCGTACGAATCCCTTTGCGCCGCGACGGCTTCGCGCGCCAGGGCAAGACGCCAATAAGTTCCCTCGGCCTCGGCCATCAGAAATTTGGCCTTCAATTTCTCGGAGTGCTTTGACAGCAACGCCTGCCCCTCGACGATGTTGAGCTGGGCGCGGGTCTCGCGCCCGAATCCGTTCTTCCAAAGGGACTGCGAAATCTCGAGTTGCGGCCGCGTCTCGTAATAGTCAGCCAGCGGCAAAAATTGCGGACTCGCACCCTCGATGACCACATGGTTGGTGGTCATGCTGAGTTTTCCGGCGAGGCCAAACGGCGTCAGTTGCGAGACACCGTAAGTCATGCTGTCGACATTCGTCGCCGCCCCCATCATCGTCGGGTTGCTGGTCGGCTTGTTGTCGCGCGATACCAGCCATGTCGCGTAGAGGTTGGGCGAAAGGATCGCGGAGCGCTCGGCCGCCTTCAGGCCACCGGCCGCGGAAAGTTCCGCCGCCGCCTGCGCTGCCTTGTTGCCGGTACGAACTTGATCCAGATACGCGTCAAGCGTCAGCGTGGATGATGCCGGCGCTGTCGTTGCGCACAGTGGAATCGCCAGACTGCTCAGTACCGCCAACACTGGAATACGCATTCGATACCTCATCGTGTCCTCCTGGAACCGGTCCGTGAACCAGACCGCTCAAATGTATCTCAAAAAGTTTCATCACGGCCTCGCGCAGGGGCCGCCAGTCAAACCACGGATCATGCCCCAGCGTCGCGTGCAGCGAGATCAGGCCGTGAAGTCCCGCCCATAACATCTGTCCGATGAGTTTTGGATCAGACCAGCGCGGGTCAAAAAACCCCGCGTCGATCGCTTGCTGGATGTGATGGCAAAAGAAAGCATGCGGATCCAACGCGGGATCCTGGCGACCGGAATCAGGCACAGGAAAGCGCCAGTCGATCCCGTCCCCGGCAAACATGCGGAAGTGATCCTGGCGCCGTACCGCAAATTCAAACGCCGCGGCGTACATCAGGCGAAGGCGCGTCAAGGGATCTGGATGACCCGCGGGTTCTTCGAGTTGCCGGCGCAGGATTCCACGTTCCGCGGCCACGAGGGCCGTGAGGATTTCTTCCTTGTCCCTGAAATGGAAGTAAAGGGCCGTCGCGGTGACACCGACCCGCGCGGCGAGTTTTCTCATGGAAAAGCCCGCCAGCCCCTCGTCGTCGAGGAGGCTTCTGGCATGTTCCAGGATTGTCTGACGCATGGCGGGCCCTCAGTGGAACCGGGGACAGACTTAACGGTGTTAAGATTGTCTCCGGTCAGGACCGAAAAAGTCAATCATCACAGGCAGATATTTCATAATGTCGAGACGGCTCACTGGCAACCGTTTACCGCCGGACCTGAGTTCCACAAAATGTTTCCGGCGCCATCGACAATCACGAGACTACCGCTCGTGGAAAGCAGCAGCGCGGCAGCCCCCCGGTTGAATGTCCGCGTGGACCAGATCGACGAATTGGCGCTGTTGTACAGCACGAGGTTCCCGTCGCTTTGAAAGGCCATTTTCGCGACGCCTTTTCCCGCCGTCTGCGTCGACCAGATCGGCGAGGATCCCTGGAACAGCACGAGATTCCCGTCATTCTGCAGTATGGCGCTGAAATGGCAATTGACCAGGCCGCTGGAGGAAGTTCCAACATCCGTGAGACCGTCGCCGTTGGCAAATACGGTCCCGAGACCGACTTTTGGCCTGACGCATGAGGTTCCCGTCCAAACGCAACCTAAACCTGCCGCGCACAGCTCCGCCGAATTCAACGGGGAGCATGTGGCCGGACGCGGACCAAATAGACTGGCAGATGCCTGACAAGTGGTTCCGCTCCAGACGCACCCGGGCCCGGCCGCGCAAAGCTGGGCCGTCGTGAATGGAGTACAGTAACCGGAAGCCACAGGAGCCGGGGTTGGGGTCGGCGTGGGCGCCGCCACTGAGGAGCCATCAGGAGCCGGGGTGGGCGTTGCCGTGACGGAGGCTGACGCGGCCGCTGACAGGACACCGCACGCCGCGGTCGCGCCGCTCCATGCGCAGGATCCGGCTGGGCAATTGGTTTGTGATTTGAACTGGCCGCAAAAAGTTGCCGTGCCGGAGCAGACCGTGCCGACCAACTGGCAGGATGTCGCCGCCGGGCATGATGTGGCGTTCTTGGAGGAACAATTGGGATCCGCGGACGATCCCCCTGGCGCCGAAGATCCGGAACCGGACGTCTTGCAGGCGACAACCAGGCACAGGGCGAAAATCAACCGGACAATCCGCGGGGGCAAGCGCAGATCCATGGCAATCCTCCAGGGCTTTGGAAAACGACGAAAGAGGCACCGCCCCGTTCCGGGAACCGTCCTCAACACCACAAATGTACCACGAACTGCCCCCATCCGATGACTGGGAGCCGTTCATGACATGATAGGATACGGGCATGCCGAAAATCCCGCCCCAAAGTCTCGCGACCCCCGCAACCAAAGTCCTGGCCGGCGTCCTGTTGATCCTGCTGGCAACCGCGCCTGCCCTTTGCTGGTGGGGGGATGGCAAAGACGCATGCCTCGGCGCGTATTCCTGGGCCAGAGTGGGCCAACCGCTCACAGACGGCCCTGACGGCAAGACCATGGTCAGCGTCCGTCCCCTGCTGTTTACGTTGTCGTGCCTCCCATCCGCGACGCTGCTTCCGCTGCCAGCCCCGGATGAGAGTCCTTTCGTCCGGCTCGCGAGGGCCTTTTTGCCGTCGCTGTTCGGGGCGGGATGCGCCTCGATGTTTTTCCTGGTGCTGTCACGATTGAGGGTCGGTCGCCGGGCGTCAGTCTTGTTGTCGGCCGCGCTGGTTTTCACGACTCCACTGTGGATTTACTCGCGGATTCACTACAGTGAAGGACTCCAGACGCTTCTCAACTTGTGTCTTCTGTACTTCTTGATGGAGCGCGAATCGAATCCGCAACGGGCCGCGTTGGCTTCCGGTTTTTTTACCGGAATGTTGATCAACATCCGTACGACCAACTTGCTCCTGCTGCCGTTCGTGATGACCGGACTCGTGACGGGCGACACGACAACAAGGCCGCGCCGGGTCCGCATGTGGCTCTGGGCCATCGCCGGCTTTATTCCCTGGGTGCTCGCATGGGCGGAGTTCAATCAGATCCGCTACGGATCGCCCCTGGTCACGGGATATGAAAAGATTTCCGGTTGGCGGAATCCGATGACCGGTCTGTTTGGCCAGATCCTTTCGCCCGGCAAGTCGATTTTTCTCTACGCGCCCTTGACCCTCGCCGGAGCGTGGATTTTCTTGAATCAATTCAGCGCCAACTCGCGAAAATTCCGGGCAAAGGACCCCGAGACCGTTCTGGCCATCGCATTTTTCGCGAATCTCGTGCTGTACTCGAGCTGGTGGGCCTGGGGAGGCGGATGGGGGGCCTGGGGCCCGCGTTTTCTGCTGCCATTCGCGCCATTGATGATACTGCCCCTTGCCCGGGAAATCGCCGCCCGTCCTTCACGGTCACTGAGAAATCTCACCGTCACGCTTTGCGCCGCGGGTCTTTTCATTGAACTCCCGGTAGTTCTTGTCGGCGTGCACCCGTTGCTTCAATCCCTCGGATTGCTCGACAGGGCCGCTTTCAACACGAGCCCCGTCTCCGGCGGAATCGCCGATGACACAATACTCTCCAACTATGTGCCCGACTTCAGCCCGGTCTTGATGCAGTTCAGGATGCTATTCCAACTGGCGCCGCGTGCGGGCGATCTCTCGATGGACCTTTCCGCATGGAGTGGCGAACACGGACCCTACAGGATCCCGGGATTCACAGGACGGATCATCACGTCCGATCCCATCCACCCGGACTTGTGGTTCTGGATCCCCGGCAAGGCCAGCCAGTGGGGTTATCCACTCGGCGTGGCTATCGCCTTGCTGTTGCTTGGCTGCCTGATCCTGGCCTCGGAGATGCGGCCCCACAAGAACCGGGACTAAAGATTCCATTGCGTTTTCGCCGGGTTTCCTGTTTAAACGGCGCATGTCTGATCTCATGACTGGATCCGCCCTCAGCACAGCCCAGGGCGTGCTCCAAAAAGAAATCCTGAAACGCCGCACGTTCGCGATCATTTCTCACCCTGACGCGGGCAAGACGACCATGACGGAAAAGCTGCTGCTTTATGGCGGCGCCATCCAGATGGCCGGGTCCGTCAAGGCGAAACGCGGCAAGAAATTCGCGACATCCGACTGGATGGAACTCGAGAAGCAGCGTGGGATCTCCGTGACTTCATCCGTGATGAAGTTCCCGTATGAAGGTCACGAAATCAACCTGATCGACACCCCTGGCCATCAGGATTTCTCCGAAGACACCTACCGGACCCTGACCGCGGTCGACAGCGCGCTGATGCTGATCGACGGTGCCAACGGCGTCGAGGCGCAGACCAAGAAACTCTTCGAAGTCTGCAGCATGCGCAAGACGCCTGTCATGGCCTTCATCAACAAGATGGACCGCGAGTCGCGCGATCCGTTCGATTTGATTGACGAGATCGAGAAAGTCCTCGGCATCGCGTGTTTTCCTGTCACCTGGCCAATCGGGATGGGACAAAGGTTTCGCGGGGTTTACGACCGCCAGCGCGAGCAACTTTTGATCTTCGAGAAAGACGCCGAGCGTTCCCGTCCCGTCGCCCTGACCGAACTGGGCCTTTACTCCCCGGAAGTCGACGCGGAACTTGGGACGGAAGTGGCCGCCGAACTCCGCGAACAAGTTGAGATCCTCAGCGCCGGCGAGACTTTTGACCGCGAGCGTTACCTTCGCGGTGAGCTCGCGCCGGTCTTTTTCGGCAGCGCGCTCAACAATTTCGGCGTGCAGACCCTTCTGGACGCACTGGTTGAAATCGCGCCGCCGCCGGTCCAGCGCCCGGCCAGCCAACGTCCGGTCAAGCCGCTCGAACCGAAATTCACGGCTTTCGTTTTCAAGATCCAGGCAAACATGGATCCTTCGCATCGCGATCGCGTGGCTTTCATGCGGATTGTTTCAGGTAAATTCGAACGCGGCATGAAAGCCTGGCACGTGCGCCTCAAACGCGAGGCACGCCTTGGCCGGCCAACCCAGTTCATGGCACAGGACCGCAGCCTTGTGGATGAAGCCTACGCGGGTGACATTGTTGGCGTCCACGATCCGGGAATTTTCAAGATCGGGGATACCCTCAGCGAAGGCGAAGAACTGATTTACACCGGGATT
>RGVZ01000154.1 GCA_010029825.1 bacterium | reverse complement strand
TCGAGGTGCCCGTTTTCGAGATCGACAAGTAGTTCCTCGTCGGATCCAGGGCGGATATTCGGCAGGATGTCCGGGTGTTCGTCGCGGATCGTCATGACCGCCGGAAACACCCAGTTCTCTGCCAGATCCCGCCGCACGCCGATCTTGATTTCGTCGCCTTTCGCCCCGGAGGATCCCTCAAACGCGCTCAGGGCCTTGATTGCCTTCACGGCAAGTCGCTCGCCGTCGCGCGTCAACCGGACGCCGCGGCCTTCCTTCTCAAGGATCTTCCTCGTGAAAGCCTCTTCCATTTTGCGGATTCGCTGGGTCACTGCCGGCTGGGACAGGCCCATTCGTTGACCGATGGCAGTCACGCTGATTCCCTCGTGTAGGAATCGCAAGATCAGGAAATCATCAACATTCAACAAGCGCAGTTGATGCATTGAATCCGCCGGACTCAAGTGGTTGGTCAAATCGCGAACGTCGGGACCCTATGAAAGATCCGTGCCAGCGGTGCCACCTTGTGATTTCAGCGACTTGTCATGTGACGGGTGGCCGGAAATTGTTGCCAGAATGGACAGTGGCCAAATTCCGGATAGCCTCCAGCAGACCGTGGAGGTGTGTTGTCCCGGTCAATGGATTGATGATTGTCACGCGCAGCCAGTACTGCCCATCAAGGCGCGTGCCCGTAATGTACCAATTGCCTTCGGCAACCAGCCGGTTGCGGATGGACTGGTTCAATTGGGACAGGGCGTCGGCATCCACGACGCCTTCCTCCGGCAGATACCGGAAACACAAGATGTTGCACTGCGGATCATGAGCCGCCTGGAAATCCGGACTTTGTTCGATCAAGTCGCGAAACGCGAGCGTGGTGTCCATCGCACGTTCAATCAGTGACGCGATGAAGTCCTTGCCGTAGAGGCTCCAGATTCCCCACAGCCCCAGCGACAACGCCCCCTTCGTGCATTCAAAAGTCCGCAGTCCCCCGTCGAATTCAGCCATTCCCGACGGGTCATCCGGATCAAACAGATATGGCGCGTCCTGGGCGAATGCCTGCCAACTATGCCGCGCGTCCCGGTAAAAAAGATATGTGCTCAACGCTGGCACAAACAACATCTTGTGCGCGTCCCACGCGATGCTGTCGGCCTGGTTGATGCCGGCCAACAAATGTTTGTGCTTGTCCGAGAACAAGAAGCTCGCCCCGTGCGCGCCGTCCACGTGGAACCAGAGGCTGTGTTTCCGCGCCAGTGCCGCGATGCCCGCGAGATCGTCAAATGAACCGGTCGGCGTTGTGCAGGCCGACCCGACAATGGCGAAGATGTCGAGGCCGCGTTCGCGTGCCGTCGCCAGGATTTCCCCTGCTTTATTCAGGTCCATGCGTCGCCTGGCGTCGACCGGGACCTTCACCAGCTGGGATGTTCCGATCCCAAGGATGCCGCACGCGCGGGCGATGCAGTAATGGCTGTCCGCGCTGGTCATGATCGCGGGCTTCAGTCCGCCGTCCATGCCCAGCCCTGATTTCCAGGAGTTTCCATAACGGATGTTGCGCGCCGCCAGCAGGGCCGTCACGTTGGCCAGCGTTCCGCCGTGGGTCCCGATGCCCGCGAATTTCCCGGGCTCCCATCCGATCAACTTGCCCAGTTCATGGACCACCGCTCGTTCGGCCGAAGTCCCGAAAGGTGCCATCTCGAATACGGCCGCGCCCTGGTTCGCCGCCCGCCCGAGGACGTCAAACAGCGCCGCGGCCGGGACCGCCGGAGGAACCTGGTGACCCATGTAGCGCGGATCATGCAGGTGATGGCCATTCGCGAGGGCCATCGATGCCAGGGTCGCGAAGTCGGATTCCTTCCCGGAATTCAGGGCTTCGCCCGCCATCCGGATGTATGTTTCTGGCGTAAGTTCCGGTACTGTCCGGCCTTTTTGTTCTTGGCACTCGCGGTAGTAACGTTCCAGGCAGTTCCCGAGTTCCGAGACGAGGCGCTGGGTTTCCGCCGGTGAAAAATATTTCTTTATGTCATGGCTGCGTTTCATAAAAGTTGTGGTATACGTCTCTCCCCGGGTGGTCAATGGGATTGAATTCCTTCAAACCCTTGACAGTCAAGTAACACAAGCTTCCGGGAGCTATCCATGATCAGCGCAATCCTGTCCTCCGTCATCGTCGCAACCTGCACCACTGGCGCATCGTACACTGGCGAAACCAAGGCTCAACTGACCCGTTCTTCCGACAGCGGCGAATACCGCCTGGTCGTTGAATCCTCCAAGGGCGTCGATGGTGACGGCACCGCCGGCATCCTCGCTGACGAAACCGCCTCGTACCTCAACGCCATCCACATGGAAGACGGCATGATGTACCAGTTCGACAAGTCTGAACTGGAAATCTTCGGCGTTTACACCCAGCCGTGGGACGCGAAGCTCGACGGCGAATTCCGCCGCTTGAACGCTCGCGGTGAAGTCGTCGATACCCTCAAGCTGACCTGCGACTACAACGGCTGAAACACGCCAGTTATTTTCGCGGACGACGATCGGGAATCTTCGGGTTCCCGATTTTTTTTCTCTTCCTGGTCATTGCTTGTTCTCTGACACGGGCTGGTACGCGGACGCCTCAAGGCTTGCCCTCCCCATCGCGTCAAACGTGAATTTGACTTCACGCCGCGTCAACGGGCCTGCCACCGGTTCATCAAGGATCCTGGTCGCTCCGCCCGGCGCTGCCGCCAGGTATCGCATGGTCTTGAACAGCCCTGCGGGATCTGGCAGTCCCCCGCGCGGAAACCTGCGCCACTCCACAACGCGTCCGTCCTGGATCTTGTGGTAGAAATCCTTCGTCGTCGTCAGGCGGTAGGGTGATCCTCCCGCGTATCCCACTTTCTCGAACCACACGTCGCGATCGACGTAAGTCAGGACGTGCTCGAGTTCCCCGGCCTGGCTGAGGACAAGAAAGATGTCCCCGAAGTCGATCGGAGTCGTCGACTGCAACGCCTGATCGTAAATTTCCTCAATCGATCGGCCCCTCCCCAGGCGCTGGCTGCGCGCGTTGTCCTGCAAGACGGTCTGCATCTCGGCCGTATCCGCGTAAAACAGGATCGCGCTGCCACTCAAGTCGCCGGTCCCGGCGTTTCCGATTGACGTCCGCACGATCTCATACCCGGTGCCCCAGCAATTGCTGGCAATGCGCGTATAGTCCTCCTGGACCTCGGGCTCGAACTCGTGGTTCAAGGTCGCCTGCATGAATGGCATCAGGAAATCGGCAAGGGTATATGCCTCTCCCGCCTTGTACTTCACGCGCGATAGCCCGAATCCATACACGCCCTTCAGTGCCTTGAACTGTTCGGCGGTCAAGGACGGGAAAACGACATTCAAATGCGGGACCGGGTAATCTTGTTGCCACTGGTAATATTCGTCGGTAGCCCGATACTCGACCGGATCCCCGCCAAGTCGTTCGATCGCGTTCAACTCGAACCCCTGGATGGCCTCGACGTGGCCTGGTTTAAGGCGGCGGAACTCGTGTAACTGGCTTGTGTTCTTCTTGGCGGTCGGCGCCAGAACGGGAGTTTTGCAACTGGTCAGGATCCACAAGGCCGCGAAAACACAGCGGATCAGATTTCGATGGCTCAGAACGGCGGTATGCGGTACCTCCCGTTTCAATCCGCGGTGCCACTGATCGCGCCCGGAACGAGGTGACATCATGAATCTTTGCAAACTTTTTGGAATTTCCTGGTTCGCCCTCGCGGCCCTCTTTGCCACCGCGTCTTGCGGACGTGATGACAATAACGCGCAAGACCAGGGCGCTTCCCTGAATCAAGTAATGCCGATGTGGCAGTGCAATGCCATTCCCGTCAACGGTATGCCCCAAGTTTACTGGCTTCATTCGAATCCGGCCATCGCCCAACGCAACGCGCTCAACGCGTGCTGGCACCATTATTACGTCCCCTGCAACCTGACCGGTTGCTTCCGGGTCCAGTAGGGCGTGGACGCCAACCTTGGAAAATCCGGATCCGAAGCCAGCCTTCATCAAGGCCTCGGATTTCGCGAGGCCGTGTCCCTCGTTGTCGGGACCATCATCGGCACCGGCATTTTCCTCAAGGCCGCGGTCATGGCGCAACTTGCCGGCAGCATCCCGGCGGTTCTCGCCGCCTGGGTGGTCGCGGCGATCCTTTCCTTGACTGGCGCCCTTTGCTACGCCGAACTCGGATCCCGTTTCCCGCACGCTGGCGGTGAGTATGTCTTCCTGCGCAAAGCCTGGCCGGAGCTCGTCGCGTTCCTTTACGGTTGGACCCGTTTCTGGATTGGATCCCCGGCAGCCATCGCCGCATATGCGGTGGGAGCCGCCACGTTTGCCGGCGGTTTTCTCAACGTGAATTTTCTTGGCGGCAGGGCCGTCGTCGCCGTATCCCTCGTCTGGTTCTTCACCATCATCAATTGCTTCAAGGTTCAACTCGGCGGCGGCGTCCAGTCGGGCCTGACGGCATTGAAAGTCCTGTTGATCGCCGGGCTGGCGTCGGTGATTTTCATCAACGCGCCGCGTGACCACTGGGCCCGCCTTTTTTCGGCATCAGGTTTCTCTGCCGCGCAGCTGGCCTCGCCTGGTTTTGGTGCCGCCGTCCTTGCTGCCCTGTGGGCCTTTGACGGATGGAACAACATGCCGATGGCTGCCGGCGAGATCCGTGACGGACAACGCAATGTCCCGCGCGCCCTGATCGCGGGCCTTGCTGTTGTGACCATCATGTACATGACGGCCAACATCGCGTGGTTTTGCGGTGCCTCGTTCGACGAAATCGCGACCGCCAGCAGCAAACGTTATCCGGACGCCCTGCCGGCCGCGACAAAGGCGGTTCAGCGTTTCACAGGCCAGCACGGAATTGCTGTCGTGTCCTTCGCGTTTGTCATGTCGGCCCTGGGCGCGATGAACGGGTCGATCCTGACCAGCGCGAGGGTCCCCTACGCGATGGCATGCGATGGTCTTTTTCCCAAGAGGTTCGCCCGGGTTCATCCGGTCAGCCAGGTCCCCGTCACCGCCCTTCTTATCCAGGGGGGCTGCGCATCGATTTTGGCCGCCACCGGCACGTTCGACCAACTGACCGACTACGTGGTCTTCTCGTCCTGGATCTTCTATGCCCTGGCTGCAGCAGGGCTGTTCAAGTTGCGGCGGTCCGGCGCACAGTTCACGGGCTACCACATCCGTTATTATCCAATGATTCCGTTATGTTTTGTAATCATGGCTGTCTGGCTCATGGCCCAGGCCGTTCAGTCGGACCCTGTGGCCTGCGCGATTGGCGCCGGCCTGATCGCCCTCGGTATCCCGGTCTATTATTACTAAACTGCTCTACTTGACTGCGCCTGGCGTCCAACACATGGATATCTATCCATTTTGCGACCTGATGGCCGCTTAAAGTCCGCCTGGATTCAGAAGTGCAGGGGTTTGCAGCGTCATCCCCTCCCCCCGAAAGGGATCGAAGTGATAAGATCCCGTGTTTCCTCCGTCAGGCGCAGTCAACTAGAGCAGTTCATAAAAAATTGATTTTATTGGTAAATGTTTTTATAAATCTCACGTCCGCTATTTTTTGCCCGGGGATTTCTCAAATGAAGACCAGCTTTGCCTCGTTCGCCAAAGTCATGCTTGGGGCCGTCGCGCTCGTTGTCATGTCGGCCTCCGCAAATTCGTTCGCCCAGCAAATCCCGGAGCCAGCAGGCTGGCATTACTACGCCGACTGCCACAGCGATTCCTACTTCGGCGGATGGGACATCAAGATTTACCTTGAAAACGGCACGGGCAAGGTCAGCGCGTCGCTCGAGCGCCACGCCGGTCCAGACGGTGACGGAGCTGTCGTCTCCTACGTGATCGCCGATGGCATGCACCTGGATATCGACACGCAACCTCGTTCGGTCCAGTTCATGATCAACTCCAAGCCAAAACGCTACCTGAGCATTTCCCACCACCATGTGTTGGACGGATTTCACCGCGGCGTGATCGACACCGTTTTCCCGGTCGGGTCAAACGACGCCGAGCAACTGTTCTGTACGATTCGCTGAGCCTC
This sequence comes from bacterium, assembly GCA_010029825.1. Classification (GTDB taxonomy): domain Bacteria; phylum Bdellovibrionota_B; class Oligoflexia; order Oligoflexales; family RGVZ01; genus RGVZ01. The sequence continues at coordinate 3,880 of RGVZ01000154.1, read as the reverse complement.
GTGCCCATGTTTTTCGCGCGCGCATTCCTGATTGTCCTCGCTGTTTTCGTCAGCGCCGCGGCGAAGCCCGGCCCGGAAGTCCCGCCAGATGTGGCTTTCGTCGCCGGCGGATGTTTCTGGGGCGTTGAGGACCTCATGCGCAAACTGCCCGGCGTCAAGGAAACCGAAACGGGGTACACCGGCGGCTTCGTCCCGGGCGCGACCTATGACAAGGTAAAAAAAGGCAATACCGGCCACGCTGAGGCCGTTCGTATCGTTTTTGATCCCGCGAAGATTTCCTACGAGGAAATCCTGAATTACTTTTTTCGAATCCATGATCCCACGACATTGAATCGCCAGGGCAACGACATCGGGACGCAGTACCGCAGCGCGATCTTTTACCTGTCTGATACCCAGAAAAAAATCGCGGAAAAGGTCCGCGCCAAAGTGGACGCGACCGGACTCTGGAAAGGCAAGGTCGTCACGGAAATCGTACCGGCCGGTGATTTTTTCCGTGCCGAGGAATTTCACCAGAAGTACCTTCAGAAGAATCCGGGCGGTTACACCTGCCACTACGAGCGCCCGTTCATCTTCGGCAAATAGCCTCCGGGAGAAATCGAATTGGGCGCATACCAGACCTCAGTCGCTGACAAGGTGCACCGGTTTGAATCCCTGGCCGACGTCATGGCCAAAGCGACGCCCATGCGGTCCGGGGATGCTCTGGCCGGAATCGCGGCCACAACTGAGGAACAAAGGGTTGCCGCCCAGATCTGCCTCGCGGATCTCCCGTTGGCAGAATTTGTCGCGCGTCCCTTGATTCCCTACGAGGAAGACGAAGTCACTCGCGCCATCTGCGACGCGTGGAACAAGACTGCCTTCCAGAAAATTTCCCATCTCACGGTTGGTGGATTTCGCGAATTCTTGCTGGATCACGCGACGACCGACGCGGTCCTTGCCGCCATCGCGCCGGGGCTGACGCCCGAGATGGTCGCCGCCGCCAGCAAGATCATGCGCAACCAGGACCTCATTGCCGTCGCGCAAAAGGCCGTTGTCCAGACGAAATTCCGGTCCACCGTCGGCAAGAAAGGTCACCTCGCGATCCGCCTGCAGCCCAATCACCCAACGGATGACTTGAAGGCCATCACGGCCTCCACCATCGACGGCCTCCTTTACGGGTGCGGTGACGCCGTGATCGGCATCAATCCGGCGACAGACAGTGTCGGCCGCATGATGGAACTGCAGGAACTTCTGGCGCGCATCATCGACACGCTGGCGATCCCGACCCAGTCTTGTGTGCTGGGTCATGTCACCAACCAGATCGAGGCCATCAACAAGGGCAGCCCCGTTGATCTGGTCTTCCAGTCGATCGCCGGTACCGAGGCGACCAACAAGAGCTTTGGCATCACCCTCGAAATGTTGCGCGAGGCGCGTGACGCGGCCTTGTCCCTGCGTCGCGCCGGCAATCAAGTCATGTATTTCGAGACGGGGCAGGGGTCTTGCCTTTCGGCCCGCGGTCATCATGGCGTCGACCAGCAAACACTCGAGGCCCGCGCCTACGGCGTCGCGCGCCTTTTCGATCCGTTCCTGATCAATACGGTCGTTGGCTTCATCGGGCCCGAGTACTTGTTTGACGGCAAACAGATTATCCGTGCCGGACTCGAGGATCACTTCTGCGGAAAGATGCTGCGCCTGCCGATGGGCTGCGACGTTTGTTACACGAATCACGCGCAGGCGGACCAGGACGACATGGATGACCTGATGACGTTGCTCGCGGTCGCGGGATGCAACTACTTCATGGGTGTGCCCGGAGCCGACGACATCATGCTCAATTACCAGTCGACTTCGTTCCATGACGCCCAGTATGTCCGGCGCGCCCTGAACCTGCGCGCCGCGCCCGAGTTCGAGTCGTGGTTGCAACGGATGGGAGTTCACGACTCTGACGGACGTCTTCTTCCGGCCGGACCCGGGAAGTCGAAGTTGCTGGCCGCTGCCGAAAAACTTTTGCCCGCAGGCCATTCATGACGATTGATCCTTGGGCCTTTTTGCGGAGTCTGACCCACGCGCGCATTGCCCTTGGCCGCGCGGGCCATTCCGTCCCGACCCGGGAACTGCTCGACTTCCGCCTCGCGCATTCCCGCGCGCGTGACAGCGTCTGGCGTGAGGTGGATTTTTCCAGTCTGCGCGCTGAATTCAATCCCGCCGTCGAAGTCCAGTCGCGATGCGCGTCCAAACAGGAATTCCTGCTGGATCCAGGTCGTGGACGCATGCTTTCTGATCAATCGAAAATATTGCTTGGATCCCATGCCGGAAAACCGGCGCCGCACATTCCCGGTCCAGACTGCGTCCTGGTCATCGCCGATGGACTCTCTGCCGACGCCGTTCAGTCGAACGCGGCAAGGTTCGCGAAATCCTTCATCGACGGGATAGCCGCCGTGAATCTTTCCCTCGGGCCTGTTGTCCTGGCGCGTTACGCGCGCGTTGCCCTGGGCGACGAAATCGGCGCGGTAATGAAATCCAGGTCTGTCCTGATGTTGATTGGAGAACGCCCGGGCCTTGCCTCATCCGATTCGCTCAGTGTGTATTTCACCTGGGCTCCCGACTCAACGCGCAGCGACGCCAATCGCAACTGCATTTCCAACATCCACGCGTCCGGACTCGCGCCGGATGTCGCCGCGAAGATGGCCGTGTTTCTCGCGCGGACATCAATCCAGCGCCAATTGAGTGGAGTTGAACTCAAGGTTGAGTTTGACGGGATTCAGTCGTTGCAGAGTTGGAGTGGCGTGGGCAAGTCTTGATTGTAGAGACTTTTTTTGTCATCGATCTGCCAGACATCATAGGTGGCCGTGCAGCCGGGGAATACGCGCCGGGTTTGAAAAGTGCTCGCGTCCATCTCGGATGCTGTCGCTGTGAAGTGGATTTGGTCTCCACCAGTGACATAAGTGTAACGGACCTTCCGGCAGTCAGTGACCCTGAATCCAATGTCATTGGTGGTATTGCACGCGTTCCAGGATGACCAGGCATTGGATGTTCGTGTCGTGCATGTGAAGTGGGCGCCACCCCCCAGGGAAAGACAGCCAAAATTCGAGTATGTGTCATTGTCTCCGCTGTAAGAGACCTGCAACGTATAGATGCTGCTCAAGTTGAACCGTGCCTCGGACTGGCGGGCCTTGGACTGGAAGTTTTGAAAGCGCGGCAGGGCAAGGGCCGCGATGATCCCGATGATCGCGACGACGATCATAAGTTCGACTAAACTGAATGCGGCTCTCGCCGCTGGTAGACTAAAAGCGGCTCTCGCCGCGGGGAAATTCGCTTTCTTCCCGGATCTCATTCGTGCCTCAGGTTGTCGCGGACCCAGTGGCGGATCCTGGCGATTGCCTCATTCTGTGTGATGCGTCCGTCCTTGAGGTCATTATATGTCATGTATTCGACTTTGGCCTTCGCTCGCGCCTTCGCGTACGGGACGGGCCACAAGTTCTTTTCCGCGTTGCTGCCGCCCAGGGCCAGCGGGATCAGATGGTCGACCTGATAGTTCTTCAATTCTTCCTCATTGACTCCGTAGGGCGCGGAGACCTTGACCCGCGTCGCGTGGTTGACGTTCCGCGCACAGTGCGGAATCTGTTCCGCGTAACGATACTCGTCAAAATCGGGATCTTTCGGCGTGCACAATCAAGGGCGAATTCACCGGGATCAATCGACTGGCCACAGGCCGTGATTGACACGATCATGACCAATGCACACAGCTTCAGGCCGAAGAACTTCCATGTTCCCATCGGTTAACATCCGCGCGAAATTTGGTTTTTTTGTCAGGTCTTTCAACATCCTATCATGAAAGAAAGCCTGTTCAATGCGTGGACGCCGTCCAGGAATTTGTCGATTTCTTGATCATTGGGAATTTGCCAAA
>RGVZ01000153.1 GCA_010029825.1 bacterium | reverse complement strand
CGCAACTTCATGGAGAAGTACCCGCATGTGGAGGAGAAGATCCGCACCCTCTTCATGATGAACCGCAGCGTCGGTCGCCACGCCGGCGGTGTACTCATCTGTCCCAACTTGGAGAAGCACATGCCTCTCATCACAGTTCGAGGTGAGCTGCAGACGCCGTGGACCGAGGGTGTCAACATTCGAAACTTGGAGGAGAATGGCTTCCTCAAATTCGACTTCCTCGGTATCAAGCAGATGAAGATGGTGGAGGACTGCATCGCTCGAATCCTGACACGTGAGCTGGGTCGTGAGCCCAAGTTCGAAGAGATCAAGCAATTCTATGACGATAAGCTCAACTGTCGATACGTGGAGCCCAATGATGACCGAGTCTTCGACCACGTTTACCGTAGCAACAGGTGGCCCGGTATCTTCCAGTTCACCAGCGACGGAGCACGGAAGTTCTGTCACGAGGTGCAGCCCACGTCCATCGAGGACATCGGTGTCGTCACAGCCATTTATCGACCGGGTCCGCTGAAGGCCAACGTCCACAAGAAGTATGTGGCTGCGAAGCAGGATGCCTCTAAGGCCAAGTACGATCATCCTACAATCAAGGATGTACTTGGCACGACGTACGGCTTCATCGCCTTCCAGGAACAGTTCATGATGTTGGCGCAGAAGTTGGCCGGTTTCTCTCCAGGCGACTCTGACAAAATGAGAAAGACCTTGGTCAAAAAGGACCTGACATCCTTGGGCAAGAAGTCCGAGGAGAAGGAGGCCCTGGAGAAGAAGTTCATTGACGGTTGCATCACCAAGTCGGGGATGGAGTACGCTCCTGCCAAGGAGCTCTTCGATAAGATCGCGTTCTTTTCTCTCTACGGTTTCAACAAGTCGCACGCCATCGCTTACGCCATCGATTCCTATTACGGCGCATGGCTCATGACTCACTACGAGACGGATTGGTTGGCCACCTGTCTTCAGGCCGAAAATTCTAACGTGGATGGCCTTGCCTGGATGATGTCCGAGATCAAGCAACTCGGTTACAAGATCTCCCAACCCGACATCAACTTCTCAGGCAGCCAATGGATGTGGTCCGAGCAACTGCAGGCCTTCGTTCCACCCCTGTCTTCGTTGAAGGGCGTGGGTGAATCCGCTGTCGAAGAGATCATGCATAACAGGCCTTATCGAGCCCTCGACGACTTACTGTTCGATGCCGAAGGCAAGTGGCGACACAGTAAGTTCAACAAACGTGCCCTGGAAGCTCTCATTTCCATGGAGGCCCTTGGCTCCTTGGAAGAATTCGCCGATGGTCGATTGCAGAATCACAAACAGCTGTGGGAGATCGTCGTCAAGAACATTGACGCCCTGAAGAAGGGCAGATACGGAACGACTTCCAAGCGTGCCATGAAGAGTGGTGACCTGAAGCCCATTCTCGACACGCTGCTGACACAGGTGGAGGGTATGGATGACTGGGATAGGTACGAAAAATTGACAATTCAAACTGCCACCTCCGGCGCTGCTCCGTATCACCTGATATTTCCACCTGAGGTCATCAAACGCGTTCAGGACAAGGAGGTGCCTCCTCTGTCGGAAGTCGCCCCCGGCACCAAGGGAATCGCGTGGTTCTGTGCCTCCAATGTCGAAAAGAAATCCAGCAAGAATGGAAAGTCTTTCGTGCGCGTCAAGGCCATCGACACGTCTCTTGCCGTCAGCAACGTCAGGATCTGGGGTGACATTGACATGCCGCCGTACAGCATCTGGGTCGGCGTCGTTGATCATGATGCCAACTGGGGTTTCTCCACCAACGTCGGAAAATTACGAGAAATAGCTTGACTTGAACTTAGGTCACATAAATTGTATGATAATCCGGTGGAGATGCTAATGTCCGAGAATCCTAAATTTGTAGTCTTCTGTGGTCCGATGTTCAGTGGAAAATCTTCTAGGCTATTGGCTGCCTTGGACAGATACCGTTACCAACATAAACGAATCGTGGTCTTCAAGCCGCTGATGGACGACCGATACAGTGTCGGTGAGGTGGTCACCCACAGCGGCTTGAAGACACCGGCAGTCTCGGTGGGGGCCAGCTTGCGGAGCGTCTCCAGTTCAGCTAGGATGCGGGGCTTGGCATCGGTGGGGGCGGGTGCAGACATCGTCGTGGGTGTCTGATACCTATGGGGTATCAGTGATTCATAGGGCTTCACATTTACTGCTGCGGTCGCCAGCGCAGAATGCTCTCCTTATCTCTAGCAGAAGATGGAGACATCGGCGGCGCGGCTGTATGAGATTGCCGCGCGATGGGAGGACGAAAGCACCACTAGCGATGAGCGGGAGGAGCTAAAGTCAGTGGTGGGACGGCTGGTGGGATATCCGGTGCGTGTTGCGTGTGACCCGGATATTGATGAGGGATATATTGACATTCTAGTTCAGAATACGACGCGTAGGGGGTCTGGCTTTCAGGATCTGTTGGAGCTCCAGTCATCGGGTGCGTTTGGTGTCGCAACAGAAGGTGGTGGGGGGCGGGTGGCGGCGATTCGCGCTGCGTGTGAGACATACAATGCGGATCACGGTGTGGAGTTTTTGGAGGATGATGAGGATATATCGGATACGGAGGAGGATACTACATCAAACGATGACTGAATGCGGGAATCTCACCAGTTGGAAGATTCTGCTCAATGATGTCGGTATCGGGCAGACGCTGCCAGAAGCCGGATGGAGGCGGCGGAGGAGGTGAATTCGGAATGGGCAGCCCGTCGGTTGCTGGCTCCAGCAGCGTGAATGTGAGGAGAGCGCGCGTCAGTGGATTCTCGGCTACCCAGCAGCGGGCCTGGAGAGCAGTGGGAGTTGTAGCCGGATGGCGCACGAAGATATTGAGCTGATACGGTCGGTCCAGATGATAGAATGCCGATTCTATGCTCTGGACTGCTTGACAAAATGGGGTGGTATGCGGTATCTTGACAGCTACGGCTGCTGTAGCGGTGGGGGCTCGACGGAGGGTGTCTTCTAACTGCTCTAGCAGGGGAAGCTGTGGGTTGGCGATATGCAGTGGTAGGCGGGCATACTGGAATCGCACGAATATGCGATTTGCAGTCGCGGTCATCTGTCGATAGCAAGCCGCTGCCCGGTTTAGGATGCGTCTATTCTGGCTTCTCTGGGGTCTCATCGTGGGTCTGCTGCCGCTCGCAGTAGGGGTCGTGGGGACAGAGTTTGATCCACACGGATGGCCGTCGGTGCTGCCGTGGCTGACAATTATCACTCTGCCGGTGGGATTCCTGGGCGGGCTGTTTTTGATGCTGGTTTCTTAGGCAGGGGGGCAACGGTCCCCACCGGACACGGTGGCACCGCGGGGACCGTCAGCGTGCTGATCCAGCGCGACACGCGGTCTTTAGGCCCCCCGCTCAGAAGCCGCTTCGCCGCCGCCGCGTCCGTCGCAGCCAGCGATGCGACCCACAGCGCCATCTCGAGGCCGCCGTCCCGCGCCGCCGCACAGCCGCTCCGCTCCAGATGGTCGCGCAGCTCCCCCAGATACTTGAACTGATTGAAGAGCCACGATTGTCGGGCCAGCACGGCGGTGTACTGGAACTTCCAGGGACGAGGCGGGGGGCTGGTTCGCGGCCGTTCAGCAACAAACAGCCGATGATTCACCGCCTGGAGCTTGCTCTGGAACGACAGCGGGAAGAGACTCCAGTGTTGATGGAAGAATGTGTAATAGTCCTGGCGGTCGCTCGTCGCAATGGAGGTCAGACAGTCGCGATAGATGTTCCAGCCGTGTTCGGTCGCATCATAGTTGGCAGCGATCCACTCGGGCAGCGTCTCGTGTAAGTGGAGACCCGCCAGATTCAGGTCGTTATTATCCAGCTGGAGATCCTCCTGTATATCCAGTTCGCCGCCCAGCAGCTGCATCACAAGATCGTTCACGGTGAAGCTGTGGCGGATATCATTAGACTCGGCTGCCACACCGTCGTCGAACTGCTGGAGCTTGCGGAGATCGCCGCGGTGGCGCACCCACTGGGCCTCTAGCTCTACCGGGGGTCGTCCGAGCCAGGTCGCACATGACTCCAGGTCGGGGGCTGTCACATGACAGAAGAGACTAAGGCGAATCAGCGGTTGGTAGCGTTTTTCAGTCCATTCATTGCTGATACAGATAATCGCGTTTGGGCCACTGTAGTCTTTAAGAATCTTGACGAGGCCCGCGAGGCCGCCGTTATCGCCGGCGCTCATACCGTCAATCTCATCCAGAATAATGCCGAGGGCGCGGTGGCCTTCGGGGCGGAAGAAGTCGCTCACGTTGTTGGAGTGAAGCAGCGGCTCAATCAGGTCGGTCATCGCGGCCTTGTGGCGGAATTGACTGGCATTACATTCTACTGGCCGCAGACCGGCATCGGTGAACACGCGATACGCCAGCGTTGTCTTACCGGCACCGGGGGGGCCGGCCAAAAAAGCCACGGTAGGACGACGTGTCGCAGCCGGCATGGAGGCCCAGGTGAGAAGCTGTTTGTAGTGCGTGGGATGGAGGGCGGCAGACCAGGGGCTTGATGGTTCAGCCATTGCGACCTCTTACTAGGGGCTCGCAACGGTTGGCTTTAGGGCTGGGCTGCGCCTCTAGATGACCCCCTCCCAGCTCAGACCGTACTGCTGGGCCAGGGCTGCCTTCTGGGGAACCGTGGCACCCCGCGGCACGGTGAACACGTAGTTCGTATCGGTGGGGGCCGGCGGGTTCGCGGGGTCCGACTTCTTCAGGAGCGGGCTATTGAGACCCACGAAATCCACACAGGCACCGGGAGCAATCTGTGTAAGATAGTCCGGGCAGACGGTTATGTAGGGTGGCCAGCGAGCGCTCGGATCACCGGGCGGGAAGTAGTAGGGATACAAGATGTACAGCAGCATCAGACCGGCAATCAGCCAGAGGATTGCCACAATAGAGCGCGACGGAGTCATCGTGAACAGCAGATAGACGGAGTACAGGAGGGCCCCCAGGCCGGCGACCCAATACAAAATCTTCGCCAGCCGCAGCTCCGTTGTGCTTAGCGCCATCCTCTAGCGGGGGCGGGGATTCTAGCCGCTGCCGCTGCGGCTGCCTAGTGCGGTATCGCGCAGAATATACATGGCGTTACAGAGGTCATCGCTGGTGGGTTCGGCAATCAGCTCCTGAATCGGTACAGTTGCGTCGGCGATGGTGGCCAGGTCGGTCATAAAGTGGGTGAGCAGCGCCGTGAGTCGGTCGGGGGTGATGGTCGGCAGGGGGATTCCATAGATATAGGCGATAGGACTGAGCTTCTCTAGCACAGCGGCATCCGATAGCCAGGGGGGACGCTCCTCACTGCTGTCGCGCAGACAACGCAACGTACGATGACCGTACAGGCGCAGCGCTTGAATGCGTTCCGTTGCGATGCGACGCATATAATGAACTGGTATGTGATAGTACGGTTTTGCTACATCGGCACCTTCTCCGGCTCCGGCTCCGGCTCCGGCTGAAGCAACACCGTGCGCAATCCCCTGAGCAAGTGTCATATACTGCGGCTGGATGAAAGTGCCGGTATCGGGGTTGCGAAGGATCCGAACAGTTGAGAAATCCAGAAAGCAGCCGCCCATGGTGCCGTAGCTGACGTCAAAGAGAGCACGCTCCTGGAGCCCACGACCTATTTCCCACATGAACCTGGAGAGATGGCCTGCTATCTCTTCGCCAGTATAGTCCTGAACAATCAGTTGGGTGGTACGATGTGTGCGCATCATCATGCCACATAGATACCGTATGAACTGCTTATCGCGTGGGTTGTCCCAGTGGAACTCCTGACGGGCAGTCAGGAAGGCAACCTCTGGATCGCCGTCGGCGTCGATGAGCCCCTGGAGCTCGGTGTCTGGCTCTAGAGCGGGGTCGATGAGCACGGCAATCACCTCTCCCTTTGGCCAACCGTTGGGCGCGCGAATGAACGGTGGAAACTGTTGAGCCGTGCGGTGTTGGGGAGAGTTATGACCCTGTGCGCATCCAATGGCAACATAGATCAGCGCGGGGTTGCGTCGGACGCAGAAATCAAGAATATCGCGGTAGTCTGTCATCGTGGAGAGAATATTTGGGAGGTGGCGGGAGAGGGCAGGTGGCTTCACTTTTTGACGGCCGGCATCGTGTAGGCGCGGAGAGCAGCTGGACCAAATCGGCGCTCTTCTTCAGGGCGGGAGTCGCGGAGACGCACCTCGGGCATCCCCGACTTTTTCGTTAGGTTGATTTTGACGAGGTCCGGGAATGCGGTCACCATCGCCTCGGCACTGTCGCGGATGCGCTTCATAGTGCGCTCCTCCTGCATCCCACCGGGCTCCTTGTAATAGGCCGATTGGGGCGCTATCGAGTTGAAACGGAGCACGCCGCCGTCCAACAGATACATGATAACAGTGCGCAGATAGTCCTCCTTGTCGTCGATTGTGACCGTGAGAGCAGCGGGGCCGGGGTTCACGATTCCCCAGACTGCGCCGATGATGTACTTGAGGTCGGTAGTGGGGGGGCCGCCGCGCATGAAGAAGCCGTTGGCGACCGGGTAGAATCCGAAGAGCCGATAGCCGGTGGCGCGGACGGCTGCGAAGCCGGCAGTAATCGCGGCACTCAGGTCGCGGAGAGAGCGCTCGTGGCGGGTGGCGGTCGGGGACCACTCGATGAAACCGCGAATATCATCATCCATATTAAAAATCTGGCGACCCACCGGAAAGAAACGCGTTATGTAATTCCGTACGGCGGCCATTCCCGGCTCGGCAATATGAAGGTGTCCATAACTGTCGGGTTCCAGTGTGGCACGATAGGCGGTCTCCTCCTCTTTATTGGCAACGAATACGTGGATGCGGGCGGGCGCGATACGATAATGGCGAAGAAGGGTCAGAGTCTTATCGCGGAGGGTGGTGGCGCGGCGGTAGCTGGGGATGGCGATGATCCAATCAGCTGCCGCTCCCCGTTTGTGCGTCTTTCGACTGTGGGCAGCAGCTGGCATCTCCTTAGTCGCCGTGGAGAAATTGGTTGATTAAAGCCGCCCGCCCGATTAGGGGGCATGAGCGATAGTGGGGCTAGTCTCGGCAAAATAGCCGGTATCGCACTCGCAGCGGGAGTCAGCGTCATGCTGACAATTACGCTGATCCTTCTGCCGGTGTCCTATGTTATGAACCGGTACATCTATCATCACTGGGCGATGCGCGGGTTGTTGGCGGGATTGACGGTGTTGGGGCTACCGATTGCCTGGGGTGCCCTATTCTTTTTGCGCTCTACGCACTACTTCGGTCTCCTGCCGCTGTGGCGGGAGACTGGAGCTACTGCGGCTGAGGGCTGGTGGGCGTCGTTGTGGCGATTTATTGACCTGCTGAAGCACCCGTTTCTGGAGAAGATGGGGGCGCCAGATGATGCGGCGGGCTGGGCGGCAGCGGTAGAGGGTCTGCTGGTGTCAGAGGAGGGGCTACGGAAGGGTCAGCAGGTGGTGCCAGAGGCGCAGTGGAAGGCGGCACGAGCTCTGGCGATGATTCCGGGGCAGGCGGAGTGGCAGGCGGCGCGGGATCAGCTGGCGGCTTCTCTGATACCTCCAGCAGTGGAAGGGGCGGGGACGGGGGCGTAGCGGGGCGTAGCAGTAAACTGTAGCGCAGGATTAAGCTCCTCTGCTGTCATTGTAACTGTTGAGGTGGAGGCAGCAGCAGAGGCCTTTTCATCTGCAAAGTCGGCCATCAGGCTGTTATAAAACTCAATAATCTTTTTATCCTTAATGAAATCCTTGAGCTTCATCGTGGTTTTCCGCATCGTGGGATTATGCTTCTCCAGCAGCTTTCGCTTATCAAATGTGTTACGGCTGTGGCAGATAACCAGCATGACGCTGTCCGATTTCATCTGGACCACCTGGGTCTTCCAGTCATCCATAAAGGCGCGCTCCTCTGCCTTTTCGGCGTTGTCGTCATACCGGTGGTCCTTCGTATAGGTCCGCCAGTAGGCCATCGTGCCGTTTGTACAGTGATTCGGGTTATAAGGGCCGATAGTCCAGATCTCCTTGCGGTCGGCGTAGTACAGATAGAGCTGCGAAGAGCCGGCAACGGGCACTTTGCGTCCCGGTGCGGAGCAGAGACGTAGAACGGCGTTTTTCACACGCTCCGGTGGATAGAAGTCATCATCGTCCCATGCCACGCAAATCTCGTTTTTGGCCAGAGCATTAAGGCGATTGCGTTTGGCACCGATTTTGAGCTTCTCACCTTCGGGCAGCGCCACGTAGCGGACATTGGTGAGACCGCATGCGCTCGGAGAAAACAGGTCGGCCACCTTGTCGGCACCGTCGTCGAGGATAATCCATTCCATGCGGTCCTGTGGATAGGTCTGCGCCTTGAACATCTTGATGGCCCATGGAATAAACTTCCGGCGGTCGGCGGTAGGTGTTAGGATGCTGACAGTCGGTAGGCCGGCCATGGGTTGTTAGTATTTTGATGGGGGTGGGCTTTAACCGCGGTTCTGCCAGTCGTCCAGGTCTTAACGGTGTGTCTTGGAGAGATAGTATCTGTGTGGACAGACGATGAGCGCCAGCTGGTGTGCGGAGATTCAAGCATATATCTCTAGTGCCGTTGCGCGTCAGCTTACGGAGGAGTCGCCGCGCGCGACGCAGCCGCCGTGGATCAAGGCTGTCCTCCGCCCGCACCAGCTGTCGCTGCTGGCCGCCGCTCGGGCGCTGGAGGAGCGGGGGTCTCTTAAGTCGGTGGAACTTGCTGAGCCGCAGCTGTTGACGAATTACGGGGTTATCGCAGACCGAGTGGGGGCCGGTAAGAGTCTCGTGGCGCTGTCGCTGGTGCGGGACCCACCACCGGAGCGGGCCGCGCTGCGTGTGCGGGAATCGGGGGGTGCGCAGCTGGTGTCGCTGACGCATGCGCCACCGGTGCCGGTGCTGCCCGATGAGCTGTTTGAGGAGGCAGGGGCGGGGGCGGGGGCAGCGGCAGGCACTAACAATCCAGAAAAATTCCTAGCTGCGCTCAAGGGCTCTGCTGCATGGCGAGAGGGGGCACTTCACGTGCGCACGGCGCTCTTTATTGTACCACATAACGTGGTGCCGCAGTGGGAGGCATATGTATCTGAACAGACAGGGCTGAATACGGTGTTTGTGCGGCGTACGCGGGACTGCGACTGGGAATCGCCCGGCTTCTATCAGCGACTCTTCACGGCTGATGCGGTGATCGTGAGCTGTACGATGCTGCGGAAGTTTATCGGAGCAGTGTCATACTATGCACCGTTGCGCTTCTCGCAGATCAGCTGGTCGCGGGTCTTCGTGGATGAGGCGGATTCCATCACCTGCTCGTTGCGCGAAGAGGAGGTCCAGGCGCGGTTCTACTGGTTTATTACGGGCTCGTGGCTGAACATGCTGCTACCAGGTGGTCTGCGCTCCTGGTCGATGGAGCATCTGCCAGCGGAGGTGCGTGGGCTGCTCGGCGAAGGGGATGTGCGGGGCTGTAGCACGTCGCGGCTCGGTCTCGTGGTTCAAAAGCTGGCGGATCGGCGGCTGCCGGCGTTCAGCACAATGATCCTGCGGAACTCGGAGGGCTGGACCAACACGTCGCTGCTGGCACCGTCGATTGTTCATGAGACGCTGGTCTGTAGGGCACCGGCGAACATCGGGGTTCTCAAGGATTTCATATCACATGAGGCTCTGGAGGCGCTCCACGCGGGCGACACGGCGGGAGCGCTGACTGCTCTGGGGCTTAAAGCCGCCACGGCGGAGACACTGGCTGACCGTGTGACAGCGGCTCTGCGGGGGGAGCTGATTGCGGCAGAGAAGCTGCTGGCCTTCAAGCGCGATATGGAGTACTCGTCGGCGGCGGCGAAAGAGGAGGGGGTCAAAAAGGCGGAGGCGCGGGTGGAGCGACTGCGCGGACAGCTGGCGGACCTGGAGGCGCGCATCGCGGGGGCGACTACAGAGCTGTGTCCAATCTGTTATGACACGCCGAAGACCACCACACTGACACCGTGCTGCCGACAGGGATTCTGTCTGGCCTGCGTCTGTGAGTGTATTGCGAAGAAGCCGGCGTGTCCGATGTGCCGGGCGGCGATCC
>RGVZ01000152.1 GCA_010029825.1 bacterium | reverse complement strand
TGTTCGGCGGCGCGCACGCGCAGACGCTGCTTGATGTCGTCATCGAGGTTGCGGATGGTGATGCTGGCCATGGCGGCGCTCCGGTTCCGGGAACAGGCTAGATTGTAATCGGTGATTGCAATGCAATCAATGAAGCCGATCTCCTGCTCTCCGCAAAAATCGTCTGGATCCTGCACGCCAGCAAATCTCGTGAGGCAAACGCATCGGTGGGCGGCGGCGACAGGGATACCCCCCAGGGGGGTGAAATCTCTACGGTCCATCGCCAACGATGCGCGCGCCTGCCAGGATTTTTGTGCGTGCAAATTGAAGCAAGGGGGGTATCCCCTTTGTGCCTTTTGCGGCTAAACATCTGCTACGGATAGCCGACGACCCTCCTGCGCACACTCCCCGTGCTCCGCTGCGAGCTTAAAAAAGAAGTGCAATACCGCTTCTTCTTATTGTCAATTTCGACTTAATGTGCAATAAACGCAGTTCTTAATGCAAAGTCAATCCCATGGAACGCGGCGTCACCGGAACGTTTGAACCCTCGATCGCAGCGGGTGAGTCCTGCCGAGCATTCGTGCCCGCTGCGTTGCCACCTGAGCCGGCGTTGGTGATTGATGCAAGCCTGCAGGAGCGGTTGGACGAGGCCCACCTGGCATTGGGGCGTCTGGACAGCATCACCGCGCTGCTGCCTGAAACATCGGTGTTCCTCTACAGCTACGTCCGCAAGGAAGCGGTGATGTCCTCGCAGATCGAGGGCACGCAGTCCTCTCTGTCGGACTTGCTGCTTTTCGAGGCCGAGGGATCGCCAGGCGTTCCGCTGGATGACGTTCGGGAGGTGTCCTGCTACGTGGCGGCTCTCGAGCACGGCCTGGCTTTACTTAAAGGTGGCCTGCCGCTTTGTACGCGCCTCATGAATGAGATGCATGCCAAGCTGATGACTCACGGCCGCGGTGCAGGCAAGGCCCCGGGCGAGGTCCGGCGCACACAGAATTGGATCGGCGGGGCCTCTCCGGCACGCGCAGCTTTCGTGCCTCCACCGCCACAGCGGGTCGACGCCTGCTTATCGGGTCTCGAGAAATTCCTCAACGACCAGCCTGTGCGTCACTCTGCGTTAATTAAGGCAGCCCTTTCACACGTCCAGTTCGAAACCATTCACCCCTACCTGGACGGCAACGGACGGCTGGGGCGCTTGCTGATACCGCTGATCCTGGTGCACGAGCGCGTGCTTCGCGAGCCGTTGCTGTACTTGTCTTTGTACTTCAAAGCGTATCGCAGCAACTACTACGAGATGCTGCAACGGGTCCGTCTGCACGGGGACTGGGAGGAATGGTTGTGGTTCTTCGCAACCGCGGTGCGCTTCGCCGCTGATCAGGCGGTCGACACAGCGCAGGCACTCAATGCTCTGGGTGAGATGGATCGCGAGCGCATTCGGGCTTTGGGGCGTACGGCCTCGTCGGCTCTGCAGGTACATCAAGCGCTCTTTGCGCGCCCTGTGACTACTATTCCGGCGATCGGGGCAGTGACGGGTCAGAGCCCTCACACCATCAACAAGATGCTTGACGCCATGATCGAGATTGGCCTGGTGCGCGAAGTGACTGGTATGAAACGCAACCGCATCTACGAATACTCTGCCTACCTTGAGTTGCTGAATCGGGAGGGTCCGGAATGATGATTTTGGGCGAACGGCTTTCGGACAGTCGGTTTTGCATCGGCACTTGCATTCGGACGGCCAGCGGGCGGCATGATGGCAAAGCCTGGCTCAGTTACTGCGCTCAGACCAGTCCGCTCTATAGCCGCACAACTGAGCACGCCATCGGACTGCGATGTGGTCCGGGCGACGCTACTGCACTAACTGAGGGGTACGACTCTGGCGCCGGCCAGAGGGAAGCACCCAACATCCTCGTTTCCGCCGAGAAGAACATGCCTGTCAGGATGCGAAGCGGAGTCACGGACGTAGTGGCCAGGTGCGAAGGCTTAGTCTGATGACGTCTCTTTCGACGCTGTCCATCACGCGAAGAGTTCGCTCGCTTGGCCAGGTGGCCGAGAAGTACCAATGCGATGCGTCGACGCTTGTCGGTACGGTGCTGCGGCTATGGTGCCACAGAGCATTCCCAGTGCTGCCGAAGCCCTCGCTCCCCTATTCGAAGAAAATCGCATCACTGCCCGAGGTATCTGCGTTTGTAGGTGTTCTGTGTCAACTGGGTTTTCTTGAGTCTACGTACTGGCTGAGTTCCGCGTACGCGATCCATTCCGATGAGGACTATCGGAAGAGTTTGGCCATGTTCTTCACCCCCGCCTCGTTGACCGAAGGACTACTTAACGACCTTTCGCATCAGGGTGTTGACTTTGGAAGTGAGTCCTTCATGGACCCCGCCTGTGGTGGTGCAGCCTTTCTGGCCCCCATCGCGCTGCGCATGCGAGCGACGCTCTCTGCGAGAGGGTTTGCCCCTCTCAAGGTTCTCAAGCATATCGAGAAACACCTCCATGGCTGCGACCTGGACAAGACGCTATGCGAGCTGTCCAAGCACTTTCTGTGCATGGCCCTGCACGCAGAGATCCAGGAGACGGGATACCTCCCCACGTTCAAGGTCTACCCGGCAAACTCCCTGACGCACTTGGCCGCCAGTCTCGGCAAGGTCGACGTCGTGGTCTGCAATCCGCCTTACCGAAAGATGGGGGCCGACGAGCTGGAGCCAATACGCGACACGTATTCGGACGTCATCGAGGCACAGCCTAACCTTTACTGCCTCTTCATCGCACTATGTGTCCGCCTGCTCCGTGTCGGGGGACGTGCCGCAATGGTGACGCCGACCAGCTTCTTGTCGGGGCAGTACTTTGGCCGGCTGCGTGAATTCCTCATCCGCAATACCGACGTCGAGCACATTGGCATGGTCAGTGGCCGACAGGGTGTGTTTATTGACGTTGAGCAAGAGACAGCACTGACGGTTCTACGGCGTCGCGCCGAAGAGGACCGCTCGCAGGTGCGAGCCAACGTCTCCGTCGTCTCAAGCGCAGGCCACTACACGAGCGTAGGCGAGTGCACCTTGCCCAATGCGGGCGCTGCTTGGCCCATCCCCCGCGCCGTGGAGGACGTGGTGCTGCTCAAGACGGCCACCTTGTCTAGGTTTCGCCTGTCTGACTATGGCTACCGCGTGCGCATCGGGGCCTACGTCTGGAATCGAGACAAGCGCCCCAAGTTCGACTCGCTGCAGGATGCAAAAAGGGGCAAGGCACATACGGCGATGCCACTCATGTGGTCCCGAGACATTGTCCCCGGCGGCACCGTTCGGCTCGAGGACACCTCGGCCTATGACGGAGAGCATCGCTTTGTCGACCTGGGCGACAAGAAACACTCCTCGGTCGTCACATCTCCGTGTGTGGTGATGCAGCGAGTGACGTCCAACGACCAGCCCCGGCGTCTTGTAGCTGCTGCGGTTTCGCCGGGCGTCTTCGAGACCTACGGTGGGTTCATCGGGGAGAACCACGTAGTCATTCTCGAAGCGCTGACCGACAAGCCAGCCTTGCCGCCAACTAAGATGGCAAAGCTCCTCAGCGCACACGCGATAGACCGCTACTTCCGATGCATCTCCGGCGCCACCAACGTCTCGGCTTTCGAGCTCAATCAGCTTGCGCTCCCGGACCCGCAAGCAGTCCGTAAAGCGGCTACCAACGGCCGGACTATGGACGAAGCAGTGCGCGTTGCGTTCGGACTCGTTTTCGATGAATGACTGGAAATGGCAAATAATCGTTCGGACTTCGTCAAGCCTAACTTCAAGGCACTGGCCGACCGCCAGGCTGATCAGGCAAAGGCGCGAGAACTGAAGGCGGAACGCGCCCGTAAGCTTGCAGCCAAACCCGTGGGTGGCAAGGTCCCCGTCACCAAAGCGAAAGCGGCTGCCGTGCCCACGCCCGCGCCGCCCGTCGCTGCGCGCGAGCAACGACCCTGGGCGCAGGTTCGTGCAGGAAGTGCTCCCCTGACCTATCAATCGCGAGCTGCAAATGAGTCTGTTGCTCCTCAGCCGTGGACCAAGGAGCTCGTGAGCACCCAGCTTGCGGCCGCCGATCAAGGCGGCGTGACGCTCTGCCTGCTCTGGCCGGCGAAGGTAACGGCGCTGCCCCTGCTGCACGCGCTGGCCAACGTCGAGCGTGTCTTCGCCAAGGACCTGCGCGGTCTACGCACGTTGATCTACCCTGGCACTCACGCCTGCCGCGCGCCATTGCACGGCGTGCTTGCCGACCGTGTGGCTTTGAGTGCCCTGTATCGGCAGTTGTGGGTACAGCAGGCGAACGGCTCACTCGAAGTGAAGTCGTGCACTTCATCGCCGGCGTTCCTCGGCGCCTTGTGGGCGCTCAACGACCTCACCCAGCACACGCCCGGCGCACCGAACCCCTCTTTTGCGGAGCTCGTTCCGACCTTTGTCTTCGACCCTACCAGGCGCGCTTGGGCCACGACAGTTACCAATCCTCTCGAACGTACCCTGGCAAAGGTCGAGCGCCTGGCACATCGCCGCGACTTGCGACAGCGGGTGAGCCTCGAGTGGGACATCCCCGACAAGGCGCCAGGTGCCCTGATGGTGCTGCACCACACGACAAAGAAAGAATCGTGGCGGACGGCCCTGGCCGCCCCGGCCTTGAAGGCCTCAGGGCGTCCGGAAGTGCTGCTGCTTGACGCGACCGATGCTGCGACGCGCACGAGCTACGCCGCCGTCAAGCGAATCCCCGACTTCCTTGTATTCGCACGAGAGAACGGGTTTTCTGACACCGGGGTGGTCATTGTCGCCGACGACCCGAAGACGTTCTTCATCCTGCGGGCGCAACTTCGCGACTCCAAGTTCACGTTCACGACAAAGGTCTGGGCTGCGGAGGCCGAAGAGGTCCTGCTCTCCGCGAAACCCGTTCCTGCCGACTGGCATCCCGCCCAACGCAGCAATTCCAACTTCAGCGTGAGCATCGTCGACCGAGACGCGTCGCAGCTTGCGCTGTCGTTCCAACGCCTCACCTCTGCCGCTGGCAACGAGGAGAGTCCCGTCTACCAGGCGCTGCTTGAGGCTTGCATGTACGTCCTGCGCCTGTCCAACATGCCGGCCGGATATGTCGACCTCACCGCGGCGTCAGCGGAAGCCGGCGAAGGCGACTACGGCAGCCAGCAGAACGCCTGGACACCCGTGAAGCTCAAGCTCGCTGCGGCACTGGACTCCGGCGCGTTGAACCCGGTGCGCGATGCCGTTGAACGGGCCATTGTCCGAGCGGAAAAACTTGTCGACGACTGGAACGATGCCACGCCTATGGCATCACGCGTCCTGGCTGAAGTCCGCAAACATGCAGTGGACGGCCGACAGGGAATCTCGCTGGTGCTGCCAAGCAACCGATACGTGCTGCTGGTGCATCGCTTCTTGAAGCGGAAGCTGGGTGCGGACTGGGCCGCGGCAGAAGAGCGCATCGAGTGGCACACGTTGTCCGCCGTCGGAAAGACGCTCTCCGACGACCGCACGGGTAGGCACTTCGTATTCGTTGGCATCAATCCCGACGTGCTGCGCATTCTGGTTACGCATCCGGAAGTGCCGCATGGCACAGCGATTTTGGCTGCCTATCGCCAGGCCGAATCCACCCTCATGACGCTCACAAGCATGAAGGAGGTGGACGCGTTCAAGCCCTACCGGGGTCGAATCGGCCTGTTGGCGCAGGAACTCGAGCGACGCCTCGCAGAGGTACCGAAT
Organism: bacterium; assembly: GCA_010029825.1. Classification (GTDB taxonomy): domain Bacteria; phylum Bdellovibrionota_B; class Oligoflexia; order Oligoflexales; family RGVZ01; genus RGVZ01. Next base: position 4,438 of record RGVZ01000152.1, on the reverse strand, counting down.
CCGCTGGTCATCAGCAAGCTGCGGGAGATGCCTCTCACCTTCAAATTTGAAGACAACGGCCAGAACGGCCAGAGCGGCGAGCAGGCTTACTACAAGTTCGAACTGGAAGGGGGCGTACGGGCGTATGCCTCGGGCTGGGTCTACCGCCACGTGCCTGATGAAGACCCTCCGTTCCGTCGCGCGGCCGCGAGCGCCATTCAGCCGGGTGACTTTATCTTCGACATGAGCGACGAGCTCCGCGCCAAGCTGGAGTCGTCCCTGCAGCTGAACGGTGAAGGCGTCAGCTCCGTAGTGGATCCTGTCCGTATGCTGCTCAAGCTGTACCACGACGACGTGCAGCGGCGCTGCGCCTTGATGTTCAGGTCCACGAAGCGCTCCGCTCTGGCGCGCGAGATTCACGCCAAGATGGTTGAGTTGGACCCCAAGGCTGCGGACTGCCGACCTGCTCGCGTGTATTACTGGCTGGCACTGCAGGCGAAGGACGATACGCGGCCCCACGCCGCCAAGGATTCCAAGTACTTCAAGGTCTTCTGCAAGGCCTTGGGTATCACCGACGAGGCGGCCGAGCAGCACTGGGGCTTCGTTCGCAATGCGCGGCGTCTGAACCAATACCTGGGGAGGGAGCTGGTCGCCCGGTACGCCGAAATTCTTTTCCAGCCTGAGAGCGCGGCAACGTATCGCAAGGTACCCGAGGACGTCATCAGACAGTTGCAGCAGGAGGCGTTGCGCTGCGTCTATCGCGTCGAACACGTCGTGCCACCGCCGGCGCTCCTGGCCACAAGAAAGAAGGGAGAGGCAAGTGCCCATCCTCAGTAAGAACCCCCGCGACATTCATCCGGCCTACAAGGAGGCCGTAGTCGACAGCCTGCTCAATGGGCTTTCAGCGCGGCTGGCTGGCCGCGGTGACTTCTACAAGGTCATCTATGGGGCAAAGCCAAGTACGGTGTTAATGTCGGAGTTCATCGTGCCGATGCCGGCCGAAGAGCGCGGCGGCGACGAGGAGGCGGATCCCATCCGCATCAGCGCGCACGGCATGGACTTTCAGATTCGTACGGCAGCCAAGGGCACTAAGTTGGGCGTTTCGCTGACGGGTGCCGTGTACGTCCGCATTCTGCCGACTGAGGACGAGGTGAAGCCTGGAGGTCGGCTGGAAGCCACGTTCCCCTTGACGCGAGAGGCCCGTGCCGACATTCGTAGCAGGGTCAAGAATGCGCTGGGAAAGCTTGTCACTGAGCTGCCGGGCGGCAAGACGCATTCGGAGTGGGCAGCGAAGAGCTATGACGCACGCAAGGCTGTGTACGAGTCGATGGGCTTGCCGTTCGACAACCGGCTGGACCGCACGCCGGCTGAGGGAGACGTCGAGGTTGAGGGCGCAGAATCTGAAAGTGGCGAGACCGGCGAGGACGCCGAGGTCCGGCCCACTCAGGAGGTTGCCGTCGGCCTGTCCACCCCGGACGGCTTAGCGGACGATATTCCTCCCCCGCCGAAGTGGCTCAGGCTCGAGCTCACCCTGCCATCCTTCGAATTCACGCCGGCCACTGCCGAGGCGGATGCCAAGAAGGCAACCGATGCCCTGAACGAGGCCGTAGCCAAGCAGCTTGCGGACTGGGCGGCCAGCTCGGACCTGGAAAGAGGCGGGAAGCTGTGGGGATACCGCCGCGCACGAGTCCGGCCATCCGACGTGCGTAATTGGAAGGGCTTCCTGGAACGGGTGCGCGCGTCGGCTTTGGAGGTCATCGTTCCGCAGATTGATCTGCGCTGGGTCGTTCAAGCAATGCCCGACCCAGTCGATACAACGCGTATGACGGTCCACGTGGCTCTGGAGAACTGGACCGCTCCGCTGACCAAGACCAACTTCAAAGAGCTGGAACCTTCGCTCTTCCAGGTCTCGGTGACCGTCGCAGTTCCGGCGGCTGACCACCAATTCCTCCGCTTGGACCGAGTCAAGCCGTCCTACCAGTACAACCAGTACCTCAAGTACCCAGCGCTGGGGTTCAACGGCGGCATCACCCTGACCGTCGACGGCGCGCTGCACCGGCTGACCACGACGTGGGCGCCGCGTTACGTGCTGCCCCGAATCATTCCCACCGATAGTGCCGTTGAGCGCAACATCGAAAGGCTGTCTCAACCGGACTGCCTGACTGGCCTGAAGCCTCTCATCACGACCTACGAGGCTTGGCTGACCAAGGTCGAAAAGTATCCGGTGGACCAGGGTCTCGACGGGCCGAATGCCGCCGCGCAACTGGCGGCTGAGAAGGAGAAGCTGCACTTAGACCTCGCAGCCTGGCGCCGTGAGCTGGCCGCCATCCGGTGCGGATTGGACATCCTTGAAAAGTCGCGCACGAATTGGAGCGGGCCTGGCGTCCAGAAGTCGCCGCTCGGCATCCCGTTCGAGGCCTGGGTGTCGATGAACACGGCCATGGCCAAGGTTGCCAAGCAGAAGGGCTATGACGAGTGGAGGCTGTTCCAGCTCGCCTTCATTCTTGCGTCTGTTCCGGCTTTCGCGACGCGTATCCCCGAGTTTCACGACTTCTACACAGCCGACGTTGCCCAGCACGCCAATGCCGTAACGCTGCTGTACTTCTCGACCGGTGGTGGCAAGTCCGAAGCCTTTCTGGGCCTGCTCGCATTCGTGCTCTTCCTCGACCGCCTCAGGGGCAAGCAACGGGGCGTGTCGGCGCTGATGCGCTATCCGCTCCGCCTTCTTACGTTGCAGCAAGCGCGCCGCACCTTCGCGACGATGGGCGCCGCCGAAGAGGTTCGGCACTCACGCGGGCATCCCGGTGAGCCGTTCTCGCTCGGATTCTGGGTGGGCGGCAGCAACACACCAAACTGGCATTCCGAGGACGGCTATAGCGAGGTACCAGCAGACGACGAAGTCACCCCCCACGCAGAGGCCAAGCACAGGGACGTTCAACCCTACAAGGGCGCCCGCGAGCGCTGGCTGAAGCTGTCGAAGTGCCCGTTCTGTAGCAATGTGGATGGCAGCCTGCTAGCGCTGCGCCGACACTCGGGCACCGGCGCGAACGCGATGGGGCACTACTGCACTGCGCCGAAGGAGAAGTGCTCCTGGAACGCTCGCTTCGGCAAGCCGACGCCGTTGCCCTTCTACATCGTCGACGAAGACATATACGACCTGGCCCCGTCCGTCCTTCTGGGCACGGTCGATAAGCTCGCCGCCATCGGCCAGTCGCAAGGCACTATCCGCAAGTTCTTCGGCATGTTCGGATTGGCGCCGCTGGTCGAGACCGGCAGTGAGCGTTTGTATGTGCCGATGAAGACCAACGACTGGGTTGGCCACCCGGGCGCCGGCACGCGTGCATTGTTCCCGTCCTTCGCGTCCGGAGAAAAAAGATTCTTTGACCCCTTCCCCTCCCTGCTGATTCAGGACGAGGCGCATCTGCTCGACGAATCCCTGGGGACGTTTTCCGGACTATTTGAGTCTGCTTTGGAGGCCGCCCTTGACCAGCTTGCGCCGTTGCTGAACGGGCACCTGTCGTATGAGCCCGATTCGACGGTGCGTCGAAAAATCAAGGTTATTGCCGCCTCTGCCACGGTCAGCGAGCCGCAACGGCAGATGCGCAACCTCTACCAACGAGACAACACGGTTCAGTTCCCCTACCCGGGACCGACCCTGTACGACTCGTTCTACGCGACGTCTCTTCAGCCTGATGCCACGCCAGACGACGCCGAACGCGCGACCATCCCCATCGGTGACGTAGAGCTGCGTAGCCACTGGGCGCGCGTCTACGCCTCAGTCCTGACTAACGGGCACCGCCACACCGTGGCGATGGCCTCGGTGCTCGGGCACTACCACGTGATGCTCACCGGGCTGTACGAGCGCCTGCGCAGCGAGGACCGGACCAAGGAGGACGCTGCGCGCGCTGAGCTGATTCGGTGGGTGTCGCCAGGGCCTCTGCAGGCACAATTTGTTCGCCTGCTTGCTGGTGCGGACGCCGCGGCGCTGCTCACGTTGGTGGACCTGCACCGCATCATCCTCACCTATGTCACTAACAAGAAGGGTGGTGACCAGGTCATCGATACCGAGAAGGTCCAGTTCGAGAAGCTTCACCACGCTGAGGGTTACGCTAGCCAGACCCTTAGTTCGCAGCTCATCTCAGGCGCGGTGTCCGCCGCTGACATCCAGGACATCGTCCGGCGTGCCGAGACACGCGTTGGTGTCAACAAGCCATTCCCGGAGCTGAATGACACCCTTCGGTCGGTCATCGCAACCTCTGCCATCTCGCACGGCGTCGACGTGGAAGAGTTCAACGCGATGTTCTTCGCGGGCATCCCGTCAGACATTGCGGAGTACATCCAGGCATCTTCGCGCGTGGGTCGTACACACGTGGGCTTCTCACTGCTGGTCCCGGTGCCGCAGCGGTATCGAGACCGGTTCGTGCTGGAGATTCACGACATCTTCCACCGATTCCTTGAG
>RGVZ01000151.1 GCA_010029825.1 bacterium | reverse complement strand
TCCATTGGCGGCCCGGGCCGCCACGCTGATGATGGAGGTTGATGCCACGGCACCAGCGACAGCCATGACTCTGGCAACATGAATGACGTGTCTTGAGGTCCACTTCATTGTCTGTGTTTTCCTGTTCAAGTAGAGGAAAGAGCCTCAACGGGTTTCATCTTGCTTGCCCGCCATGCCGGAAGAAGGCCTGAGATCAGCGCGGCGAAAACCGCCATCACGAAGACGAATGCCCGGTAACTGGCGGAGGCCTCCGGCCGCAACAACACGGGCACGGCTTGCCCGGGCAGGTTCATCTGGATGCCCTTTGTCCGCAGGATGAAGAGCAGGATTGACCCGGCGAGGATGCCAACGATGCCTCCGGCCATCCCGATGAAGGCTGACTCCCCGAGAAACAGGAGCAGGATGTGTTTGCGCCGGTATCCGAGGGCCATCAAAGTACCGATTTCACGGGTACGCTCCATCACAGTCATGAGTGAAGTATTCGCGATGGCCGCGATGACGATTGTGAACACAATGACGATGACCGATGCGAATACCATGTCCTGGATCGCCAGCGCGTCGCGAATGAACCCTGCGAGATCAGCCCAGGTCTCGACAATCTGGTCGGTGGGAACTGATTTTTGCAGCGCGGTCTTGGCAGCCGCGACCGGGATCCCGTCCGCCGTGCGCAGCGCGATTTCGGATGATTGGCCCTTTACGCCGAGAGCATCCTGCAGGGTGGTCAAGTCCATCCATGCCATGCGTCCCCCCGCGCCCGGGACCCCGTAATCGACGACGCCCGAGATGTTGACCACGATGGCTTGCTGCATGTTGTCCTTGTCTTGCATGAGGACGACGACCTCATCGCCAATCTCCGCCTTCATCCCGCGCATCAATTGCGGTGACAGCATGATCTGATGCCTTCCCGTGGCGCGTGGTGCGCTGCCCTTCTGTGGTGCGGATCCCAGGCCTGTGGCCTCGGTCAGATCTTCCTCCGCGGCCATGGTAGTCGGTTCCTCAAGCGAGGAATCGAGTACCTTTCCGGACTGAATCGCCTCGGGAAGGCGCGAGCAAACAGCGAGTTCCTTCCTGGAGTCGAATCCGATGACTCCAACGGAAGTGGTCGTTTGTGTTTTCTGGTGATTGATCAGTCCCATGACGCGCAGGCGGGGGCTGGCACCAGCGATGAAAGGTTTCGCTCCACCCGGTCCGGGCGCGTTCAGGATCCCGGCGATCGCGTCGTCTGTGGCCGGAACCAGAAGTTTCCACGGATTGGGGTCAACGGAGTCTTGATATCCATTTTTGTGGATTTGCAGGTCGCCGTTCATTTTCCGGATCAGTCCGCCCTTGATCTCGCCTTGCAGGCCGTTCAACAGGCCGCGTACCCCGGTCGCGACCAGCACGCCGATAAAAACGGTAAAAATCGTGATCAGAGTCCGGCGGCGGTTGCGGCCGACGTTGCGGATTGCGACAATCAGCAAATCCTTGGCTGTTTGTGGGCTCATTGGCAGGCTCACGTGTTTTGTTTTTAAGATCAATGCTTTACGCTGAATAAATGGTCGCTTTCCACCGTGCCTCAAGTCAACCGGAAAGTCTCCGTTTCTATGAATATGGAAGCCAAAATCATCACCTGGGCGACGCCCGTCTTTTTTGTGCTGATCGCGGTCGAGATCATCGCGAGTCGCATCATGAAACGGGACGTCTACCGTGTCGACGACGCGATCAACAGCCTGAGCCTCGGCGTCATTTCGCAGGTCGCCGCGGTTTTCGGGCGCGTGATGACGGTGGCCATTTACAAGTTCATTTACGACAACTTCAGTTTCATGACCCTGCCCGCTGACAGCATATTGGTCTGGGTGTTTGCCCTCGTCGCCTATGATTTCTGTTATTATTGGCTGCACCGCCTGGGCCACGAATTGACTTTCCTCTGGGCCGCTCACGTCGTCCACCACCAGAGCGAGGAATACAACCTGTCGACCGCGCTGCGGCAGACCAGCACCGGCGTGTTGTTCGGCTGGATCTTTTATGTGCCGCTGGTTCTTGTTGGCGTTCCACCAGCCGTGTTCGCCGTCGTCGCGCTGGTTGACCTGCTTTACCAGTTCTGGATCCACACGCAGTTGATTGACCGCATGGGCTGGTTTGATCGCGTTTTCGCGAGCCCGTCAAATCACCGCGTCCATCATGCCGTGAATGACAAGTACCTCGACAAGAATTATGGCGGCATGCTGATCATCTGGGACCGCATGTTCGGCACGTTTGTCGATGAAGACGCCAGTGAGCCTGTTGTTTACGGTACCAGGTCCCAACTCAAGTCCTGGAATCCATTCTGGGCGAACGTCGAAGTCTACGTGGCGATGGCGCAGGATTTCATCCGGACCGGGACGTGGCGCGACAAGGTCGCCGTGCTCGCCAGTCGCACTGGATGGCGTCCAGTTGATGTGCGGACGGCCTGGCCGAAACCGGACTTCGATATCCATCGCCCGAAATTTGTTCCTGCTCCATCACGCGCGCTGCTCATGTACGGCGTGTTCCAGTTTGCCGTGTTGCTGGTCGCCGGGATCCATTTCCTGCAAGTCCAGAAGGGCGCCGCCCTGGGGCCGTTGGCGGTTTACGCGTGCTGGCTGGTCGCGTCACTGTCGTCCCTTGGCGTGGTGCTGGAGTCACGTCGCGATGGTGTCTGGTACGAGATTCTGCGCTGGTTGGTGACAGGCGCTGGAGTCATGGCGACGGGTTCGTGGTTCATGACGGGCCCTGTTCCAACGACTCTCGCCAGTGCCATGATCGTGTGGTCCCTTTTGTCGGTGATCTGGGTTTGGCTTGTCCGCCCTGTCCCGCGTGGCTTGACAAACCATTTCGGGATGAGGCCTCATTGAACAAGTGAATCGTTTTTAAACGAGAGAATATTCATGAGGGAATCGTCCATGAAAACCGTAGTGTCTGTCCGTCTCGCACGCGCTTCCATGGCGGTCCTTGTCGCGGCTTCGTTCGTGAACGTCACGAGTTGCGCGACATCCCGCACCGCCGGTTGGGAAAAGAAAGTCGAAGTTGGCGCGGTGTCCAAGGCGGATTTGAAGAAAAAGAAAACCGAGGCGCTGGCCCTCTGGAAAAAGCGCATCGACCAGGCGGAACTTGAGAAGTCCTTGAAGCTCTTCGAGGAAGTCGCCAATCAGGATCCGGCCGACGTTGAGACCATGACGTACCTCTGCCGCGGATACTATTTCCTCGCCGACGGGCATTTGACGGACAACGAGAAAAAGAAATCCACCTGGGAAACCGGTACGGCATGGGGTGAGCGCGCGCTCGCCACCAACGCGGCATTCCGCAAGAAAGTGAAGGACGAAGGCAAGAAAATCGAGGAGGCTCTCGATACCCTGACGGCCGCTGAGGCACCCGCGATTTACTGGACCGCCTCGAACCTCGGCAAGTGGGCCCGACTGTCAGGCCTTCCGACGATGCTCGGCAACAAAAACCGCATCCGCCTCATGATCGAGCGCGTCGAGAAGTTGAAGCCCGATTATTTCTACGGCGCGGTTCCCCGTTACTGGGGTGCCTACTACGCGGTCGCGCCATCCTTTGCCGGCGGCAGCCTGCCGAAGAGCGAGGAGAACTTTCAAAAGTCCCTCAAGCTGGCCAACAACTATTTCGGAACCCATGTCCTGATCGCAGACACGCTGGCCCCGAAGAAGGGCGACAAGGACATGTTCAAGAAGCATCTGGAGTTTGTCATCAACGGCAAGCCGGAGAGCCTCCCGGACATCGTTCCTGAGCAAATCGTCGAACAGCGCAAGGCGAAGAAGATGCTCGACAAGATGGCGGAGTACTTCTGAGATGATGAACAAGAAATGCCGGTCATACGCGTTTTGCCTTGGTGTTGCCGTGATGGCCATGACGGGCCTCGTGATCGGTGGCGCGGCCGCGCGGTCGACACTGGCCTCCGCGGCGCCGAAAGTCGTGGTGAAACTGGCTACCGTCGCGCCGGCCGGGACTCCGTGGTCTGACGTTCTCGAACAGATCAAAAAGCGCATCGAGTTGGAGAGCAAAGGGACCATCCAGGTCAAGGCGTATCTTGGTGGCGCTCTCGGCGGCGAGCTTGAGATCACCCAGGGCATCCGCCGCGGTCGCATCGAAGGCGGCGGTGTCACGGCGGGCGCTCTCGCCAGTGTCATTCCCGAACTGGATGTCCTCGAGATCCCGTATCTCTTCGAGAGTTACGAGGAGGCCGACTACGTCCTCGACAACCATCTTTGGGAACCCTTCAAGAAGGTTTTCGAGTCGAAGGGATTTGTCCTCAATTCGTGGGCAGAAAATGGCTGGCGCAACATCGGCACGAAAAACCGCGTGGTTCGCAAGCCCTCCGACGTGAAGGGCCTCAAAGTGCGCTCGCAAGAGAGCAAGGTCCATCTTGCCTTCTGGAAACGCCTTGGCGCCAATCCCGTTCCCATCTCGATGCCCGAGACGTTACCCGCTCTGCAGACTGGTCTTGTTGAGGGTTTTGACAATACGGCGCTCCTGACTTTGTCGGCTGAGTGGCACACGGCGATCAAACACTACTCGGTGACCGAGCACATCTACCAGCCGGCGGCGATCCTGTTCAGCAAGACTTTCTGGGACAAACTTTCTGAAGCAGACCGCAAGGTCATTTTCGGCCCAGGCAACAGCCTCGCGGTCAGTGGTCGCGCCGCGGTCCGCGCGGTCGGCAACGAGCTCATCACTGTTTTGCAGGGTTCCGGGATCAAGATCGAGAACCTGACAGAGGCCGAGAAGGCTGAATTCCGCAAGGCCGTCGATGGCCTCGCGGATGAAGTCATCAAGACGACCGGTGGCGACGCCCGCAAGATCTACGAAGTGGTCCTTGAGGGTAAGAAGCAGTTCAAGGCCCGAAAAAAATAGTGCGGCTATTTCTCGACATCATCACCCGCCTGGAGCGCGTGATCGCGGGGTTGGCCATCGCGACCATGGCGCTGCTGCTTTTCGGGGACGTGTTCCTTCGCGAGGTGTTTCACATCAGCATCCCATGGGCGCAGAAACTGAGCCTGCACCTCATGATTTTTTCCGGCAGCCTCGGTGTCAGCCTCGCGTCCTCTGCCGGGGCGCACCTGCGTCCCGAGGTCGGTGACCATGTGCTGCCAAAGTCGACGCAGCCTTCCGTCGTCTTGTTTCGTGAACTTTGCACGGCCGGTTTTTGCGGGTTTTACGCCTGGATCGCTTTCCTCTATGTCGCCCAAAGTCGCGAGTTCGGTGACGCGAATGTCATCACGGGGATTCCCCTGTGGATCATTCAGTCTATCTTTCCCCTGGTTTTCTCCCTCATGGCATCGAAGCACCTCATTTACGCGCTCATGCCGTCCATGCGTCCGGTCTCCTCGGGGGTCCATTGATGTCACTCACGTGGGCGCTGACTGTTTTCCTGGTCGTGGCGCTGATCACAGGATTGCCCCTCTTCGTGATCCTCGGCTCGGTCGCGACCCTTTGTTATTCCCTCGCCGGCAACGCCGACCTGTCAGGCGTCATTGAGGACATCTACTTCGCCGCCGACAAGGAAGTTCTTCTCGCTATCCCTCTGTTCATCCTGGCCGGCAACCTGATGACCCAGGGCGCCATCTCGAAACGCCTGATCCGCATCGCGGCCGCGATCACCGCCCCCTTGCCGGCCGGGCTCGGCGTCGCCGCCGTTCTCTCGTGCACTTTGTTCGCCGCCATTTCGGGATCGTCTCCCGTGACCTTGATCGCGATCGGATCCCTGATGTATCCAGCCCTGATCGAGGCCGGGTACCAGCGCGGTTTCGCGACCGGGCTTCTCGCATCCGCCGGGACCCTTGGCATCATCATTCCGCCCAGCATTCCCATGATCGTTTTCTCGATCATGGCGAATGTCTCCGTCACGGACATGTTCATCGCGGGCGTCCTGCCGGGACTTCTTCTCGCGGCGATATTGATGATCTACGCCATGTACCACGGGCGTGGCATGCCGCGCGGCAAATGGGATTCCGTTGAATTCATGACCGCGCTCAAAACCGGGTTCCTGTCGATCCTCGTCCCGGTCATCATCCTGGGCGGCATTTATTCCGGATATTTCACCGCGACCGAGGCCGCCGCCGTCGCCGTGGCCGTTGCCCTCATCATCGAGCTTGGCTTTTACCGCGAACTGAAGCCCGCCATGATCTGGAAGGCGATGACCGACACGACCGGGATGCTCGGCATGATCTTCTTCATCCTGCTGTTTGCCGTCAGCTTCAACAAATTCCTGATCCTCGAGCAGATTCCGCAGAACATGGTCCAGAGCATGTCGGGCATGATCTCGGACAAGTTCCAGTTCCTGGTCGCGGTCAATATCCTGCTCCTGATCGCCGGATGCTTCATGGACATCATGAGCGCGATCCTGGTTTTCGCGCCCCTTCTTGTCCCCATGGCCGTGCATTACGGGATCGACCCGGTCCATTTCGGTATCATCATGATCGTGAATCTCGAGATCGGTTACCTGACACCGCCAGTAGGCATCAATCTCTTCGTCGCGTCGGCGGCTTTCAAGCAGCCTCTGGGCGAAGTGATCCGCGCCGCTGTCGTGCCGATGCTGATGCTGCTTTGTGGCCTTATGGTCGTCACTTTCTGGCCGGCGCTCGCCCTGTTCCTGGTGCCCGGAAGATGAATTTGGTCACGATCCTGCATCACCCTGCCTGAAACGTTTTGTTTCCGAGGGGGAGGGGATCCTGTGAGCGCGACCTGGGATTTGATGCTGATCGTGATGACGGGCATCGCGGCGACCACCGCCATGACTTCGTTCCTTTACATCATCCACTGGACGGGATTTGCCAACGGGGACATGGTGCGCGCCATTGGCAGCGCCATCACCGGACGCGAGGAAAAGTCGCTCCTGCCCGGCATGGCCTTTCATTTCATTGCCGGCATCTTGTTCGCGGCACTTTACATTTACACCCTTTCATTCATTCCCGACATGGCGCGCGGATCCCCTGGGCGCGTCGCGAGGCTGACGGAACTCGGGGCCTTGCTCGGATTCGTCCAGGGCCTGATCGTTTCATTCGGTCTTGTCATCGCCGTCGCGGAACATCATCCGATCGACCGGTTTCGCGAGGCTGGCTTTCGCGTTGCCCTTGTACACATTGTCGCGCACGTGATTTTCGGCGCGGTCGTGGGAATGATGGCCGCCATGATTTGACAACGGGTGACTTGATGATCGAAACTTGCGAACGGACTCAACCAAGGAGTGGTTCCATGAAAATCAATTCGATCGCTTTCGTCGCCGCGGCTCTTTTTTCCACCAACGTTTTCGCGGCGCAGTTCAACTGCGGCGTGTTCCTTGATGACAATGACAATCCATCCGCAACGGGCAAGTTCGATACGACCAGCGGCACCCGCACAACGATGCAGGCCGGGACATTTGTCGGCTTCGTCCAGGTCAATGAGAAGGCTGATGCCGGCGCCGGTATCGCTACCGACGAACCGATGATCCTCATCGGCAACGCGGCAACGGACAAGACGGTCTCGGTGGCGGCTTACCCCATGAATGCCGACCTGATGATCGCGCTGCTCAAGACCTCGAATGGCAAGCAGGCGTTGACGGCGTGCGCCGCGGCCGGCAAGGAACTGTTCCGTCCCGCCGGCATCTGAACGGGATCGCGCTACTGGATTTGATAACCGGTGACGACGCTTCGCGGCAGGACGAGAGACCGTTTGAAGACAGACGGCTTGCCCCCGTCGCCCCCTTGCTCCAAAACGACCTGATCCAGGTCGACGGCCAGGTGGTCTCCTTGCTCGGTGACGCAAATGGCGGCGCCTGAATTCTCAGGATGGTTGACGGTTTTACCTTTTTGCGCAGGAAACGGCACCGTCCATGTTTTCACGGTGGCGCGCGTTGTGATGTTGCTTTCTGTATACCTGACGACCGGGCGTTGTCCGGACGGGCATTTTCCTGAGGGAAATTGCCCTCCGCTCAGGCATCCCGTCACGCTGGCGTTGAGGCGGCTGGCCTCCGGTTCTGGCCCAGGCACGCAGGCCGTCACCAGTGTGATGATGATGGTGGGGGAGTTCAAGCTCAGCCCGGGACAGGACGTGCGCGCGCATACCCGCAAGTCGCCCTCAACCCGCGCGACGGAACCAGCGACTTGCTTGTCCGCCGCTTTCTTGAGGGCGGCCTCGACGCGGCGGACATCCTCTGCCGCGTTGATCCTGCCTTCTTCCTTGACGCGGCTGTTGATGACGCGCGTGACGAATGTTGTCACCAGCATCACGACAAGGATGCCGATCGCGCCCGCGACGATCAGTTCCAGCAACGTCGTGCCGCGTTGGCTGTCATATTTGCCGCGTCGTTCAAGTCCCGGGAACATAAGTGAAACCAATGTTCGAGTTCGGGACCGGTCCGACGTCAGACGAAGCGACCCAGTAAAGTCCCGTGGTCAGGATGAATCCGGATTTTCGCGGGAACGCGTTGAACTGCGCGCAGGTGACAGGTTGGCCAGTCGTGAAGTCCATCATGGTCGCCTGGATCTCGGCAAACGTGTCTTTGGAGCCCGTGAAACTGTCCGGCGCGCCCCGGCGTGCGCCTGCCGCCGGCGTCATTTTCAAGCAGAACCGGAACGTGTTTCCGGCAGTTCCCGGCATGACCGGTGCCGCGCATCTTCCGGCCGCCGCGCGCAGAGGTTCCAGTTTTTTTGCCAGAGCCGACGTGGTCGTTGCCAGGTTGATCGCGTTGGCTCCCGCGACTGCCCCGACAGTCATGCTGCCGATGTTATCGTTGAGCGCGACAGGACTCGCGCAGTCGCCGCCGGAAATTTTCGCGCGCAGGCTTGTGATCACGATGTTCTTCAGGGCTCCTTCGACTTCCCGGTATGAATTCTTCGATTGGATCAGGCGACGTTCAAATGTCATGTTGCGGTAGGCAACCGCCGCCATCGCGATGACAATGCCCGCGACACCCAGCGAGACAATCACGCTGAGCAGAGAGTTTCCCGGGGACGCACCCGCGAAAGCCCGGTCGGGACTGACGCGTGTCTTCAGGCATTTGGTCAGAAAATCTCGCAAGTTGGATCTTTCACGACGGCGTTTGATTCTTATTTTACCAGTTAATACAGTAACTTGCCATAACCCAACGATCCGCGAGATCTATTTGCCTCAGGATCCGCCGGGAATGTTCCGATCGACACCAAATTAGTTCGGAAAATGCAGGATTTTCATGAGTCCAAAATCTCAAACCGGTGAGAGCGGCAATATCGTCTACGTTCTCATGGGGGCGCTGGCCGTGTCCGGTGGCCTCGCGGCGGTCGCCGAACGCAACCTGCGTTCCGCGAACGAGCAGGCTTTCGAGTCCGCGAGTGAAGTCGCGCGCGAGAGCAACGTTTCTGCCCTGAACATGTTGAAAGTGCTGATGGCGATGCCAGTCGCAAGTCCCTCCGCGCGCATTCCCCAACACGTGCCCGCGTTGTTTCCCGACCAGTATGTCAACACGACATCACCCAACAGCGTGAAAATCGGTTCGGTCGCGGGCAACCTGCCGGCCACGGCCCAGGGAATCTGGCGTGTCAACAGCGTGGCCGCCGCGCCACAAATCGGGATCAGCAGTCCCGACTTGCGTTTTATGGGCGCAACTTCCGGCGCGGCGAATATTTTTTCCGCGTCGCACTATTCCGCCGCGCCGACGGGTCCTGCCTCGGTTCAAACCAGGATCTCCTCGGTGCGACCGGTATACAACGGTGCCCTGATCGCGGCCTACGACGTCACCGTGGACTCCACGGTCGCGATCTCCGCGCGCGATCCCGGCAAGGGTTCACGGACGGTGACCACAAAGGCGCGCATCGGGGTTGATCCGCCACCAGTGCCCGAATGCGACATGACGGTCTCATCGCCCGGTCCCGTCACGCCCGACACTCAAATCTCGGCGAACTTGAAGACCTACGGCGTCGTCTTCTCGGCCCGGACGCAGCAGCCGCAGGCCAGCGGCATATCGGCATGGAGCAACACGGTACTGCCCGATGCAGCGAAATCCATTCGCAGCACAGTTTCCGGCGGCGCTGTTGCCCGGAGTTGGAACGTTGCCGCCAAGTCGACCGAACCATACAGTTCCCGCGAGGGCCTCATGCGATTGAAGGGCGAGGTCACAGGCCCGGCACTCGGCGTGCGGTCGTGCGAGGCTACGGTCAAGGTTTACATTCCGCCTTCGTGCTC
>RGVZ01000016.1 GCA_010029825.1 bacterium | reverse complement strand
CTGGCATGCGGCATGAAATTCAAGAACAGCGCGGAGGCGGTGGAGATGCACCGCACGGGCTTGTTACGCGCGGTCGAAGCCCCGGATGATCTCATCGGATGGCTTCGAGCGAGCGCCCGCGCTGACTCGCGGGAACCGGGACAAGCGTCGCCGGCGGATTTTGTCAGGTCCAGAACGGGGGCCGCGCGAGAAATTTGCGCCGTGATCGCACAGAGCCTGCGGGAGACCGAGTCACGCGATGCTTGAGAAACAGCTGATCATCAACACGAATGGCTCCGAGACGCGCATCGCCCTGCTCGAGCGCGAGGACCTCACGGAACTCTTCATCGAGCGCCACCATGAAAGCGCCATGGTCGGCAACATATACAAGGCGCGTGTCAACAGGGTCCTGCCTGGCATGCAGGCCGCGTTTATTGACATCGGCGCGGACCGGTCCGCCTTTACGAATCCCATGACGAACCCCATGACGAATCCGAAGATGAGTCCGAAGGCGGCGAATGGCTGGAGGAAGACTTCGGCAGGCCCGCACGGGTCAATCGCGGACCCGTGGAGAAAATCCTCTCCGAGGGCCAGCAGATCCTGGTCCAGGTGAGCAAGGAACCCCTTGGCACAAAAGGCGCTCGCGCGACCATGCATCTGTCGCTGCCTGGCAGATACCTCGTGCTGGTGCCAGGCACGTCGCGGACCGGCATCTCAAAACGCATCACGGATGAATCCAAAAGACAGCGACTGAAATCGCTGGTGCGGTCGATCAAGCCCAAGGGCGTTGGCGTCATTGTCCGTACAGCCGCGCAGGATGCCGACGAACGGAGTCTCGCCAAGGATCTTCGTTACCTGATCCGCACTTGGCAGCGCATCCGACTGAAGGCCCCCCGGGAATCGGCTCCCGCGATCCTTTATCAGGACCTCGACCTGGTCCGCAAAGTCACGCGCGACCTCTACACCGAAGAGGTCAACAAGATCGTGATCGACGACAGGAGGGCTTTCGACGAACTACACCGTTTCTTGAACGCGACCACTCCAGGCGCCGCGAGAAAACTCGAGCTTCACACGGCAAAGGTACCTGTTTTCGATGTATACGGGATCGAGATGGATATCACGCGGGCCCTCGGCCGCACCATCGACCTGCCATCCGGCGGTCACCTCGTGATCGATCAGACCGAGGCCCTGACCACGTTCGACGTCAACACCGGCAAGTTCGTCGGGCACAGCAGCGCGCGCGACACGATCCTCAGGACCAACATGGAGGCGATCGGGCAGATCGTCCGGCAACTGCGCCTGCGCAATATCGGTGGCATCATCGTCCTGGATTTCATCGACATGGAACGTGAGGGCGACCGGGAGAAGGTATACCAGGCTCTCCAGGAGGAGCTCAAAAAGGACAAGGCCCGAAGCACCGTCTTGCGTATCAGTGAGCTCGGCCTCGTCCAGATGACGCGGAAGCGAACCGCGGAATCGCTGGAACGCCAGTTGATGGAATCCTGCCCGTGCTGTGACGGACGGGGACGCATCAAGAGCACCCAGACCCAGGCTTACGACCTGATCCGGGAGATCATGCGCCTGTCACACAAGAGCGGAAAAAAGACATTCAAGCTCCGCCTTCGCGACGACTTGCGCGACTGGCTGCTGCACGAGGAACGGGAGTTGTTCGAGAAGATCCTCAAGGACTGTGAAGTGACCGCGATCTTTGACAGCATGCCAGTGCAGCGCTCCGACCTGAGCCAGGGCGCGTTCGTGGTCATGCCCGGTTGACATACCCGGTTGGATTGATCTCGAAATTCCTATTTCTGGCGGCAGGAAACCCGTTGCGCCATGGCAGCAGGAGATTGCCCGGCAAGGCATATCTGAAAATCCAGGTTGAACCGGGCGAGGCACTTGCTTGCGCCTTGCGCGGAAATTTTTGAGCCCCCCGGGGCGGAAATCCCGACTTCACAATCATGCGCCGTGTTGTCTCCGGGATCACACGCCGGTTGCAGGGGAGGACAATCCCCGCGAAACTCAGCCTGACGGGAGCACGATACGCCCTGGACAAGATCAGGGTTCAGATTCTGCGCGCAGGCGATGTTCGCCAATTCCTCACGGGCGACACATTCATTCGCTCCCCATCCGGCCAGTCGCGTGTCCGCGGGAATTGCCTGACCCGCGTAACTCGTGGCAACGCAAAACCTGGGATCGTACACCGTGATGCACATGCGCGGGGTCACGGGACACTTGCCGCCAGACCCACCCGCCTTGCATTTGATGGCACTCGCGGACTTGATGTCGATTCCGCGCTTACACACCTGTTCGAGAACTCCCTTGCGGGCCTCGCATTCATTGGCCCCGAAGGCATACGGGCGGTTGCCGGGCACCAGGACTGTTCCCGTGATCTCAGGCAGTTCGCAAAAGGTTGCCGCGGGCGTTGCAGTGCAGGGTTTCTCAAGTTCTTTGCAAATTGCCGGGGCAACCGCGAGATTTGTTCCACCAGGCTTTGCGCTGTCATTGCCGGATGTCTCCCGATCATCATGGATTCCCGGATGGGGATCCAAAGCAGCGGACTTCCCGCCAGGGACGATCTGCTTGCCAAGGCAACCCATCAGAGAAACCAGCAGCAACAAGGTAATGGAATACCGAATCCAATTAATTGCTTGGGAGATTCTCTGCATCTGAACCCTCATCTGATTCGACCAACTGTTGGGGGTCCGGCATTCCAGCCGGCATAGCGCCCTCAACTTCAACGGGCACACGGGTCTCACTTTCTGCTTCGACAGCGACCGGTTTGCGGGTCTGCTTGTCGTCCATCATGCGGACAGCAACGACATCACTCGCGGGAATCTTCCCTGCCGCCGTCATGAAGGCACCATTCGGATCCTTCAAGTCGACACCAACGACCTTGATTCGCGTCTGGACAGGAATCGGAACCGCCTGGCCCTCATCCGACGTGGCCGTGACCGTGAACGTGTAGGAACCGTCTTGGAGTTGCTTCCCGTCGGTCCCGTTGCCACTCCACCGCAGATCCTGCTCGCCCGGTTGCAGCTCGCCCAGGCTCTCGGTGGCCACGATGTTTCCATTCCCATCGCGAACCTCAACCGTCGCCCCAGCGACCGGACGGTCCACATTGAAGCTGACCTGGCCCGGGTTCCCGTTGGAGACCACGGCGCGCCCGCCCTCGACCGTGACTTCACGGCCGACGTAATCCAGCATGCCGAAGTTACGGCCATTGTTCTGACCCTTCAACATCTCGGTCAGGGTCTTGTTGACGTTGAGCATCTGCTCCAGCCCGTTGAACTGCGCCAATTGAGCCGCCATCTGGGCGCTGTCATCGGGCTTGAGTGGATCCTGGTTCTGCAACTGGGCGATGAACAACTTGAGGAAGTCATCCTTGTCCAGTTGCGTCTTCGGACCACGCTGGGGATTGGCCTTCTCATTCATCATCTTGAAGAAGTCATCGTCGTTTTTCGCGACGCTCAGGTCACCCTTCTTGCTCGCGGTCCGTTCCTTGGCGACATCTGAGTTGGACTCCATGAGCAAGTTCTTGAAGGTCGTGTCCCCTTCGCCCGGGAAAATCCTCTTGTCCGCGCTGGAATCGCCAGCCGCGGCACCGCCTTTTCCCTGATACGGGTTGATCCGGTCTTGCAAGGATGCGCGCATCTTGTCGCCCTCCAATAAGAGGCCTGAGATTCAAAAGATCAGGCAAGTACCTTGATGCGACCAGCGCCGCCGACACTGCGGTCGCTGAGGTCGACAACGCGGAATGACCGCAAAGCCTGACGTCCCAATTGCTCATTCACTGACTGAATTTGCGCCCCGGCCGAACGCGCGCCGGAAGCACGAGTCCGGTCAGCGGCGGAATCATTCCCGCGACCGTTGCCAAAACCGCGGAAGTCCTGCTGGCCAGACCACTGGGAAGCGTTCCCCGCCCATTGCCCCGACCATTCCCTTGACTCAAAATTGCGCAGGTTCAGGTTCTGCTCCCCAAGGGCAGATTTGAGTTGCGGCAATTCACGGGAAATCAACTCCCTGAGTTCATCCGAACCTGCCATCACCCGCACGTCGACATTACCGTCCCGCTGATCCAACCGGACCGCTATCTCGAGCTTTCCAGTCTCCGGACTCGAAAGATCGAGGCGCATCGCGCCAATATTGTTCACGGACGTGCGCATCACGGCATCCTGAATCTTGCGCACAGTCTCCGTGGCGTGACGCGCGTTCACTTCAACGCGCTCTGATTTTCCCGTGCCCGGTGATTCAGCGACTTCTACCGCCGGCTGAACGTCATTCGCGACCAAAGGATTCAAAGGCAACGCGTCTGACAACGGTGCCGCGACTTGTTCGGTGCGTTGCTCAGCCTGCTGCGCCTGTCGCGGCTCCTGTTCACTGACCTCCGGATTCCTCGCCTCCATTTCCGGGAACCGTGCGTTCACGAGAGGACGTCCGGCCGGTTGGTCTTTCTCCCCATTGGACCCGGCGTCGCTGTGCGAAGCGTTGTCTTTTCTGGCAGACGACAGCCCCTCGACGGGAGTCTGCAACTCCGGGGTCGCAGAGAACCCGGTCGCGGTAGACTCGGTAACGGAAACTTCTGGCGCGGATAACCCGGTCATGGACGCGACATCCACGTCATTCGTCTCATCCCAGGCGCGGGCCCCAAGGCCTGTCACTTTCACGTTTGAACCGAACTCGGACTCAAGACGGGAACGCAGGTTCTCAAATCCAATGATGGCGTCAGCCCCGGGTTGAGTGAACCTTGATTCAACGTTCTCCAAACTCATGATGTCGGTTTTCCTGGAGGTTACATCCGTCAAGGACGAATCCACAGACGAATCCAAAGACGAATCTAAAGCCGAATCCAAAGACGAGTCTGGGGACGGGGCGGTGGTGAACGTCAAATCCGTGACCTCACTCATCGAAAATGAACCCACGGAAAGGCTTGAGGGCATGTCCAGCGAAAGCGCGGACATTCCGGCGCTGATGTCAAAGGAACCGAAAAAGGAACCCGACGGACGCGCCATCGCGCGCGGTCCCCAGCTGCTGGCTGACGCGAGGGCCTGGGCCATGATCGCCTGCACTTCGAGGCTGGTGTTCGCCTTGAACGACCCCAGGTCACTTGCCGTGTCATCAACTTCCGTGCCCGTGAGTTTCTCCACAATACCCGGCTGCTTGCCCGATGTTTTCGCCAGCGCCAGGGTCTGCTGCATGTACCCGGCGATACCATCGGCCGCGATCGCGCTCTTGAGTTGCGTCAAACTTGACTCAACGCGCTTCGGGTCGGCGCCAAGGGCACTCAGGACCTGCGCGCGCTGGGCCGGGCCGCCCCCGTCGACACCGAGTGCCAGCGCCTGGGTGATCAGGTCCGGACTGAAACCAAGTTCGCGCAGGACGCTGGAAGGCTTCACGTCCTCGCCCATGTAACTGGAAAGATCTTGCTCCATCAACGCGTCGGTGATGAACCGGCTTGAAGCCATCAGTTGCGGAAGTTCCTCGATCGCGTTGCCCGGCAGGGATCCCTGGATGAATTGCAGCGCGGGCGGCTGCGCGCCCGGGTTTTGCTTAACGAGTTGGCGCAGGATGTGGTTCATGACCGGCTTCTGGCCGTTGCCTGAAGATGAATTGTCACCCTGAACATTGGACTTCTTTGTTTCGGCTGCTGATTTTTCGCCGCTCGATTCAGTTACTTGCGTCGCAGCCTTCTTGGCCTCCGTCTGTGTCATGGGCCGGGACGAAGACTGCGGCTGGGAAGGCGATCTCGACGTGTCGTTGTCATCATCACGCATGTGCGAGTCAAACTCGCGCGAAGGTTTCTCCTCGCCGGTTCTCTGGCCCGATGCCGCGCCCGGGGTGACGCCAGAAGAGTCAGCGGAACCTCCAATGGACTGTGCCATCGCGGTATTCATGGAAGAAGCCGTAGAAGAAGAATTCGTTTTGTTCGAAATCACTTTCGAGCCTCCGACCACTTGATGAACTTGCGTATTTCCTCGAGCGCCTCATCCGGACGGTCAATCGTCAATTCATGGCCCGCGCCCTCGATCCCGACCATTCGCGCGCGCGGAATCAATTTTGCGATCAGCTCACTGTTGGCGTGGGGAACAAACTGGTCGCCCTTGCCATACATCACCAGGGTAGGCGCCTTGATCGCCGACAAATCACCGCGCACCCTGAACCTTGCCGCGGCAAGGATTTGCTTCACGATCAACGCCGGAGAAACCTTCATCGACTGGTCGATCTTCAACCAATCGCGCGCGACTTTCTTCCGCAGATCAACGGAAGCCTCCGGTCCCAACAAAAGCCTCGCGAGGTCATCGTAAATCGCTGGCCCCAGAGCGACGGCCCGCAGGAGAAGCAACCAGGCGGGCAAAGTCAACCGTGGATGACCGCTGCCAGCGATGCTCGAATTTATGATCACCAGCGACGACGTCCGGGCAGGGTGCTTCAGCCCCATCGCCATCGACACCATCCCGCCCAGGGAAACACCAAGAACATGCGACTTGTCGATCCCGACGGCGTCCATGACACGCACCACATCGTCCGCGAGGTCGTAGATCGTATCCAGCGGCGACATGTCCCGTGTCGATTTGCCGAGGCCACGCGCATCGATTGAGATCGTCCTGAAATGCCTCGCCGCGAACTTGTCAAAACCAAGCCAGTGCTTGATGTTGCGACCAAGCCCGCGCAACATCACGAGATCAGGCCCCTCTCCGTGAACCTCGTAATGTATGTCCGGCAATCGTTTGCGTGAACGAACCACGTGCGCCTCCTGATGATGACTCAAGTATAACCCGTCCGCAGGACGCAGATCGCCCACCAGGCAAAGGTTTCCCGGTCACGCGGGGGACTTGCGGAATCACCAGGCAAAAATTGCCGGGTCGATTATTTCCCGGTCATTTGTGGTGCGCCGGACTTCCGCAAGCCGGCTTCATCCTCGATTTTCTGAACGACGGATTCCAGCTTCCGGAATTTGTCCTGAAGCGACTCGAGTTTTTTCTCGAGAGACTGGACCTTTGAATCCTCCGGTTTACGGATCTGGTCAAGGATGCGCTCAACCTCAACGCGTTCCTGCAGGGGCAACGACGGCCTCAGCCCGTCCAGCGCCTTGGCAGCCTCGGCGACAGCGCCCGCGCCAATCCCGCGATAGGCGCCCTGCCGGACCGTCAGCAAATCGTCGCGCAACAGCGCCGCCAGTTCACCGGCAATGCGGGATTGCAGGGGCTTGCTCGCGTATCGACTCAGCCCGCCAATTGCCTGCGCGGCTGCCGGCATGGCACGGAACGAAACCTTGCCGGACTTCAGGCGGTTCAGGCACGCGTGCACCGCGTCATCCGACCTGAACTCCGCAAGCGCGCGGAAAACAGCGGACTCGATAAATCCGTGGCAATCCAGACACGAAAATTCCCGCTCCACGGCAGGCATCAAGGCTGGCTCGCGCTGGGCGCCCAGGCACTCGATCAACGCGCCGCGGCAAAGAGGCGGCAGCGCCTCTTTCAGGCGCGCCTGGACGACATCGACCACGCGCGCGTCGCGGAATCCGCGGACCGCGTTCGCCAACGCGTGCAAAACGCGTGAATCGGTCTCACGCCGCATCCACGCAACGATCGCGTCGAGGCTCGCGCCCGTGTTCGAGTCCGCGAAGAATCCCGCGACTTCACACCGTACGGTCCAGTGCGGCTCTCGCGCCATCGCTTCACCAACCGCGCTGATGTTGGCACCGCGGCCAGTCTTGACCAGTTCACTCGCGGCCAACATGCGCCCGATCACATCGCGCGCGCCGGTCAGCTGGGCCTTGAGCAAATCGTCGCCCGGATTGAAGTCCAGTTTGAACAACGCCCGGCACTTCGGGTCGAACCGGACTTGATCGGGACGCTGCGGCATGGTGACCACAAAATCATGGTGTTCGCGATCGACGGTCACGGCGACCGAGTGATCCACGCCACCAACCGTCCAACCGATGTCCGTCTCAAAGTAAAAAGGCTTCGGAGCCGTCGTGACACCGGATTTTCCCCCGCCCGTCCCGCATTGCTTCTGCTCGACCGTGAATGTCCCTGCTTTGGTTTTTTCGTCCCAGTTGAAGGAAACCTTCAGGTCCGGATATCCGTCGCCCAGGATCCACTGGTCGAAGAACTTGACCAGGGAACGGCCCGAGTGATGCTCGAGCTTGCGCCTGAAATCGTCCGTCTCGACGACGCGTCCGCGATATGTCCTGACATAATCCTGCACGGCACCCCAGAAAATCTGGTCACCCAGCATTCCCCGCAGCATGTGCAACCGGCACGCGCCGCCCGGATACAGGTGGCGGTCATACATCTGCCAGGACGACTTGAAACGCCGCGTCACGATCGGGCGCCGGTATTTCTCGTCTGCCTCGGAAAAATAGGCCTGGGCATTGCGCCAGAAATCGGCCAGGGAGTCGTCCTTGCCGTACCTGTCCTCCAGCCAGCACTGCTCCATGTAGGTCGCCCAGGACTCTTTCAGCCACGCGTGGGCAAAATCCCGGCACACGACGCTGTCGCCAAAAAAACTGTGTGCCATCTCGTGGATGTTCACCTGGTCGATGAACCACGCCCATTCACGCCCGTGGGACTCGTCGGCGACGAAAATATCACTCCAACTGACGAGCGAGATGTTTTCCATCGCGCCACCAAACGCGGGCAACGCGAACTGGTAATACTTCGGAAAGGGGAACGGACTGTCGAGCTTCGCGGTGATCCAGCGCAGCATGTCCCTGGTTCTTCCGAAGGAACGATTGAGATCGGCAACCTCATGGGGCGCGGTCGTGAAACTGGCGACCGGGATGCCGTCAAAATCGCCGTCATCGGCCTTGATGAACTCCCCGATCGCGAAACAGATGAGGTAACTGGGGCAAGGCTGCTCAAGGCGCCAGTGCGCGGTCTTGGTGTTGTCGCCGTGCTCTTTCTCGCCGACCAGTGTCCCGTTGGCCAGGATGGTGAATCTCTTCTCGGCGGTCAGATGAAAGTCCAGGGTCGTCCGGACGTGCGGCAAGTCAACGCACGGCAGCCAGTAGCGCGCGCGTTCCGTCTCGTGATCCGTGGCCGCGTAACTGGGCTGGATCCTTGACGGTTCCTTCTCCTTGTCTGGCCCCGGGTTCATGAAAAAGAGCCCCGTCACCGGATCCTGGACACGGTAGACAACCTCGACCCGGCGTTTCTCCCCGAGGGTCAGGGGCTTGGTCCAACGCAGGTTGATTTTCTCACCGTCATGGCGCCATGAAAGTTCGTGCCCGTCGGGATCCTTGACCACCACATCAAGGAACGACACGGCGTCCAGAGTCAGGCGGTCGGCCCCGGCAGCGCGGGCAGTCGCCGTGATCGTCACGACCCCGGACGCCGCGCGTCCGGTCACGTCTACCTTCAGGTCGATGTCCATGTGGACCGGCTCGATCTGCTGGTCAGGCGGGTACTGGTCCTCGGCACCGGGGCCGCTGAATGGTTCCAGGGGATTCAGTCGATGCAGGCGGTTGAGGCACATTTTGGACTCCGCTTCCTGGCAGATGGAACGTCGTGGTCGTATCACCCCGAAAATAATGCCATGGATGCTGCGATTAACAGCAAGTTTCCGTTGACAATACGGGGTCTCAACACGATAAAGGGTGGCTCATTCGGGCAAAGGCCGCTTTAACCGGCACCGGTGATGCGCCAGTTGCCATCAGAATGAGTTCCGTTCGATTGGATTTTTTCCTGTTTATCTAATGTTTCTCTAGGGTTAGCGACATGTACGCAGTTATCAAAACCAGCGGTCATCAATTCAGGGTTCAACAAGGCGACCAGATTCGCGTCAACCGCCTCGGCGGCAAAGTTGGCGAGAAAGTCTCCTTCGACGAAGTCCTTCTCGTCGGCGGTTCAAACGTCGCTGTTGGCGCACCGACAGTGAAAAGTGCCCGCGTTGAAGGCGTG
This sequence comes from bacterium, assembly GCA_010029825.1. Classification (GTDB taxonomy): domain Bacteria; phylum Bdellovibrionota_B; class Oligoflexia; order Oligoflexales; family RGVZ01; genus RGVZ01. The sequence continues at coordinate 35,407 of RGVZ01000016.1, read as the reverse complement.
ATCAAGGAACATACGCACAACGAGAAGGTCACGATCTTCAAGTACATGCGTCGCAAGAACTACAAGCGCACCCGCGGCCACAAGCAGGCCGTCACGGTCGTTGAAATCAACACCATTACCGGCGCCTGATATCCATCCGGTGAACCCCTGAGGATCACCGCGACGAACAGGTGCTGTTGAGGAGTCGTCATGGCACATAAAAAAGCAGGCGGCAGTAGCCGCAACGGTCGTGATTCCAACCCGCAATACCGCGGAATCAAAGTTTACGGTGGCGAGTCAGTCGTCGCCGGTAACATCATCGTGCGTCAAGTCGGCAGCACGTTCCATGCTGGCACCAATGTTGGTTGCGGCAAGGACTACACGCTGTTCGCGATGGCTGACGGTGTCGTAAAGTTCGAACGTCTTGGCAAAAGCCGCCAGAAAGTTTCCGTTTACCCGGCTCAGGCCTGAACGGAATTCCTGATTCTGGACGCTTGAAGACCGCAGGCTGCTGTTCGCAGCCCTTGCGGTTTTCGTTTCTCAGGGATCCACGAAATTTCATGAAGTTTGTCGATTCAACAGAGATTTTCGTAAGAGCCGGGGATGGCGGTTCGGGGATGGTCAGTTTCAAGACCGCCCGCAACAAGCCAAAACTGGGTTGCGATGGCGGTGACGGCGGCAACGGTGGCAACGTCGTCCTGGTCGGAAATCGACAACTGAACACCCTGAGCAGCCTGAGGTACAAAAAGCAGTACCAGGCAGGCCATGGCGAGCGTGGCGGAACCAACAACCGCACGGGCGCCAATGGCGAGGACCTCATCATTCCAGTACCCCTTGGTACCCAGCTCTTTGACGGCGATTCCGGCAAGATGACCGGCGAAGTTCTCGGTCACTTGCAAAAACTCGTCGTCGCAAAGGGCGGAGAGCATGGACTTGGCAACCAGAGATTCCTGACATCAACCCATCAGGCACCCGAGGAATTCACGGAAGGCACCTCAGGCGAGACTGCCCATCTGCGCCTCGAACTGAAACTCGTGGCCGACGTTGGACTCGCGGGGTTCCCCAACGCCGGGAAGTCCACGCTCCTGAGCGTTGTCAGTTCAGCCAAACCGAAAATCGCGGACTATCCGTTCACCACCCTCGTCCCGAATCTTGGCGTGGTGGAGTTGAAAGATCGCGGTGAGTTCTCGGGCGAGTCCTTTGTGATGGCAGACGTGCCGGGACTCATCGAAGGCGCCGCGGAAGGCAAGGGCCTGGGCCACGCTTTCCTGCGTCATCTTGAGCGCACCCAGCTGGTGGCCTACCTGGTCACGGCCGTAAACGACGAAGGCGTCACGCCGGCACAAGCATTCAAGACCTTGCGCGCCGAACTTGCCACATACAGCAAGGAACTGGCCGACAAGCCCGTCTGCGTCGTCCTCAGCAAGACCGACCTGATCGAGGCGGAGGACCGCGCGGCAGAGATCCGCAAACTCTCGGCACCACTGAAAAAAAAGGGCTTCGACGTCCTGGCGATATCCTCCGTGGAAAATTCCGGGATCGACGATCTCAAGAGATACCTCTACGAACGTGTGATGGCGTACAAGGCTGAACAAGCCGCGGACAATCCAGTGCCACTTGCGCTCGACAATTCCGTCACGGGCAAACTCACGCGGCGCTGGCTAGACATCCCCGGTGTCCGCCTTGAGTTGACCGCGCAGGAATCGCGTGAAGTCGCCGCGATGCAACGGCCGGACCTCAAGAAACTTCTCGCCAGCCGTTAGACGCGCGCCAATGATCAAGAACAACAAATCAATTCCGTCGCGTCAGGCCCCGTCCCTCATCATGTTCGGCGGGACATTTGATCCTCCGCACACTGGTCATGCCGCCTGTTTGAACGCGCTGGCGCAACAGTTTCCGACATCGAAAATCCTCGTGATCCCCGCCGCGGATCCCCCCCCAACGAACAAAGCCAAAAAGTCCCCGTGGCTGTCTTTCGGGGAGCGCCTGGATTTGTGCCGCGCGATGGTGGCGGACTGTGGCCTGGCGGAAGAGGTCGAGGTCAGCGATATCGAGGGATCGCTGACCAAACCCAGTTACACCGTGAATACGCTGAAGGCCCTGCTGGACCAGGCGTCAGAAAACCCCAGAGGCTCACTGGTCGCGATCCTTTTGGGAGCAGACCAGTTCGCGAGTTTTGACACCTGGCGCGATCCAGAGCTGATCATCCGCATGGCCGACCTGATCCTCGTGGCAAGACCCGGCAAGGCGTTTGAATGGCCACCCGGGAAAATCACCCGCCAGGCAAGACTCTGGACCCTCGATGTCCGCACGCCACCCGCTTCCAGCACCGAAATCCGCGCGGCCATCCAGAACGGCACGCCCGTTCCGGCCGGATGGTTGCAACCAGGTGTCATTTCCCGTATGCAGCAGCTGACCGGCAAGACCATAAAGGTTTCACCCGGGGAAACCGACGAGCCGATAAAGAAGGGCAAAAAATGAAAGCAAACGACATCGCGATCGAAGCCGCGAAAGCCGCCGTTGAGAAAAAGGCCACAAGATTGACCGCGCTCGACCTGCGCGGCCTGTCTGACATGTGCGATGTCCAGTTCATCTGCTCTGGCGAGAACGAACGCCAGACCAAGGCCATCGCTGATTCCATCACGGGCCATATCAAGCAAAAAAGCGGCATCAACCCGCTCGCGGTCGAAGGCATGCAGACTGGATCCTGGGTCCTGATCGACTATGGGTCTGTGATCATTCATGTTTTCATGAACGAATACCGCGACTACTACGCCCTGGAATCCCTCTGGCCGACCGCGAAAGCCATCTCGCTGCCGGGAGCCTGAGGGTCTCACGTGCGCATCGTCCTTCAAAAGCAAGGCAAGGTCGTACTGCCCGGCATCCGCGACCTGTGCCAGATGTACGAAACCCGCCTCCGGCGGTTCCATGATATTGAATCCATTGAACAAAAGGGCGGGGCGTCAGCCCGGCCACCTAAACCCGGAACCCTGACCATCGCCCTCGACGAGAATGGCGCGCCGTGGAGTTCCCGCGAACTCGCCGCCAAAATCCAGGGCTGGGCGGACGACCCCCGCGTCAAGGCCGTCCGGTTCGTCATCGGTGACGCCCATGGCCTTTCCCAGGACGTCCGGGACACGGCCAGTTTCACGTGGGCTTTGTCCCCGTTGACCTTGCAGGGTGATCTGGCCTGGCTGGTCCTGTGGGAACAGGTCTACCGGGCCGTTACCCTGAACAAGGGCATCCCGTATCACCACGAGTAAAACCTCGACCAAAAACACAGGCAAAAAACGGGATGGAGTTTTGCACTTTTTGGGCTAAAACTTCACCCCATGACAACGGACAAGACCCAACTGCCGCAAGGGCTCACGCCCATGCTGCAACAATATTTCCAGCTCAAATCACAGTCTGACGGAGCCGTCCTCTTTTTCCGCATGGGTGATTTTTACGAGATCTTCGGACCCGATGCCGAGGAAATCGCCCCGAAGATGGACGTGGTGCTGACCAGTCGCGAGCGCGGCGACTCCGAGCGCATGCCGTTCTGTGGTGTGCCTCATCACAGTGTCAAGGGCTACCTGCTCAAACTCTTGAAGCAAGGGTACAAGGTCGCCATCGCGGAACAACTCGAGGATCCGGCCCAGACCAAAGGCCTCGTCGAGCGCGGCATTGTGCGCATTTTGACTCCCGGCTGCGTGGACGAACTCGAGGGCCTCGAGGCGACCGCGACAAACCACGTACTCGCCGTCTATGAATGCCCCGAACGCAAGGCCTGGGCCGCGCTGGTGATCGAGCTTTCGACCGGGGAACTGCGCCTTGGCCCGGCGAAGCCGGCGGACCTGGCACGACTGGTACAAGTCTTCAAACCAAAGGAAATCTGGGCGCGCGCGTTCCAGCACGAGACCCTGCGGTCCATGATTCCGCCCGCGGCAGATGACTTCCAGCCCTTGCTTGAATCCCTGCCGGAAACGCCCCTGCGAGACAAAAACCTTGCCCGTGACATCCTGAACTCTTCCCTCGGGTGCGCGTCCATCGATCATTTTCCGTGCGGAAAGATTCCGGCCGGCGAGGAATTGCTGGCATCTGCCCTGCAACGCTTGCGCAACCTGAGCGCGAATACGACCCATTTCCGTACCGTCAAACCAATCTTCGACCCGGATCACATGGTTCTCGGTCCGACGGCGGTCCGCGATCTTGAGCTTTTTGAAACCGCGTTGCGCCGCCAACAGGACGGCAGCCTCGCTCGAACCATCGACCGGACGTTGACGCCGATGGGCTCGCGCCGCATGCGTGAACTTCTGGCAAAACCTCTGGTGAACAGGGATCAACTCAACCCGCGCCTCGACGTCGTCGAATTCCTGGCAGGCCTGGGCGATGACCGCCTGGCGAAACTGCGCGACGCCATGCGCAAGACGTCAGACCTGACGCGCCTGACCACCAGGATCATGGCCCGCTCGGCATATCCCGCTGAACTCGCGATGGTGCGTCAGACACTTTTCAACGCGCTGGCCCTCGCGAGTCGCGTCCGTGAGTTCCTGGCCAATGATCCCAGGGCAAAGTTGTTGCGGGACCTGACCAGGGACCTCGACGCCGCGGCAGAGGTCGCAAGGACACTTGATGGCGCGCTCGTCGATCAACCCGCCGCGACCGGTTCAGGATCTGGCGTTTTCCGCGAGGGCTGGGACGCTGGATTGGACCGCTGCAACGCCCTCGCGCATGGCGGCGAGGACCAGGTCGCCGCCTACGAGCAAAAACTCCGTGGCGAGACCGGCATTGGCAGCCTGAAAATCAAATCGCACAAGACATTTGGCCTCGTGATCGAGATCACGCGCGCCAACGCGGGGAAAGTCCCGCAAAACTTCACGCGCCGGCAGACCATGGTAAATTGCGAGAGGTTCTCCACGCCAGAGCTTGACAGGCTCAGCCACGACTTGATCGCCGCGCAGGACGCGGCCATCGCGCGCGAGTCTGAACTGTACGTGGACTTGCTGGAACGGATCTCGAGTCATCGTGACGCGCTATATGCCTGCGCCGACGCGCTGGCCGAGGCCGACGTCTGGCAATCCTTCGCGTGGCTCGCCCTCAAAGAGAACTATTGCCGGCCAGTGACGCTGGAAAAGGCTTCCCGGGCGGAAAATCCGCGCATCAAGCTCATGGCGGCGCGCCATCCTGTTGTCGAGAAGAGCGTCGGCCGTCATGGATTCGTTGCCAACGACATCGAGATGAGCGGCAAGATCCGTCAGCTGCTGATCACCGGCCCTAACATGGCCGGCAAGTCGACCATTATGCGCCAAACGGCAATCTGCGCCATCTTGCACCAGGCCGGTTGCTTTGTGCCGGCAGTTTCCGCCGAATTGCCGGTATTCGACCGGGTATTTACACGGGTTGGCGCGTCGGACGACTTGTCCCGCGGGCTTTCCACATTCATGGTCGAAATGACCGAGGCGGCCGAGATCCTGCGCGAGTCCACGGGTGACAGCCTTGTCATCCTGGACGAGGTCGGCCGGGGAACTTCGACGTCCGATGGACTGGCCATTGCCGGGGCGATCCTTGAGGAGATCGCCTCGACCAACCGGTCTTGGACGCTTTTCGCGACCCACTACCATGAGCTGGTAGCCACGTCGGCCCATTTGGACAGCGTGCGCGCGGTCCAGACAGAAGTCCTCCAGCAGGGGTCAACGGTTACTTTCACGCACCGGCTGGTTCCCGGCGCCAGTGGCAGTTCGTATGGAATCGAAGTTGCACGTCTGGCCGGCGTTCCGGACCCGGTCTTGGACAGGGCACGCGCGGCACTTCGCGCGGAATTTCCGGCATCCCCCAGGGCGCCGTCCGCGACACAAGTTCCGCATGATGGGCCAGTCGCGGGAAGACACCCGGTCCTCGACCGCATCGAGACGGCGAGGATCAACCGGATGACGCCTCTGCAGGCTCTCAACTTTCTGGCTGACCTGCAGTCTGATCTGCAGCCCGGTTTCACGAAAGGGCGTTGCGCAGGCCTGTTTGAAAATGTTTAATGTTGTAAAACCGGCGGCTTAAGATTCCGTCGCAACAATCTCTGGTGGGTCAGATCTTGTTCAAGGAACTATTTAAAAAGGTGATTTCCGGCAAAGAGCAGGAATCATCCGGCAAGAAGTCAAAGGCCCGTCAAGACAAGGTCAAGGAAGGTCGGAGCATGGCAAAAGCAAAACCGAAATCGGCCGCAGGCAAGTCAAAGGTGAAACCCGCCCCGACAAAGAAGCCCGCGGCCAAATCCAAGCCATCAACAACGGCGACAGCCAAGTCGGCTACGTCCAAAACAGTGACCAAGGAAGCCCCGCGTTCCAAACCTGTCGCCAAGGCCCCTGCGCCAAAGGCTCCCGTCGCCAAGGCTCCGGTCAAAGCGCCAGGCAAAGAGCCAATTAAGGCGCCTTTAAAGGCGCCGGCGAAAACTCCAGCCACCAAGTCTCCTGTGGCGGCGGTGTCCTCGAAGTCCACCATGGGAAAGGTCGCGCCCTTGACTTCCAAGGCCGCGCCCAAGCCAACGCCGACGATCATGAAATCGCCGGCTAAAGCAACGCACGATGAAGATGAAGCGCCAACCAGTCCGAAGCGAACGGGAATCTCGACGGACATCTTCAGCGAAGAGGAATTGACTCAATTCCGCAACATGCTGAACGAGGAAAAACGCAAGATCCTGGCCAAGGCCAAAATGGCGACGGCCAGCGGGAATATCGCCCTCGAAAAAGATGAGATGTATGACGAAGTCGATCTCGCTTCCGCGACGGTCGAGCAAAACCTGACCCTGCGTCTTTTGGACCGTGACCGTAAACTACTCGCTGAAATCGATCACGCGATCGACAAGATCGACACCGGCGACTACGGCTTCTGTGAGGGTACGGGAGAAGTCATCCCGAAGCGTCGTCTGGAGCTTCGCCCGTGGACCCGCCACAGCGTCAAGTACAAGGAACAACTTGAGCGCATGAAAAAGTCAGGCCGCGGCGTCGCGGACGAAGACGAGACCTTTTAACGCATCAACAACCGCTCGGGGCAGTGATGCCCGGAGTGGATGAAGCGAGACGTTGGAAATCACTGCAAAGGGACGTGTTCCCGGTCGATTCGATCTGCGCCTTGAGGGCCGTGACGGCGGTGCTGATGAACTGGCCCTTGAGTGCCTGGGTCTGCTTCGCGTTTTCGCTGGAACCCGAAATGGAACCCGCGGTTTGCTTCAACGCCGTCATCGACGAGGAAATGGCGCCCGAAATGTCTTTTGTCTTCGAGCTCATCGCTGCGAAAGCCTGACTCGCCGAATTCATGGCTGACAGGGTGGCGCTGAGCTGCGAAACCCCGGAACCAGTTCCCGCGTCAGGGAAAATAGCATCAATCCCGGAAATCAAATCCGTCGTCGCGTCGACCATGTTTGCCGGCTGGCTGGCAAAATTTGTCGACTGGTACTTGGTGATACGTCCCTGCAAGTTCGAGACGCCCGCCGTGGCGCTGACGCCTGTGGAGTAGTTCAGGGTTTTCTGGAAGGCCAGGGCCTCAGCAATGTGAGAAAAAGCCCAAATCAGGTGGATGCTGCCTTTTCTCTTGCCGCTTCTGCGGGGCGAGGTGGGACACGTCGTGGCGCTGTCACGCGGATCATCCGCGTCGCGCACGCTGTCCTCGATAAATCCACAGAGCCATGTCGGCACGCGATTCATGTACGAGAGAAACGGGATCGAATCCCTCAATGAACCGGTCACGGCCACAGGTTGGACCAGAGGATAGTTGGCGTAGAAAGTCCGTCCATAACTTGTCGAATCCGTGTAATCGTTTGAAAGCGAGCCAATGTCACTGGTCGTCAGTTCAACGAGATCGCTCAACTTGTCGAGGGTCGATGTCACCGTTCCCCCCGCCGCGGCAAGTTCCATGTCTGGCTGGGCGCCAGTCCCGGCAGACTCACGGGTGATCGCGTCGGCCACAAGATCAAGGTCGACTTCCCAGTGGCCCGTCAGTTTTTCCTCGACGTCAACCAGAGCCGTGCCACTGGATCCGAGGGAGATCAACTTCTTGATCAAAGAAAATGAGTCCATGCCGCCCTGAGCCAGGCTGACATAACCGAGAATGATCGCCCCGTGCTCATTCTGGCCGTCTTGCTTCATCGCCTTCTCGGCGAACTTGGCAGCATCGCCATAGGAGCCCCGGTCATAGGCCGCGCGGGCACGCACCAGCAAACTGTCCACGCCATCATCATCGGCAAAGATCTGCATCAGGTTGGTGCCAGGTCCGCAGGAGACCGTCCCGCCGGCGACGAAAGCCGCACATAAAAAAACTGACAGACGCGCGCGCAATGACTTGCCTGAATCCCGCATGGCGAATCCCCACCAGGTTGGTTCTAGAGGATATTTCCGTGTTCAATGAACGTTCTTGAGAAATTGTACCAGCGAAAGGGCAAGTAACTAAACGTCGTCCCAGTCGTAGGTCAGTTCCCGGCCTGAATCCGGTTCCAGGTGGTGCGCGGCGACCTTGCGCTTGCCGAGTCCGTCAAATTCGACCACAGCCTTGACGTGCCCGAATTCGTCAATAATTTGCTCAATGATTCCAGACCCATAAGTCGGGTGAGTGACCCGGTCACCAACCGCTGGCGTGTAGGCAGAGGCATGACCCTGTCCGCGCCCCTGAGGCTGGTCGTCGTCGAAGTCATCCTCATCATGGTCGTGACGCCAGGCGTCAACCACTGCCTTGTGATTCACGTCATTGGCCATCAAATCCCGCGGGATCTCTTTCAGAAACCGGGACGGCATGTTGGCCATGGTGTTGTTGAACACACGGCGGCGGAATGCGCTCGACAAGGATAGTTTCTTGCGCGCGCGCGTCATGCCCACATAAAAGAGGCGACGCTCCTCCTCCAGATCAGCCTCGTCCTCAGTGGAACTGCCGTAAGGAAGGAGCCCGTCCTCGACCCCGACGATGTAAACACGGTCGAATTCGAGACCTTTCGCGCTGTGCAACGTCATGAGGCTTACACCTTGCGCGTTCTCATCTTCCGTCGTGACCAGGGTCACCGACTGCAACCAGTCGGACAGGGCATCAAGACCCTTCTTTGAGCCTTCTTCCTCGAACACCGCGAGGGCTCCGGCCAAATCATGGATGTTCTCAAGCTTGTCGACGACCTTGTCGGGGAACTTGTTCTCAAGCCAGGTCCGGTAACCGGTCAACTTGACGAGGGCCTCGACAAAGTCCGCCAGTCCGCCGGATTTAAGTTCGGCCTTCAACTCGTCGAGAAGTTCCGCGAACGCGCGGTACCTGGGACCTACACGAGGAGCGTTTTCATCCGCCAGTTGCCGTAACGTCGCCAGCATTGGCTTGCCGCGCGTGTTGGCCTCACGGGCCAGCTGGTCCACCGCAGTATCCCCGATCCCGCGCGCAGGAACATTCACCACCCGGCGCAAACTGACGTCATCGGCAGGATTGGCGAGAAGGCGCATATACGCCATCAGGTCCTTGATCTCGGCACGATCGTAAAAGCGCAGGGCGCCATAGACACGGTACGGGATCCGGTCGCGGCGCAGGGCTTCTTCCAGCGGGCGCGACTGGCTGTTGGTCCGGTAGAAAATGGCGACTTCCCGCAATGGGTAAGTGTTGACCTCGTCAAGGATAGACCGTGCCACGGCCCATGCCTCGACCTCCTCGTCAGCCTCGATCCGGAACTGGATTGGCTCGCCGCGGTCGTTGGCTGTCCACAGGCGTTTCGCGGCACGTTTTGTATTGTTCGCGATGACGGCGCTGGCGCCGTCGACGATCGTGCTGGAAGACCGGTAATTTTGCTCGAGCTTCAGGACTTTGGCGTCGGCGTAAGTCCTGTTGAAGTCCAGGATGTTCGCCGGCGTCGCGCCACGCCAACTGTAGATCGACTGGTCGTCGTCACCGACCACGCAAAGATTGCGATGCGCGGCAGCAATGATTGTCAGGAGCTCGTTCTGGGTCTTGTTTGTGTCCTGGTACTCATCCACCAGGATGTAACGGTACTTTTTTTGCATGGCCGTACGGACACGCGCGTTGTTGCGCATCAGGAGCAGCATGTTCATCAGCAAGTCATCAAAATCCATCGCGTTCGATGCCGCGAGCTTCTCCTGGTACCGTTTGTACACGTTGAGCGCGCCGGGTGGCATCGACTTCCCGTACATCCGGTTGATCGTCTCGCGCTCGTGCGGAAACAGTGCCTCTGTCTTGACATCATGCAGGAAAGCGCGGAAATCACCGACCGTCAGGTTTTTGTCCAGCTTGATGTCGAATTCCTTGAGCACGGCCTTGAGAGCCGACACGGTGTCGCTGTCGTCGTAAATGGTGAAGTCGGACGTGAATCCCGCCTCGTCCGCGAATTCGCGCAACCAGCGCGCGCACGCCGAGTGGAAAGTCGAGATCAAGGCCCGCGAAGCAAACGGGGTCAACGCCTCAACACGCCCCCGCATCTCTCCCGCCGCCTTGTTCGTGAAAGTGACCGCCAGGATCTGCCAAGGCGGAACGCCGCTCTCGATCAGGTGGGCAATGCGCCGCGTGATCACACGCGTCTTGCCGGAACCGGCCCCGGCGAAAATGACCATCGGACCGTCGACGTGAGACGCCGCCTCGCGCTGGATGGGACAGAGTCCCTGCAGGCAAGCCTCGCGCGCGTCGTCCCGTCCCCGGATTCCACCGGGGCGCAACACATCAAAAAGATCTGGTTTTTCCGCCATCATTCATTCAACAGTTACTGACTTGGCCAGGTTTCTTGGTTGGTCCACATCCGTTCCACGCATATCGGCCGCGTAATACGCGAGCAATTGCAGAGGAATGACCGACAGGATCGCCTGCAAGTGGTCGTCGTCAACCTGCGGACACGGAATGTAGTGCTCACAGATCGAACGGAAGCGGTCATCCTCAAGGTCGCCAACCCCGATGATGCGCCCTTGACGCGCACACACTTCCTCGATGTTGGAAATCATCTTTTCGTACTGGCTGTCACGCGGCGCGATGGAGACGACAGGCATGTGCCGGTCGACCAGGGCGATGGGTCCGTGCTTGAGTTCTCCTCCGGCATAACCTTCAGCGTGAATGTACGAAATTTCCTTCAACTTCAGCGCCCCCTCCGTCGCCACCGGGAAACTGGCGCCACGACCGATGAACAGCATGTTCTGCGACTCATAGATCTTGTGCGAGATTTCCTCGATCACTCCCGCGGCATTCACCGCACGGTCTACCAATGACGGAAGGCGCCGCATGGCGTCAAATGACTTTTCGAGTCGCGCGTGTGCCTGTGGACCCATGCGCCCCATTTTTTCGCCAATCGCCAGCGACAGGATGTAGAAACTCAGAACCATCGCGGTGAACGCCTTGGTCGACGCGACGCCGACCTCCGGCCCGGCCTCCATGTAGAGGACCGCGTCGGACGCCCTGGGAATCGACGAGAACCTGACGTTACAGACACTCATCACCTGGCAACCGCGCTCTGACGCGTGCTTGACACAGGCCAGGGTATCCGCCGTCTCGCCAGATTGGGACACCGCGATGAGCAGCGTCGAAGAATCAATGCACGGATTCCGGTACCTGAATTCACTCGCCAACTCCACATTGGCCGGCAGCCTCACGAATTCCTCGATCATGTATCGACCGATCTGGCCCGCGTAGTGGGCCGTCCCGCAAGCCACGATCGCCACATTCTTCACGCGCCCGAGATCCAGGGCGTCAATTCCGGTTTCCTTGTCGACAAACGAGTTTGACTTCAGGTCAACCAGGCGGCTGAGCATGCTCGACATCACTGCCGGCTGCTCATGGATTTCCTTCAACATGTAATGTTTGAAGCCCTGTTTGTCCGCACTCGCGGCCGACCAGTTCAGGACTTGCGGATCGCGACGGACCGGTTTGCCGGAAAAATCCCATACGTCGATGGAGTCTGCCGTGAGGCAGGCAAATTCCCCGTCCATCAGGAAGACCGCGCGATTCGTGTGGGGCAACAGGGCCAGCGCGTCGCTGCCGAAGAAATTCTCTCCGTTGCCCGCGCCAAGCACGACCGGGCTGCCTTGCTTGACAACGTATATCTTCCCCGGGTCGCGCGCGTGGATGATCCCGATGGCATAGGCCCCGCGCAGGTGCTTGACCGTTTCCATGATCGCGGTTTTCAGGTCACCCTTCCGGTCCAGATCCGCGTGCAACTGGTGCAACACGACTTCCGTGTCGGTGTCGCTCTTGAATTCGACGCCGGACTTGATCAACTGTTCTTTCAACTCGCGATAGTTCTCGATGATGCCATTGTGGATGATGACCAGGTCGCCGTGCAGGTGTGGATGGGCGTTGCGCGCCGTGGGAGCGCCATGGGTTGCCCAGCGTGTGTGGCCCATGCCCATGGTCGCCCCGCCCGGCAACTCCACAAGGCGCGGCTCCAGATGCACGAGCTTGCCTTCGGCCTTCACGAGATCGATCTTGCCATGGTCCAAAACGGCGATCCCGGCGGAATCGTATCCACGGTACTCAAGACGCTTGAGTCCGTCGAAGATCAAGCGCGCGCAAGGTTTCGAACCAACATAACCAATGACACCACACATACGAGTGTTCCTGTCAGAATGAGAATTACTGGATCACGCTCAACGGCGGTATGTACTCGCCGGGATTGACGACATAATGACGCACGACAGAACCAGCGCCGATCACAGCGCCATCACCCACCTCCACATCGTCGAGGGTCACGTTCGGGCCGATCTTGCACCCGCGCCCGACCAACGTGCGTCCCTCCATGCTCACTCCCTGACCGATTTCCGAATCCGGTCCGACTTTGCAGTCCGCCTCGACGTGGCAACTGTCAGGGTTGTGGAAGGTGACCCCGGACCTCATCATGTCCTCGATCAGCCTTCGCACGAGCACCCTTTCAACGGCAGCCAGTTGGCTGCGGTCATTGACACCGAGAAAATCGCGCCACTCAAGGCACTCATGCACGCAAACCCGCAAACCCGATTTGACCGCAAGGCCAAGGCAGTCGGTCAGGTAGTACTCGCCCTGGCTGTTCTCCGGACGCAAGTCACCCAGCATCCTGAAGAGGACGGCCGCCTTCGCAAAAATCACGCCAGAATTGCAGACGTTGATCTGGCGTTGCTCCGGGGACGCGTCGCGCTCCTCGACAATCGCCGCGAAAGTGCCCTGGGAGGAGGTGACGATCCTGCCGTAACCCTTGGGATCCGGCACCCGCATGGCCAGCACACCGAGATCGGCCGACTGCTCGCGGCAGTGGGCGACAAACCGGGCCAGCCCGGCACCTGAGATCGCCGGCGTGTCACCCGCGCAGATAATGACCTCATCCGCATGCAACTGGTGTCCTGAACCCGCTTCACCCTCGAGCAACTCCGCGTCGGCAAACCCCGGTTTGTTGACGCCCTTCAGGGCCGGCCACGCGGAGGCTGCCGCGTCGCCTGTCCCGCGCGCGGAATTCTGGACGCAAAAGACCGCCGAGGGAAAGCGACGCCATTCGTCACGACCGGCCGCGGCCATCGCGGGGCTGATAACCACGACTTGATGATCGACTCCGGCGGCCTTGAGGCTGCGGACAACCCAGTCCAGCATGGGCAAGCCCGCGGCCCTGTGCAGGACCTTGGGCAAATCACTTTTCATTCGCGTGCCTTTGCCCGCGGCCAATACAATTCCAGCGATGGACGGTTTTCCAGTCATGGACCGAAAGGTATCGCGACGGGCGCGCCCCGGCAACGCCGCAATTTGACGGGGGCCGAGGCATCTGGCAAAAATCCAAGGAGAATTCTGGGGACACATGGGGTCGTCGTCCCGTCCGAAACCGGGCCGCCCCCCTACGCAAACCGAAAGGGAGCTCTTCTTGGGCATCATCGAGAAATTCAAGGCTTGGCGTCAGAGCCAGCGCGAAGGGAAGATCTCCCGCGCGGCAAAAACCGCGAAAAACCCAAAGGCGATCCGGGAAGACCGCTGGGCCGCTCTGGAAGTTCTGGTGGACGCGGATGATCCCGCCCATTCCGTTCCAGCTCTGCTCCAGCGGTTCGAGTTCAGCCTCGAAAACGGCATCGCCGACGCCAAGGAGAAGGAGCTCGCCGTCAGCGGAATCACCAAATTTGGCGACAAGGCCGTTCCCATGGTGATGGAACACCTGGTCACCACGACCCGCATCGCGTGGCCGATCAAAATCCTGCGCGCCCTGGGCAGTGAGCCCCTGGTCCTGGATGGTTTGAAAAAAGCGCTCAACTTTGGCGAGACAACTTTCGACCAGGCGCAAACAGACAAAAATTATGACCTTCTCTGCCACCTGATTGAGCACAAGCTGGGCTCCTTCGCGCGGGACTTGCGGCGATTCCTCGAAGACCCTGATGAACGCGTCCGGTTTGCCGCCGCAGAGGTCATGATTGAACAGAACGATTCTGACCTGGTACCGATGCTCGAGGGTTTCCTGATGGATCCGACGGTCGAGAATATCCGGATCCGGCAGGCTGTCCTGCGGGCCTTCGTGGAACGTCAATGGACCCTGACCCAACCCGAGCGCATTCCGAACGGCGAGGTCATTCCTGGCGTGTACGTCACCGGGGCCAAGACTCTGGCGGTCCGGGGGCAACACTCGTGACCATCAATGGCGACCATTTCACGCCCGTGTCGCCAGGATCCATTTGCCAGGTCGAGATTCCAGTGACGGATGTCGAGGCGTCGGTCCGGTTCTACGAACACGTCTTCGGATGGCGCAGGTCCCCGGCGGAGATCCAGGAATACATTGTCCTGGAAGCCCCAGGTGCCGGTCCTGACGGGCGCTCCGACATCGGAATCAGCCTCATTCCGGGTGCCGCGCCGAACACCCGGAACGGACACGCGCACACGGTGATCTATTTCAAAGTCGCCGATCCCGCAGAAATTGCGAGACGGGCGGAGACGTTCGGCGGCAGCCGGCGATTCGGGCCGCGCAAGATTCCGTCCTACGGAGAGATCTGGCGCATCACCGACCCCGACGGGAACCAGTTCGGCCTGTTCAAGTGACGCCCGTCAGATGACTTTACGCGGAATGTCCGGATTCAATCGCGCGAGCAACTCGTAGTGAATGGTGTCCGCCCAAGCCGCGACTTCCGCGGCGGAGATGGATTCCGCGCCGTCCTTGCCAATCAACGTTGCCCTCGCGCCGACTTTCGCGGACGCGACATCCGTCACATCAATCATGGTCATGTTCATGCACACGCGGCCAACGACCTGGCATCTCGCGCCATTCACGAGGACATAGGCGGAGCTGCCGCTGGCGGCCCGCGGGAAGCCCTCGAAATATCCGACCGGGATCACCGCGATCCGCATCTTGCGGGACGCCCGGAAAGTGCATCCGTAACCGACATACTGGCCAGCCTCGATGTCAATCACTGACGTCAGCGGCGCATGCCACTCGAGCACTGGCGCGAGCCCGTCGACATCGCCTGACTCGTTGAGAAAGCTGAGTCGCGTCGCCTGCGAGGGCCACTGGCCGTACAGGCTGATCCCGACCCGGTGCAGATCCATGACACTTTCCGGCAAAATCAACGTCGAAGCGCTCGATGCCGCGTGAAACAGCGGTTTAAGACCACGCCCGACGAAGGCCATGCGCGCCTGGTCGAATTTTTTCAACTGCAGCGCCGCATAATTGTGCTCAAGCACGTCTTCCACGTTCGCGAAGTGGGTGCAAACTCCAGCGACAATTTCAGGGCGCCCGGCCACGCGGGCCGCGATCTCACCGGCGCTGGCGGGGGCAAATCCCTGCCGCGACATCCCGGTGTCAAATTCGATATGCGTGCGGACAACAGATTTCGCGGCGAGAACAGATTCCAGCGCCTCGTGGGTGCCCACGAAAACGTCCGCGTCCACGGTCGCGGCCAACGCGACCTGTTCCGGCGTGAATGGACCACAGACAAGAACGCGCCCCTTGAATCCCAGGTCACGCAGTTGCCTGGCCTCTTGCAGATAGTTGACGCAAAGCCACGCCGGGTTGAGCGGGGCCAGGACTTGCCACGTTTCATTCAAGCCGTGGCCGTACGCGTTTGACTTGACGACGGGGGCAAGCCTCTCGCGGCCGATACGGGCCTCGAAGAACGTGTAGTTGCGACGCAACGCGCCGGCATCAATGGTGATTTCACAAAGCATCGCTGTCATCTTGTCACAGCGCGGAAGTGATCTGCAAGCGCAGTGGGCGCCCGTGCGATATGGTCGGCGCGGGCTTGCCGGAAATGCCGGCGGAACGCAGGGCCATCCGGCCGTCGTCGCTGGCGCTGCGGGCCGTAAATGCGAACCAACCCTGCGGCAAAGATTTACCGGGCGCGGCCGCCGGACTGTCCGCCGTCAAGACGACACCGGAAATGTCGCCGGAATTTCCCCGGGCCAGCGACATCTGACCGAGGCGGTATTTCTGGATCTCCCGGGGTGAAATTACGCGGACGTCAAGCGAGGGAATGGCGATTTCTCCAGAGATCCACGGCAACCGCGCGACATTTTCGTTGCGGGTCACGCACGGGGCATTGATGTAACTGGCCACGGCGACGGCCACGGCCCGGCCGCCACGATCCGGCACGATGGCAAGGCCGACGGGAACCTCGTAACAACGGTGTTTGAAACTCACGACGCGGCGACCCGCGTCGAGGCTGTCGATCCCGCGAAGTTGCAAGACGCCTAATTTTCGCAAATCCCCGACTTTCCTGGGCATCACACGGTACGCGGACTTTCGCGACAAGCCACCGACGCGAACGACGGATCTCGTCGACGCGGCTGACGGCGCCTCGCGGGTGGATTCCTGCCTGCCACAAGTCGCCGCGACCCGGCGCGGGGCCATCTTGAATCCGATGGCCGCCACCTGGAAAGCCATGGGACTGCGGCGCACGGGATCCGGGGTGACGAGCATTCCGGCGGGCACGACCCCGCAGGGGACGTCGACGCTCAGCGCGGTTCCTTCTCCGGTCCCGGGACCGTTCACGGAAGTCACATTCAGTTCCGTCACCCGGATCGCGTCCAGGTCACCGCGCAGGGGTTCGATGAGTTTCCATGCGGTGGTATCCAAAAACGGCAGGTTGAAATAGCGACGTTCGGGCAAGCGGGCGCACGCGGCGAGGGGACGCGTCACCATGGCGGCAACCTGGAGTTTCTGACCGCGGTCAACAAGGACTGCGCCGAGTGGAGTCGCGCCGCAAGGCATGTCAAACGCGGCGGTCACCACATGGCCGCCGGTCGTGTCGGAATAGAACAACGCGGCAAGCGGCAGGATCTGCCAACGGGTTCGCGGCAACTCATCCGCGGCCAGGGGCGGGGCAGGGGAAAGCCAGGTCAATGCGGCCCCAAGCGCGACGGCAAAGCCAGACATGGCGCGGGATACGAACGTGCTGCGGACGAAAAAATGAAGCAAAAGGATTGCCTCCGGAACTGGCAAATTTGCTTAACAAATCATCAAATTCCGGTGGTTTTTATTAGAATTATATTAAAAACTCAATGTTTATATGATTCCAGATCCAAATTGGATGGTTGCGCACGGTCCCCCAGTTTGATAACACTGCATGACTTTTTTGAGGAACAGGGGCCGCAAGGTCGGAACCTGCTGAATTCATAGTAGAAAATCGAGAGTCCCATGAAACGTACTTTTCAACCGCACAACACCCGTCGTCTGAGAACCCATGGCTTCCGCGCTCGCATGGAAACCCCGGGCGGTCGCAACGTCCTCCGCTCCCGTCGCGCCAAAGGCCGCAAGCGCGTCGCTGTGACGGCTTACAAGAAGTAATTTTGTCGCTCCAGGCTGGTTCATTTCCCAAAACACGGCGACTGCTGACCAAAACTGACTTTGACCGGACTTTCGATCAAGGCAGCAAGGTCGTTTCGAGACTGTTCGTCGTGATCGCTGCAAAATCGCCTGAAACTGACTCCGCCGCCACTTCTTCCGTCGAGAGCACCGACCACGCCAAAGCCCGGTCATCCGATCGCATCGGTCTGGTTGTCTCGCGCAAGGTCGGCAACTCCGTTGTCCGCAACAGGGTCAAGAGGCTGCTCCGCGAAAGCTTCCGCAAGTCGGAAGGTCGCGGACTTGATGTGGTGGTGATTGCGCGGCCGGCTGCGGCCTCGGCGAGTTTCGAGGAAGTGGAAACGGATCTGGGGCTTGCGATCTCGAAACTGCGCGGCAGGCACTTCCCGGGAAAAGAAACGTGATCAATTTTGCGATCAAATTTGCCCTGAAGTCCGCTTTGAAGATCTACAAGACGGTCATTTCGCCCGCGATCACCATGTTCGCGGGACCGCGCTGTCGCTTTTTCCCGACCTGTTCGGAATACGCGACTGAATGCGTCGACAAGTATCCATTAACCATCGCTGTCTCTAAAACATCCGGACGCCTGATGCGCTGTCATCCTTGGCATCCCGGGGGAGTTGACCTGCCATGAACCAGATGTTGCCTGAAGATCCTTCACGGGAAATCGACCGCACGCGCACACTGATGGCAATTGTCCTGTGTGTGCTGCTCTACGTCGGGTACACCGAATATATGCGGGCGAAGTACCCGGACTACATGAAGTCACGGGAGACTCAGGGCGAAACCGCGCCCGCGGGAGGCCCGGCGTCAGGCCAGGTCGCGGCAACGCAACCGGCAGGGGCCGTGAAATCAATCGATCCGTCGCAACTTGTTTTTGAAACCGATGATTTCAAGGTGACATTGGACCAGACCCGGTCAGCCATCGCGTCCGTGCGCCTCAAAAAGTTTTCGGACCGCCTCGGCGAGGGAGGCCAGCCTGTCGAGGTCCTCGACAGTCCGCTCGTCGTTCAGGGCGTGGCAGGCGTCACCAGCGGCAACAACCCGCAAATCCAGTCCGGCGTGTGGTCTGCCAACCGTTCAGGCGACAAAGTGACGTTCTCTCGTGAGGACGGAAACTGGCGGCTGGAGCAGGAATTCGAGCAACGCCCCGACAACTACAACATCGCCGCGAGGATCCGGTTCACCAACATCTCGGCACAGCCACAGTCCCTGACCGGCGGCACCCTGTTGTCGCAAACGATTTCAACCACCGTCGCCGGCGCCAGCAGTTTGTTGCCTGGCAGCCCGACGGAAAAGCCGCGCATCGTCGCCCACGTCCGGGACTCCGACGAGTTCGTGTTCACGGAAAAATTCTGCAGCGATGGCGGATCGAAAGAGTTGTCTGCCAACAACCAGGAAGTGCGTTTCATCGGATTTGACCGCCACTACTTCCTGGCCGCCTTCATGCCGGCCACGACAAAGACGAACCTCGCGACCTGGGTTGGCGGGGAACAGCCGGCCTCGAAAACCCACTGTCCCGTATCGATCCTGCTGAAGCAGGACTTCGGCGCCGTGAACCCGGGCGCCACGGTCTCGATGGAGCTCGATGGTTTCATCGGCCCCAAGGTTTCCGAGTACATGAAGAAACGCAGTGTTTACTTGCCGGACACGCTTGACCGCGGCTGGTTCGACGCGCTGGCGGAACCATTGCTCCTTGCCATCAAGGGTTTCGAGAGCGTTCTGAAGAACTACGGCCTGGCGATCATTTTGCTCACGGTGTTGTTGAAGGTCTTGTTCTATCCGCTGACGAAGAAGGCGGCCGAATCCGCGCACAAGATGAAAAAGTTCAACCCCGAGATGCAGCGCATTCGTGAGCGTTACAAGGACGACCCGCGCACGCAGCAGCAAGAAGTCATGCGATTCATGGCCGCGCACAAACTGAACCCGATGCAAGGCTGCCTCCCGATCCTGCCGCAGATCCCGGTGTTCCTCGCGTTCTACCGCGTGCTTTCCTCGGCAATTGAGCTGCGCCACGCGCCTTTCTTTGGATGGATCCAGGATCTTTCCGTCGCGGACCCGTATTTCGTGACGCCGTTGCTTCTCGGCGGGGGAATGTTCCTTCAACAGAAGCTGACGCCGATGGCTGGAATGGACAAGACCCAGGAGAAGGTCATGTTGGCCATGCCGCTCGTCTTTACTGTAATGATGTTGACCCTCCCAGCGGGGATGGTCTTGTACATGCTGGCAAACACCGTCATGTCAATCGCGCAACAACAATGGCTGAATCGCAAACTGACGCGCGAGTTGGCGTGACCGGGACGCGCGGCCTCAAGAGGGGCTGACGTTTGCCGGATCACAATAAAACTGGAGGAAGTATCAGGAAATGAACGCAACGAAACAAAGGGTATCAACCACGGGCAAGACACTGGACCTTGCCATCGTAAAGGCCGCTGTAGCCCTGGGCGTCGACCAGAATCAGGTTGCTTACGAGGTCACCAAGGAATCCAAGGGCGGCATCATGAAGCTCTTCGGGTTCGGCCAGGTCGAGATTTCCGCCTGGGTCAAAGGCCATGGCGGACGCGGCGGACGTGACGGCCATCAGGAAGCCGGCCACGAAGCCCGCGGTGATGGTGGCCGCCGCCGCCGCGGAGGCCGCAACCGCGGTCGCGGTCGGGGTCGTGATCAAGAACGTGATCCGTCCCAGGAACGTGCCGGTGCATCTGTCCAGGGTGAAGGTCGCCGCGGCGATGAAGGCCGTTCGCGTCACGGACGTCGTTCGGGCGGGGATCGCGGAGAAAACCGTGAACGGGCTCCACGCGCGGAACGCGCGCCGCGCGAACCAGTCGCGCCCCTTGAGCCTGTCCAGTTGGAAAGCGTGATGGAGGAACTCCGCGAGTTTTGCGCGGAGATTTGTTCCCGGATCGCCGGGACACCCGTGGAAGTGAAAGCCTCGCTGCAAGGCGATCGCCTGCGGATGGACATCAACAGCGACGCCATCAGCCAGATGCTGTCCGAGAACAGCAAACTCGCGGAAGCCCTTGAGCACCTGCTGCGCAAGAAGCCACGTCATTTGAAGCAGGAGCTCCCGTTCCGCGTATTCATCGACGCCGGCAACAGCCGTCGCGGACGCGAGGAGGAGCTCGCGACTGTCGCCAGGGAAATGGCCGAGAAAGTCGTAGAGACCCAGCGCCCCGTTGTCTTGAATTACCAGAGTTCTTACGACCGCAGGATCATCCACACGACACTGGAGAGCGACGAGCGCGTCTTCACCAAGTCGATCGGTTCGGGCTCGAATCGCAAGCTCATGGTCCTGCCGGCCCGTGACAAGCGCATGTCCGACAGCGAGGCCCTCTCGGCGGCTGAATCCGAAGAGAACCTTGACCGTTAGTCATCCCCAAAAAGCATCCCGGGACTCGATTGTCGCCCTGTCCACGCCATCTGGCGCGGGCGGGGTGGCCATCATCCGGATGTCTGGCCCGGACGCCATCGTCAGGGCAGCGGCCGTCGTGGGCCGCAAGTCTCCCCCGCGCGACCGCCGGGCCTGTGTCGCGAGCATCAAAGATCCTGCCAGTGGCGAGATCATCGACCGCGCGTTGGTCCTGGCGTTTCGTGCGCCCCATTCATTCACGGGTGAAAATGTCGTCGAGATCCAATGCCACGGTGGACCTTACATCGTTCAACGGATCTTGAAGGCATGCCTTGAATGCGGGTTCCGCGCGGCGGATCCCGGTGAATTCACGCGCCGCGCTGTCTTGAACGGCAGGATGGACCTGACGGAGGCCGAGGGCCTGCGCGAATTGATCCAGGCACAAACAGAACAAGAATGGCGTGCGGGAAAACAATTACATGACGGGCGACTGAAGAACGCGACGATCCAGCTGCGCCAGAAGTTGATCGAATCCCTCGCGTGGTTGGAGGCCCGCATTGATTTCCCTGACGAGGGAGACACCGCGGGCGTCTCGCTGACCCATGTGAAATCACGAGTCGAGACTGTGCGAGAAGCCCTCGGCAGGCTGGCATCGACTTACGCGAGTGGACGCGTCAGCGCGGACGGACTTCGGGTTTGTTTGCTGGGCGCGCCAAACGCCGGCAAATCATCGCTCATGAATTCACTTCTGGGACACGAACGGGCGATCGTCTCGGATATCCCGGGAACAACGCGCGATTACATCGAGGAAAAATGCCTCGTGAACGGGCGACTCCTGCGATTGATCGACATGGCTGGCATCCGTGAGACGCGGGATCTTGTCGAGCAACTCGGCGTGCAGCGCGCGAAAGACCTCGCGCGCCAGTCCGACATCTTGCTGCTGGTCACGACCAGTGAAACCGCTGACAACGACCTGGCATCCATCGGCGCCTGGGTACGGTCAGAGGGACTGCGTGATCCCGTTGTGGTGATCACCAAGATTGACCTGGCGGGGACCAGCTTGACCGCCAGCTTGACCGCGGCCAGGTCCGCGACAACCACGGGCCGGGTCGGGCTTGGTATATCCAACGTGACAGGAGAGGGCCTCGACGCCTTGCGCGCAAGACTCGCGACCGAGGTTGACCAGAGGATCGGCAGCCTGCGCGAACAAGACGCGTGGCTGACCAACGCGCGTCACCTGGCTTGCGTTGAGCGTGCCAGGGCCCACCTCGATTCTGTCGCGGGGCGCATCGGCAGATCAGCAGGCGACGAAGACGAGATCCTTGCGTTCGAACTTCACCAGGCAACCCGTGAACTGGGCCTCCTGATCGGTGAAGTTTACGCGGACGATGTGCTCGACGTGGTGTTCAGTTCTTTCTGCATCGGCAAATAGCCGGGTGAATTGTCCAGACAATGAATCAACCAGTGGTCGTTCAGGGCGTGCTGCAGGTAAATGCAAGCAAGGGGCGGAACCATCGACAGCGCCGCCGCGGTGACCGGCCGGGTTGACGTGTAACCATCCTGCTCTTCCATCGCCCGGATCAAGCAGGCCAGATCCCACGTCGCCTTCACATGAAAACCGGGAATCCAGGCCATCCACGGATGCTTCACATGCCTGTTCACCGCGGTGTCATGGTCCATATGCCAGACGACTTCCCGCATGGCCCCGAGCAGCCATCCCGTGTAATAGACGCCACAACTCAAGACACTCAGCGCGGCGGGCACGACAGGATTGCGAAGATCGCCAAGACGGGCCTTCGCGCGTTGGGACAACCACACGATACGGGGCGGCTGCGGCGCGGTGGAAACACCCGCGTTGCCTTGGGGGTTCTGGATGGCTGACTCAACGCGGGGAGATATCTCCGTCGCTTTTTCCGGAGCGTAACCGGACCAGGTGACCGGAGCGCTCAGGGCTGACGGGTTCACACCAGTCAGCGCGAGAGCGCGCATGATGTCGTCATCCGGCGCGGATCCGTCAGGTACTGCGGGGACCTCGTCCTCATTGGACAAAACGGAAAGGGTGTCAGCGAGCTTCGTCGACAGTTGACTCGACACCAACCACAGTCCGGCAAAATCACTCGCGTCGTACCACTGCGCGAATCCGCGCCGGGATACGAACTTTCGGCCACTGGTGGCGCCTTGCCTGTTTGCGTGGTCATTGGCGGGCGGTGCAAATACCGCGTCCGCGCTGAGCGGGCCTTCAACCCCGCCCGCGCCATCGCAGACGTACCAATCCTGCGTCCAGTCATCTGGCCAGCCAGTTTTGGCGATGTCGGATGATGTGTCCAAACGATTCTCCCCGTATGATTATAGCAGGGCCGGGATGAATTTCGTTGCCATGGCTTTTGCATGACGACGCAGCATGACAATCAGGGGAAATTTTTCAATATGACCAACTTGGGATTCGGATTTCCGGAGATGAGCATTTCCATCTTCAAGGAACAACTTGAAAGCCGCCAGTTCCCCGTCGAATGGCCCGGGCATTTCCTCGCCAGTGGCTGGCACCGCAGCGGCAAGATCGAGGATACCGGGGAAAGGCGCAGATCCGCGAATCCCGGCACCGGCGAAATCCTGGTCGCCACGACCACGGAGCGGGAAGCGAAATCATCGCTTGATACCGCGATCGAACAGGCGAATCACGCGCGCCTCGCGATGCGCGCGCTGCCGGTTGATGTCCGCATGGACGAATTACGCGGGATCCGCCGGGCGCTGGGCGATCATTCTCACGAGGTACTGCTCGCGCTGAGGCTGGAATGTGGACTGACACCTGCCGAGGCGGATATGGATTTGTCCGCCGCGCTGAGACACTTCGACCATGTCCTCGATCATCCAAAGCAGATCGAAAGCGCGTTGCTGGCCCCGGCGCGCCTTGGCATTCACGGCCCCGGATCTCATGAGGATTACACGATGCTGCCGGTCGGCATCGTGCTCGGCTACCTGCCGTTCTCGACTCCGGTCGCGACGTTCGCGACGCAGGTCACCGGGGCCTTTCTTGCCGGCTGCCCCCTCATCGCGATGCCGGGACCGCACTCCTCCTTGATCGGAATCCTGCTGGGGTACATCACCGCGGGCTTGAGCCTGACCCGCGGTTCACTCCAGGTCGTGTTCGGCAACTTCGAGGTGCTGCGTCACGCGCTGCTGAACAAGAAAATCTCGGCCGTCTTGTACACGGGATCGCGCGACCATTGCGAACGGATCCGCGCGGAAAGCCGGGCGGTCATCGAACGGCAACTCGTCCTGCAAAGCGGCGGGAAAAACGCGTTGATGGTGCATGAGTCCGGCGATGTGTCCGCGGCTGTCCGCGCCACGTTGGCGGGTGCCCTGCGCGCCGCCGGGCAGATGTGCACATCGACCAGCCGAGTTTATGTGCACCGGTCTCTCAGCCCCATGTTCTGCGGGGCGATCGAGGAGTCCGTGGCGCGCCTCAAGATCGGGCGGACGGACTTGCCGGCACAGGACCGTATGAGTGGCGCGGACAGTCTGCCGGGGCATGGGTCACCGCACATGGGCCCGCTCTATGGAGGCAAGGCTGTCGACAAGTTTCTTCGATTCCAGACCATGGCCCGGCGTGAGGCCAAAAAGAGCCTCGTCACTGGCAAGAAGATTCCGGAGTTCCGCGAGGGAAATTTCGTCATGCCCGGGATCCACTTGATGAAACAGTTCGACGCGTCCAGTTCTTACCAGTCCAACGTCGTATTCGCGCCCGACATCGCCATCCACGAATATGATCAAGTG
The DNA here is from genome assembly GCA_010029825.1 of bacterium. Taxonomy (GTDB): domain Bacteria; phylum Bdellovibrionota_B; class Oligoflexia; order Oligoflexales; family RGVZ01; genus RGVZ01. The sequence goes on along the minus strand of RGVZ01000016.1, from coordinate 10,580 downwards.
AATGACGCGATCGAGGCAGTGAACGCGACCGACGCGGCTTTTGTCCTGTCGTTTTTCGGGGATCCCGCGGTCATCCAGGAATGGCGCCATCATCTGCTGCCACCCAATGTCGTCTTGAACGGACCGACCACGGAATACGAGGCAAACCTGCCCCTCGCGGGTCGCCTGCAGAGCGGCCATCACCGGTTTCACGGTACGGCGCTCGCGCTGTACTTGAGCTACCCTCAGGTCATCCTGCGTCAGTGCCAGGCGATCGACGCCTTTACCGGCTGTTATTGAGTCCTTGGCCGGCGGCACGGCACACGGTACAAAATCCATGGTGACACAATTGTGAACACGTGAGGATTTTGGCCATGAGCACTGAAGTCTCGAAAAATCTTGTCGAATCGGCCCTCGAGAGGGCCCGTTACTGGGCTTCATCGCGAGCGTTTGACACCTCGACACGTCAGGAAGTCCAGGGCCTGATTGATACCGGTAATGAAGGCGAGATCGTCAACCGGTTCTACCGTGACCTTGAATTCGGTACGGGTGGCATGCGCGGCATCCTCGGGGCCGGTAGCTGCCGGATGAACATCTACAACATCCGCAAGGCCACGACCGCGCTCGCGATGTACTTGAAGGAATTTCACGCGAAAGATCCCGCGCGGGAGCTGTCTGTCGCGATCGCGTATGACTCGCGCAACCGCAGCCAGGAATTCGCGCGGGCCGCGGCCGAGGTCCTGGCGGCGAATGGCATCAAGGCCCTCATCACGCGCGAACTCAGGCCAACGCCCATGCTGTCGTTCATGACGAGGCATTTCCGTTGCGCCGCGGGAATTTGTATCACCGCGAGTCACAATCCGCCCGAATACAATGGATACAAGGTGTACTGGCAAACTGGCGGCCAGTTGGTCCCGCCGCACGACCAGGAAATCGTCCGGCGCTATGGCGCGATCAAGGGCTACGAGAGCCTGAAGCACATGGATTACGCCGAGGCCAGGACCAGGGGGCTCATTCGTGAGGTCGGCGGAGACCTCGATGAGGTTTACTTCGCGAAGATCACGGGGCTGATGTTGCGCGCGAAAGACCTCGGAGTCGCGGAACGTAGCCGCTTCAAGATCGTCTACACGCCACTGCATGGGACGGGACTTTTTCCCGTGACCGAATGCCTGAAGAGATTCGGGTTCAACAACGTCATGATCCCGCCGGAACAGCGCGAGCCCGATGGACGATTCCCCACCGTCAAGTACCCGAATCCCGAAGAGCCGGAAGCCATGTGCATGGCGATCAACCTGGCGCGCCAGGCAGGCGCGGATCTGGTGCTGGGAACGGATCCAGACACGGACCGGATCGGGATTGTCGTTCGAGAGGGTCATGACTACGTGGTTTTCAACGGTAACCAGATTGGCTGCCTGCTGACGGAATTTGTGCTGGAAGGACTCGCGGCGGGTCAACGCATGCCAGTGAATCCACTGGTCATCAAGACTGTGGTCACGACGGATTTGCAAGCCGACATCGCGCGCCATTACGGAGCCCGTTGCGAGGAGACCCTGACCGGATTCAAGTGGATATGCGACCGCATTGAATCGTACGAGAACGGGTCTCTTCAGCCGCGAAGGAATTACGTGTGCGGCGGCGAGGAAAGTTACGGCTTCCTGATGGATCACTTTGTCAGGGACAAGGACGCCGTTGCCGCGTGCTGCATCGCGGCCGAGATGGTCTGCTGGTACAAGAGCCAGGGCCTGACCATGTCACAGGTGCTGGACCGTTTGTTCATCCGTCACGGACTCTATCAGGAAGTCCTGCACACGATCACTCTGCCGGGCCAGACGGGCGAGGCCCGTATCAAGGCCATGATGGCTGGACTTCGCAATGATCCGCCACTCAAGCTGGCTGGCAGTACCGTCAAAATCATCAGGGATTACGAGGAAGGTCGGGAACTTGCGGTCGATGCCTCGGGACCAAAAGAAACCGCCAAACTCACCCTGCCAAAGTCCGACGTGCTACAATTTGAGCTGGACGATGGATCCAAGGTCAGTGTCCGTCCGTCCGGAACCGAGCCAAAAATCAAATTTTATGTTTCGGTCCGGGATGAACGGGCAAAGGGTTGCGCTGAGAGCGACTTGCCGGCGCTGAAAATGGCGGCCGCGGCGCGTCTCAACGAGATCCAGCAGACGTTCGTGGATCTGGCCAGCAAGTAAGCGGCAGTGAATTAACGGCCATGAATTAGCGTCCAGGACGGCCAACGTTGTAAGGCGATCGACGATGATCAAGCGCGCCCTGAAGGCATTCACGGCTCAATCCTTCGCGGCTTTCGCCACGACGGCACTTTCAGTCGCCTGGACGGGAGATGGGCTCGCGGCAACCAGCGGCGAGTACCAGCGCGCCAGTGAAGGGACCGAGGTCGTCCTGCGGAAGACTTATCCCAAGAAGGCCAGAATCGAGATCGAGGGGACGGGCGGCCTGATCCTCAATCAGTCCTACGTCAACTCACTGCTGTTTGGGGCTGGCGCGAATTACTTCTGGTCGGAAGAGTGGGGACTTGGCGTCGAGGCGTTGGTGGCCTCCAACTCAGACAAGCCAGAGCGCAAGTGCCTTGAGTCTTTTTACAACGACCCTGAAAATGTCGTCGGGGCGGAATGCGGGGACGGCAGCGATCTCACAGGACGCGCCAACTTCGGGCCAGCCTATGTCCCGATCCGGCAGACTGACATGATCCTTGGCGCCCACGCGATCTGGAATCCGGTTTATGGCAAGCAGATCATCCTTCTTCGCGCGGTGTCACACTTCGACCTCTATGTCCTTGCCGGCGGTGGACTCGCGATGTCCACAAACTGGCCCCAACAAACCAGGCTGAAAGGTACCGAACGCGCCAACCGCGGAACTTTCAACACGGACCCAGCCGTCAGGACGGGAAATCCTGGTGCGGCCGCATCGGAGACCGGACTGTACGGTGTCGATGGACGCCCGGACGCGGAATCCCTGACGTCAATCCAGGGAACCTTCGCGGTTGGCCAGAAATACCACTTCACGAAAAATCTTCATGCACGCCTGGAATTGCGCAACTACCTGTTGCTCGGGACCAGATCGGGCTTTGACAACTTCTTCGCGCTGACGGGTGGGCTTGGCTTCCGGTTCTGAGAAGGGAGCGGGGAAGAGAGGATCCTTCGGCCCTTCGGGCCTCAGGATGACGACTGCCCCGTCACTCTCAGGATGACGACTGCCCCGTCATCTGGTTGTCCGCTGCTTGATGATCGTCAGGACCTTGTCGAGATTCTTGGGTGTCACGCCGATTTTAACAAGTCCACCCGCGTCGATGACGATGGCTTCTTTTTTCAATGGCCTCAAGAAGTCCAGGTGATACCAGATCCGCTGCAGATCCATGCCCCAGACTCGCCATTTGCCGGTGAGTATTGTGAGTCGTTTTCTTTTGGCGGAACGGATTTCCGTCCAGGCGATCTTGCGTGAGCGCCCGGACGGGAAATAGAAATTACGGATGACGAGGCCGTCAGAACCACAGGCGACTATCGAGTCGTCGTAGAACCACTTTGATTTCGCGCCCAAAAGTCACCTGCCTGTGTCGAATTCAAAATGGAATGTCATCGAGGGTTGGATCGTACGCGCCGCCCGCTCCCGGCTGGCTGCCGCTCACTTCCGATTGACCGCCCTGGCTGGTGGATGGAGCCGCACCCATTTCACCGCGCTCACGCGACTGCGAGCCGCCGGCGCCGCCAAGGAACTGCACGTTCTGCGCCACGATCTCGGTGGTGTAGCGTTTCTGTCCGTTCTTGTCTTCCCACGAACGGGTTTGCAACTTGCCTTCGACAAATACCGTGCGCCCCTTGGCAAGATACTTGGCGCAATTCTCAGCCTGCTTGTTCCACACGACAACACGGTGCCACTCGGTCACTTCCTGACGCTGGCCATCCGCGCCCGGCCGGTAGTCAGTCGTGGCGACACTCAAGGTCGCGACCGCAACCTGGTTTGGGGTATAGCGGAGCTCAGGGTCTTGACCGAGGTTGCCGATGATCAGGACGCGGTTCAGGGATGCCATTTGTTACTTCCTCCAGAAACAGGTGGCTCAAGGCTTTCCTTCAACTGGGATAACCGTAAAGATTCGCCCCCGTCAAAAGCAAATTTATGGTTTGCCGAAAATGTCATGCCATGACATCCTCGCCGCATGCCAATTACCCGTAAAACCAGCATGTTCGCCGCAATCATGTCGCTCGCCACCTTGATTGCGGGAGTCATCTCCGGCACCACGGCTTGCAAACGCGAGGAGTCATTTCCGCCGCTCGGCGACAGCCTGGCGAGCCCGGTCGACGTGGCAACGGCCCCCGGAGAAAGTTACTTCTACGTTCTGAGCGCGGACTTCGACCGCACCTACAACGCCGGATCGATTCTGGTGGTCGATATGGACGGGAACAAAGTCACAGCCCTCCCCGTTCCCAGGCTGGGCCGGAACATTTCCATTGCCGGCAATGACATGCTGGTCACGTTTGACGCAGATGGCACCAGCCGCGCGGCTGAAGCCATCCTGTACGACGTCTCCAATCCCGGATCCCCGCGGGAAGTGACGCGTATCGACCTGCCGTGCAGCCCGCTGAACACTGTGATGAGCCCCGGTTACCAGTACTTCGCGATCGCCTGTGACAACGCGGGTGACGCCGGCGGCCTCCTGATCGGGACCCTCGCCGGCGACCGCGCCCAGAGCAGCGTCAAACTCGTCCGTTCTTACGGGACGGCACGCCGGGCCATGCACCTTGATCCGGTCAATGAGTTGCTGTTCGCGTTCCCGACTGATTTTGCGGCACAAACCTGGATGGACCTGGACCTTGATGACGCATTGACCTACGCGGCAGACGGAACTGAAACCAGCGTTCCGAACGAAATTCCGGACGAGTACGAACGCACCCGTCGTGCCCGGTCCAATTTGAACCAGCGTCACATCTACCAGTTCATCGTGTACGATCTGGCCGCGGAACGCGCCGCCTCGCCAGAGCCCTTTCCATTCCGCGACTCGAAAACGGCAGAAGTCGCGAACGAGTTCCGCTGGACATACTTCAACCCGGACGGTTTCGCGGGCGTGCCTGACTCTGATGCTGGTTTGACATCGACCACGGCGACCAGACGCTATTACAGAACCAATTTCTTTGGCGCCGCCCCGGACCCTGACGACGGAGCCGCCTTCTACCTGAGCCACCGTGGCCATGTCGACCCGGTGACAGGCTTGGGTTCCCCTCAGGCAAACGATGTGTTGAGGGTTGCCATCACTGGAGACCCCAGGGTCGGGACTGACGGGAAAGTTCCGTTCACGAGCACATACCTCAAATTTGAGCGGGTTTACGGTCGGGGCGCCGAGGATCACACGAAGGGCCTGCACTATCCAGGCGACATCGAAGTCCGGCGGGTCAATGGCGAGAAGATACTTTTTGTTAATCATTTCAGAGACTTAGTGAACTGGACGCGGTCTCAAGTTTACTTTGGCGTCGCCGCCAAATCCCTTGGTCGCGACTATTGGAGCGCCGAGGTCGGCAGTTCGGACCCGTACAGCTCGTTCTTCCAGATTGCCGCGACATCGACCGGCCGGGCGGCTGTGTGCTCCTTCTACGGCAACAAGGTTATTCTGTTTGATGTTCTGCCCGGGACTGCTATAAACGAGCGATTGATCATTCAATAATCGTTGTGGCAGTGACCTATGCACCTAAAACGAATCACCGTTCAGGGCTTCAAGTCCTTTGCTGACAAAATCAGCCTGACTTTCGACCGCGGGATCACTGGGGTCGTCGGCCCGAACGGGTCAGGAAAAAGCAACATCATCGATGCCGTCCGTTGGGTCATGGGCGAGCAAAATGCCAAGAACCTGCGTGGTGAAAAAGCCACAGACATCATTTTTGCCGGATCTGAACGCCGTAAAATGATGTCGATGGCGGAAGTCTCCCTGACTTTCGACAACACTGAAGGCGCCAGCATCTGCCCCCCGGAATACCGTCATGAAACTGAGATCACGCTCACTCGTCGCTTGTACGCGGACGGCCAGCGCGAGTACCTGATCAACCGCAAGCCCTGCCGCCTCAAGGACATCGTCGGATTCTTCGCGATGACCGGCCTCGGTGGCCGCAGCTACTCGATGATCCAGCAAGGTCAAGTTGACCGGATCCTCAACGCGAAACCGGAAGACGTTCGAGAGATCCTCGAGGAAGCCGCCGGGACTCTCCTCTACAAACAGCGCAAGATTGAGGCCCAAAAACGACTTGAGGCGACCAATCTCAACCTGTCGCGCGTGGCGGACATCCTGTCGGAGATCGAACGCCAAAAGACCAGCCTCGAGGAACAAGTCCAGAAGGCCCAAAAGTGGCAGGAGATGAGCAACAGGTTGCGTGACGAGGAACTGTTGCTCCTCGCGCACAATTTCACCCTGTTCAAGAACAAGCTTGACGAGGCCCAGGCGGCCCTCGGCGAGCAGACAACCAAGGAGGCTGAATTCCTCGCCGCGGTTTCACAATATGAAGCCCGCTATGAGGAACTTCAGCACCAGTTGGCCGAGGCCGACCCCGAACTGGCGGCCGTCGTTGAACAGATCTCATCCATCCGCGAAGAGATCGCCCGGGCGGAATCCGCGGTTGGCAATGCGCGAACACGCATGGAGAGCGGCGCGAACCGCCTGCGTGATATCAGCCGCGAGATCGAGGAAGACTCCGCCAACTTGAAAGTCATCGAAGCCCAGGTGGACGGCGCGGCGTTTGAACTCTCCGCCGCCGAGAAATCGGCGACTGAACTCCATCGCCAGCTTGAGGACTTCCAGAATGAAGTCGACACGGTCGATGAGTCCGCGCAGGTCTTCCGAGCCAAGATCGAGGAAGGCGAGGACGAGATCCGCAACCTGACCCGACTGATCGACAGCAACAAGGTCCGCGCCGAGAGCGCCCAGCGCGAGATCGCGCGGGTGGAGAAACTGATCGAAGGCGAGAAGATCCGGCGTCAGAACCTGCGGGACGATGTCGCGCAAGCACTCGCGTGTTTTGAGTCGGCGCGTGAGAAGGCGGCAGGCCAACAAGAAGGCCTCGACGTAGAGATCCGGGAAAAGCACGCGCGCGAGGCGGCCGTCGCGGCCCGTTACGCGCAAATGAAGCAAGCCAGCGCCACTCGCGATACGCTGCGCGAAAAGTACCACGAGTCGCGCGCGCGACTGGCCTCGCTGCAGGAACTCGACGAGCAGGGGGCGACTGACGCGGCTTCTTCTCTGCAAAAACTCTTTGAGACCGGCACAGTTGAGCGCAATCAAGTCCCCGGCCTGTTCGCGGAGCAAATCGCGTGGGACGCCAATTCACAGGAGCTTCCCAAGCCGGCCGCCCAGGCATTTGAACGCTGGTCGGAACGCATCGTCATCACCAGCGTTGATGGCCTGAATCAGGTTGTCCGTGCGGCATCCAAGGCCGAAGTGACGCCGCTGCCTGTGACCCTGCTGGGTCGCTCGGTATCGTTGCGTTCTGACAGCAGCTTCGGAACCCGGGTGCAGTCGTGGGCGGATCATTTTGACGCCGTCCCGATGACGGAATTCCTGCGCATTGATTCCAGGCAGGGCCTTGACTCTCCGGCGCGGGGAGGCCTCGAGGCACTACTCTCGCGCCTCTACTTCGTCCCAGCCCTGGCGATGGACGACGCCGCCTTGAAAGGCATGCCAAACGGCGTGATCGCTTTCACGGCGCAGGGCCTTTGCATCACGGGCGAGGACGATTTCCTGGTCAGTGGGCGCGGCGGTGCCAGTGTCCTGAGCCGGAAGTCAGAACAGGAAGCCCTGGCAAAGAGCCTCAAAGAAATTGAGGCCGATCTGGCCCGGGCGCAGTCCGCCATTGATGAGCTTGAGCTTCGCATAAACGAAGACCGGGCTGTCGTTACCGGGATCGATGGACGCCTGCAGCAGCAGAATGCCAGCGTCCTTGCCATCATGTCCGAACTCCAGTCCGCGCAGCAGGTCGCGACTCACAAGCAAGAGCTGCTCGCGTCACAAGAACAGACGATGGCGGACCTGGAACTCCAGGACGCACAGTTCCGCGAGGAATTGGCCAACCTGGAATCCTCACGGACGTCCCTTGAGGAAGAGTTGCGCAATGGTGAGCGGGAATTGGCGAATATCCGTGATGAGGCCTCTGGCCTTGAGGAACGCCGCGAGGAAGTCTTCCGCCAGAACCAGCAAAGGCAAGTCGACCTGGCCAAGTCCGAATCCCGGGCGACAGCCCTGCGTCAGAGCTTTACCCATGCGCACGCGCAACAGGAACTCCTGCAAAACAAACTCAGCCGCCGCTATGAAGAGCAGGCCGCGTTGCAAAGTGACATCGAGTCGGCGAAAAACCTGCTTGAGCATTCGCAAAACCGGATTGAGGGATTGATCGGGCAGCGCGCCACGCTCGACGAGACCGTGGCCGCCAAGCGCGAGGCGCAGGCCGGCATCCACGAGGAATTGCGCGTGATCGATTCACGCCTCAAGGAGTGTCGCGACCATCAGGCCAAAGTCCAGAAGAGCCTCGCCGACAAGAACGTGCAGATCGAGCGCGCGACGATGGCCATCAGCAGCGTCACCGCGCAGTCGCAGGAAAAATACCAGATTGACATCGCTACATACGAATTCACTTATGACGCGGAATTCGATGCCGACAAGGCCGCGCGCAGCGTCGGCAGCCTTCGCGGCCGCATCGACTCCCTTGGGCCGATCAACATGATGGCCCTTCAGGAGTTCGAGGAACTGACAACAAGGGAAACCTTCATCAAGACGCAGCAAGACGAGATCAACTCCAGTATCGCGTTGCTGAATGAGGCCATCGGCGAGATCGAGGTCTCCTCCAAGGACAAGTTCCTGGCGACTTTCCAGATCATCAACCGCGAATTCGGCCAGCTTTTCCCGATCCTGTTTCCGAACGGGGAAGGGCATCTTGAATTGACCAACCCCGAAGATCCGCTGAACGGCGGCGTCGAGATCATGGTTCGCCTGCCGGGCAAGAAGCAGCAGAACATGAACCTGTTCTCGGGTGGTGAGAAGGCACTGACGGCCATCTCGCTGATCTTCGCGTTGTTGAAGACAAAGCCGACTCCGTTCTGCTTCCTTGACGAAGTGGACGCGCCTCTCGACGAGGCTAACGTCGGTCGTTACAACCGCGTCCTTGACGCGTTGTCGGACCAGTTCCAGTTCATCATCATCACCCACAACCGCCGTACGATGGAGGTTCTGGACACCCTCTACGGTGTCACGATGCAGGAGCCCGGCGTCTCGAGCATCGTCGGTGTGGACATGAAGCAAGACCTTCCAGCCCACTTGAGGAAAGCCTTCAAGGAAGAGCCAAAGAAGGACCCGGCCAAGATCGAAGGCGCCACCGCGGCGCTACCACAGGCTGAGTCAGTGGCTGACTTCGATACGGACGTTCCGGTTCCCGTCGAGTTCCTCGACAGTGCCCGGACCATCGAAGGTGGCAGCGCGAAGTAGCCCCGGCAATTGGCAGCGTGACCGGATTCCTCAGTCAATGGTGAAAAGCACCTGTTTGCCCTGATTCCCGGTCTCGTGCAGGAGAGGATAAGGACCAATGATTCTCCTGAGCCGGTGTGGAGGGGATTTCTCAAACTGGAATTCGACCCGCGGGATGAACAAGCGGATAAACCAGTTCCGGGCCTCCATGACGTAGATGTCTTCGCTTTCCTTCGACGCGTCCTGGTCGGACCGAAGCCTGAAACCATACGAATCGGCCTTTGATGGAATGTAGAGCTCGACGGGGACGTATTCGCCTTTGGCGAGGGTCGCCTGGTTCTTCTCAATCCAGCGATCGAGAAGCTTGCCGAACGCCGCGCCTGGTTTCCATTTTGTCTCGACTGTCTTCTCCTGGTTTTCCCCTGGATCGCGGGTCCGAATCCTGACCTTTTCCCCTGACGCCTCAACGGAAACCAGTTCTCCCGATACGAAGTTCTCAAACTGATAGGCGCTGACCTCAAGGCTGGCGGGATCGAACGTCGTGACATCGCGCTGGACAATCTCGCCGCGCGCGTCCTTGTAGACGGTCTCGCGTATCTGTTTGCCGCCGGGTCCGGTTCTGGTTTCCTCGTCCGCCGATCCCCAAACTTTCCTGCGGATCCCGCCATCGATATCCTGGATGGTGATCTTCCGGACCTCGATGGGATCGCAAAGCGCGCGGCCGCCATGGAAAAAGAGGGCAAACCACAGAATGATCCTGGCAAGAGTCACTTGACGCCTCCGGTGAAAAAGCAGAATTCCATAGTAGCCGGGGGAGGCCAAAAATGCGTCAAGTCACCGCAATGATCATCTCAAGCGCGATGGGTTCTGCTTTGACTCTCACCGTGGCAACGACTTTCCTGTCGAAGTCAATCCTGCGGTCAAAGCGGTCAGAATCCGTCAGACTTTTGACGCACCCGTCGGGACTCCCCTGGACCCGCCCCGTTCGTATTATTGGACGCAATTACGCTTATTTGATCTTTAGACATTTCCCGCGCATTCGCGGTGTGAGTTTTTCTTTGGAAAACCAGACTCGACGGGTTGACTCGGAAGAGAATTAAACGTCTAATTTTAATAGCATCTTTGGAATCGAAGTTGGCCTATT
>RGVZ01000150.1 GCA_010029825.1 bacterium | reverse complement strand
CCTCGGGTGGCTCATCTGGAATCACGGCATGCTGGCGATCGAAGGGGGTGGCTTCGCCACCTACGACCAGTACCCGGTGCCGAACGGCTACAACCGCTTTGCAACCTCGGGAGCGGTTTACAATATGGCGTTCGATCTCATGTTCCGGGCGGACCGGTTCATCCGGGAACTCATGTGAGGCCTGGATCAACGGGTCATCCGTGTCAGGCCCCTCGACTCTTGTTGGGGCTGGCACTTCAAATCCATCACATCTGAGGCTCGGGTCGCTGTGGCAGGATGTCTGGTGGTTCAACTCTTCCCAGGCGGAATTTCTTGTGTTCAGCGGCACGCTGCCCTCCGCGGCGAGGAGCGAGATCGAGACGTACCTGATGAATCGATATAATATTGTTTGATTAAACTTACTCAATGAGACTCACCCAAGTTCTAACTCGTGTCGTTGCCTTGGGGGTGGGAAGGGTGAACTTAGATGTGTTGGTGGAAGATCCGTTGGAGGCCGTGCCTGACTGTCCCGTCTGGTAGGACAACTGGTAGGTCCCCAGCGTGGATTGCGTGATGGCGGAGTAGTTCCCTGCCAACCATGGATCCGAGAACCCGGTGGGACTGGATACACAGGACGGCACCTGGTTGATGGAGATACCGAAGACCGTCCAACCTGCCGTTAGGTCGAGACACTCGTCCAGGGCCGTGGTGCCGCCGAAGTCCAGTAGTTCCACCGGGGATCCGTTGGATTCCTTCTCCACATACCTCACCCCGCAGATCCCGGAGAGTCCGGTAGAACACGCGTTGACCTCACCGGGGACGAAGTAACTGAAGAACAACTGACCGTCGAACAGGTTCAGGTTTCCTGTGACACGGGTGCCGTCGAGGAATGCCATCTCTACGCCGTTGGTGGGGGTCACGCCGACCTGGAACTTGGGTTCAGTCGGTTTCGTCGGGTCGTACTTGTCGACCACACTGATCATGTAGTTCAACATCCCGTCCGCCTCGATGGCAAAACTCTCCTGGTCACCCGTCGAGAAGGTGAGGACGATGTCACCGAAGGTGTCGATGGACATCACGTCTGCGGTCTGGATGGGTTGTCCGAGGAGGGCGGCCGAGTCCGCAGTAGGAGGTGTGAGGACGGTGGACAACCTGTTTCCCTTGGATGGACCAGCGGAGATCCAGGCGTCTGACGTGGTGGAGTTTCCAGATGAACCAATGTTGTACGGGTCGAAGGCGATGAAGGCCTTCCAGTCGGAAGGTTGAGGACCACTCAGTTCTACCCTCCACATCGTCCCATCGGCGTCTCCTACGTAGATCCGACTGGCGACCGCTCCGGTTCCGTTCGGGTACGGCACAGGAATTCCCGTGATCGGACTGTCGAAGGGCGTGTTGACCGGCGGGACGGTGACGTACGGACTGAGTCCCGTCTTCGTCAGGTCGGTGTCGAAATCATAGTCCCGTGGGTTGTCCGACATGTCTCCCACCATCCGTCCGAGGATCCTCCCTGAAGACAACTCTACGATGGTCAGAGAACGAGACGGGACCTCCAATCCCCAGTCTCGGATTCGTGACCGTGGAACCCTATTGGTTCCCTGCCAGTAGGTCGTCGGATCTTTTCTTCGGTTGGCGACTGTGGTGGGAATCGTGTCGCTCTGGGTACCTCCGGGCAGGATAGCGACGGCTAGGATCTTCTCTGAACCTGAAGATCCGTCCTTGTACCGGATGTGGGTGATTGCGGCACCCGGTGTGTAGTTCCCGAACAGGTTATCGTTGGGTTCACCGTTGTCATCGTTACCCGCCGTGGTCATCTGCCACAGGAACCTGGGATTGAGAGGGTCCGTCACGTCCACCGCATAGTAGTAACCCCCGGCGGAGGAGATCCCTCCTGACCCGACGATAATCGTCGAATAATTCCAGTTGGTTACATCGGCCGCGGATATTCCTGAATTGTTTCCGTATGGTCTGGAGAACACCACGTTGGCCCAGGAGACCTGACCGTCCATGAGGCGTGAGTTCAGGTTGAAGTTATCGTTGATCCGCGGGAGGAGGAGGGGAGGAACGAAGGACCAGAGTTCGTTGTTGTTCAACGAATCGACGCTGGGAACCGAGATGTTGTAGGGGTCGTTTCCTGACCACAGGTTCTTGTTGAGGACGAAGGCGTGGAGTTGACCATCCACCGTCTGTGAGTAGACCATAGTGGGTCGGTATCCGTACTTGTCCGTGAATGATTGGGTGCCGTCTGTTCGGTTCCTCCCGAAGTTCTGGTCGTCGGAGTCGAAGGTCTGGGGTGGAGGTACCACGATGGGTGATGAGTGGTAGATGGCTCCCATGGAACTGCACTCCGTGTCCTGACACATGGTGGATCCCTTGTGGCGTGATGGTGTGATGCCACCGGGTAGGTCGGCTCCCCCGTACCACAGAAGGGTTCGGGTGGCGCAGTCTTCGAGGTTCGTTGTTCCCGTGGTGGTGATGCACTCGTCCGGTCGTACCCCGAGGAGGTCCACGGAGTTGTTCAACCCGGTCGAGAGAGATGAATCGATGCTGGGTTTCCACGCCGCGAGGAGTTGGAGAGAGTCGAGTCCATTGCTGGAACCTCCGCCCAACCGGCCGAAGTCTCCCTTTGGTCCCATGTTGTCGAACAGGTTGTCGAAACCGTCGGATGAAACTCCTCCGGGAGACGGGGGACGAAGGGTTCCATTGATGTATTTCACGTCGGTCGGGACCACTGTGAAGAACTTACGGGGAAATGTGCTGGGCTGTTTGTCCAGGTTCTCGTGGAACATGTCGCCCTTGAGCGGGTCCACATTCTGGACCTGAGGAGTCGCCGTTGAATCACATGCGTAACGGACCCGGTCGAGTTTTCCGCGCCACAGTTGGTCCGCCGAATCGAAGGCGAGGGAGGTCCGGAGTTCGAACATGGAGGCGGGAGCGAGGGTGGATCCTCCTTGAATGTAGTTGCTCGTGACACCGGCGAAGACAGGGGTGGTTCGTGAGATGGACGATCCCGCGATGCCCGTCAGGACTCCGTCGAACTGGGACTTCAGCTCGGCCTGGTTTGATGGGAAATACGCCTTGGTTGTTCCTCCAGCGACCGCGGTCTCGAGAAGGTTACAACAACCCCTAATGAAGTCCGGTGTGGTGCCTGCGACATTGTAGGGAGACTCCGCGTACTTGAAGATGAGAGAGGTTGATGATGTCCTTTCACACATCTTTCCTGTGCCCAGATCCGTGGCTGTGAGGGTACGGCAGTCCTTCGTCTCGATCACCGAACCGTTCTTCCACTTGGCCTGAGGCATTCCCACACCGATCACGTAGGTCTTGATTCCTCCCGTCCGGAGGAGGGATGCATAGGTGGAGATCCTGGCGTAGAGGTCCGAGGTCGGTTCTCCGTCGGTAATGAGGATGACTGAACCTCCTCTACAGGTCAGGAACGCCGGATCGGTTCGTGGACCGATGGTGTTGAACAACGCCGGGGTGACTCGTAGGTCCACCCTCCAATCGTGGGGTACATAGGTTCCCTTGGAGGTCGTGTCCAACAACATGAACTCATAGGCATCCCTCATCATCGCCGCGAGTGGTGTGGAACCTCCCACGTAACTCCCTGCCCCCAAGACCGACTGTTGCACCATGGCGTTGTGGAGCTTGGTGCAGGTGGAGACCGATGTGCAACCGAGCGATGAAACCGCGGTGTTCCACACGGGAGGACCGAAACCCATCAACCTACCCCAGGCGGGTCGTGCCCTGGAATCCAGGAAACCGAGATCGTATGCGTTTCCTGAGTACAGAAACCCACCGAAGTTGTAGGAAGTTCCACCGTAGGACGTGTGGACCCCGGAGTTCCAGTTTTCGGTGGAACTGTACCACCAATAACTTCCGTTGGTGGACCCGACGTCGAGTGTGGACCAGTTATCGAAGGTGGCCATTCCGAAACGGATCCTGTCGGAATATGAATCGATCAACCCGTCCGGGTTCTGGTCCCACTTTCCGGCGCCGGTCCCCTGTTGGCACCACCCGGTCCCGTCTCCCTTCCGAAATCCGATGGGATCGTTGTTGGCGTTGCCGCTGTTCGCCTGGGGCCAGGCATACAACCCGGTGGTTCCTGAGGCGCCGGTGGAGGAGAGGGCCTTCGTGATGTTGATATCGTTTTCAATCGGGATGCATACGTTCTGGAGCTTGGATTTGCCCTTCTTCCCAGCCTTTCCGGATCCGTAGGTGATGCCGGAAACGTAGAGGTTGTTGATGCCCCCGGTGAGGACCTCGGCGAGGATGGACCAGCGGGACTTTTGTGTGGCTCCGGGGACCGATGGATCGTAGGTTGCCGTGCCGCCGGAGAGGGACCACGCCATCGAACCAGACGTGTCGATGAGGAGAAGGACGTCCGGAGCCTGGGCGTTGGCGGTGAGTGCATCTGCCTTGACTTCAGAAGAAATCAAGATTGTTGCTGCAAAGAAAATAAATGACAGGAATCGATTCATATTATACCTACAACTATAATTGTAGCCTATCAAGTGCAGGATACACATAAATCGCTGATCTTTACACTCTATATGACACGCAAGAGCAATAACGCGATAATTAGATGAAAGCGAGAACGTTACACAGGAATAACGATACGAAAGTCGAACAAATGTGAAAGTTATCGCAGACGTGCTTGGGGGATTTTAGTGCGTCTGTCACCTCTTTGCGGAATATAGTGACTCTAAATTCTACAATGATTAATTTGAAATTGAAAGAACCAGTTCAAAAACCTGCGAATGAATTAGGGGAGACGACATGTTTATCAAAATGAGAAAAGGCCCGGGATATGTAGACGGCCAAAGAATTAGAATGCACGGAACTGGGCCCGGATTAACTACCAGGAATATTGACACGGGCCCGGTAATAGCCCCAGGAGGACTTGCTCTTCACTATGACGCGGGCAACCCTTCTTCCTACAACGGTGGATCCACTTGGATCGATTTGGCGGGAGGGAATAATCTAACTCTCACCAACACGACACAGGACGTTGACGGAGGCGGATCTGTGAGCTATGATGGCACCGCAACGAGCTCTGTGAGCAACGTCACGCTCAGCCTGGGGTCTGGTTTCACCATCGAACTAGTCGCCAAACATCTCCTTGGAGGAGGTCAAGGTGCAGGAGACGTAATAAAGTTCGACGGGGGCGGCGGATGGAGAGGGTTCACTGTCGGGGGCGGGCTTTACAGCTGGATCGTAGTCGCTAACGTCGATTACCAGCAACAGCTACAAGATCCTGCTCCTTACACAAGCGGAGTCTGGTATCATTACACTTGCGTCTGGGATGCAGGTACTGCATATTTTTACAGAAATGGAAACCTCACTATCTCAGCGGCGCGAACCAGTGATGAAGGAGTCACGACAGGTAATTTTAATGTTGGAGGTAATATCTCCACTGGTGGATACTATCCAGGAAAGATTGCTATCATAAGATTCTACGAGAGACCGCTCGACGCTGGTGAAGTCCTAAACAACTTCAACGTCACAAAAGATCGATTCGGCCTATAGCTAGATCATATTCGTGCGTTTAGGGTCTTATACCTTGCAGAAGTCTTGAACATAGGCCCACCCTACATGTCCAGCAGTCGTCAGCACTCTTGCGTACGACTCTTTGTCAACTTGTGTAGTCTCTACTGAGAGAACCAGGCATAGGGTAGAACAGTTTATTCTCGTCACGACGCTGTTGTTGGCAGAGTAAAAATCTTTTCGCTGCAATATTGGAATCCTGCCCATTCCACGAATCAAGGTCACCAGATCTCCCGCTTTCACCGGGTCTTCCCCCAGTTCTCTGTGATCCACTTCACGGTCTCCCAGAGATCTTCATCGCGATAGAAAGGATTGAGATCGGGTCTCTCTTCTTCGATTCTGAAATACAGAGAAGGGCAAGAAATATATAAGCTATTCATGAGCTTTTGACCTTTACGTTGGCCAACTTCAGGATCAAGAGCGACCTCAAGGAATTGTTTTAAATAATCGTCCACGGTTACCAACCATATCAATTATCAGAATTTCTTTGCACCACCTCTAGGGCATCGGAAATGTACTCATATACCTGGCAGGTGGGGTGAAGAACTCTAGAGATGTTGTCCAGCGCAGTGAGACAAAAATATGTTTCTAACACTATCATGATGTCCTCGCCACACTGGACAAGATCGCCGCGTTTTAGATGGACATCATGATCGCGTTTCTTTCTCATCTCACTCAAACGAGTACGTGACACCTATCTTCACCTTCAAATTTGGAACCCAGAGGTGATTGGCAAGCCCAATAGATTGACACTCTTCGGCGTCGAGATACCAGTCAGCGTGTGATCGATCGTGGATTTGATTCAGGAAGAATTCTGGTTCTTTTCCGCAGTTCGCTGCCATCTCTCTGTACAGCGTCTGGTTCAATCGATCACCTTCCTTGGCGTCAGCCTTGATCTCTTCGATCTTCCCACGAGCTCCACTCGAGACGTCATGAATCATTACCGTCGCGTGCTTGTCCATGAAGCGATACCCAGAAGCACCAAAGCTAAACAGCAAAGCGCCACACGACATCGCCTTGCCTTCGACGATCGTCGCGACTGGAATCTTAGATGCCTTGATATTCGCTATCATCGACATGAGAGAGTAAACTTGACCGCCATAAGAATCTATCACGACTGGGACGATGTTCTGCCCAGTGCTCTGGGCCGCAGACATCAGACTCGAAAACTTCACCGCGGTCTCTTCGTCGAATTTATTGACGCGAATCACCACCGGCTCGTAACGCAGCTCTACTTTTTCCAACAACCCAGAAACGTCTCGAATTATGTTCATTATTTCCTCTTATTTGTGCGTTTCTGTTTTTAGCGCACTAATGTAACTAAGAACATTAAAGGGTAATTCTAAAATCATCTAATTCTTTTCTAACGAGATACCTTCTACAATTTTTTCAATCTTAACCTTGAGATCCCTGAATTTAACTGCAGCACTGTAATCTCCGTAATCAAGCTCGGCGCCGACAGCTGATTTTAGTGCCGGACAGACCTCTCGAAGCAAATTCTTTAGATTGACGACTTCAATCTTCAGCATCTCGATTTCACTTTTGTCGCTCACAAAAACCTCTCTTAGATCATCGTACTAAGAATTTAAAAAAAGTTCAGATTTGCATTAAATGATCAACAATTTTGGAGAATATTTTTTGCGATTTCTCAAAATTCGAACGCAAATTATAATTAAATCGACGTGGAATAATCCTCGTCAAGTATTTTAACGAGAGTTTGATCAAAACTCCAACAAAGGATGACAAAGTTATGGCAAGAACATTCGTTCAGCAATCACAGATTAGTGGTTCACTTTCTTACGACGACGGCCTTGCAGCGGGGCAATCCCTCGCTGGGCAGCTGACCCTCGTAGACGACCTCAATGCTCTTCGTTCACAGTTGAACAAGATCATTGGTGGCGATCGTTGGTACGATGCTCTCAGCGGTTCACAGAACCTCGCTGACGTCTGGGCAGCAGTCCACGTGGACGGCGCAAACGCAGCATTCCAGGGCGACGTCAGCGTTGCAGGCGACCTCACAGGCTCAGCAGGATTCCAGCTCGCTGGAGATGCAGACCTCAATGGTGCTCTCGATGTTTCAGGAGCTTCTGACCTCCACGGTGCAGTCCACGCTTACAGCACGCTCGTCGTCGACGGTGACATCACCGGTTCGGCAGGCCTCGACATCGCCGGTGCAGCACACCTCGAGTCGACACTCGTTGTCGATGGTGCCGCAACATTCGGCTCTGACGCTCACGTCATGGGCAATGCAGACGTGGATGGCACACTCATCGTTGGTGGCGTCGCTGACTTCTCAGCAGACGTTTACGCAGCTGCTGACCTCGCGGTCTCCGGCACACTGACAGTCGCCCAGAAGGCAGACTTCGCCGACATCGTCGACGTTGCTGGCACCCTCTCGGCTTCTGCAATAAAGATCGACGGCGACGCAGTCGGTCACCTCTACTTCGTCGGTTCAGACAACGAGATCCAGGACTCAGGCGATCTGTACTTCGACGGCAGCATGCTTCAGATCACCGGGTCAGTCGACATCAGCAACGGCCTCAACGTCGCAGCTGGTGGCATGACAATCGCAGGCGACCGACTCGAAGTGACAGGCTCCTTCGGTCTTCTCGGCGATGCAGCAATCGACGGCGCTCTCAGCGTCTCGGGCAAGGCTGACTTCGCTGGAATCGTCGACGTCGCCGGAACACTCTCTGCATCGGCAGTGAAGATCGACAGCGACGTTGCAAAGCGTCTCTACATCGTCGACGAAGACGGATCCATCAAGGACGAAGAGAAGCTCTGGTTCGACCAGTCCAAGCTCTACGTCACCGGTTCTGTCGAGATCAGCTCTGACCTCGAGGTCAAGGGCGGCGACATCACCATGTCGAACAGCATGTCGATCAGCTCGGCCACAGCAGGCAAGCTCCTCCTCACCAGCGACCTCGTCGAAGCAAGCGGCGACCTCCAGGTCACTGGCAACACGATCAAGTCCAGCACAGCTGACGCGATCGAGCTCAGCGGCGCGGACGTCGAAGTCAAGGGCGACCTTCAGGTCTCTGGCAACGACATCCTCGACAGCGGTGCGGCCACGGTCCTCACCTTCAAGACACTCGACACCGTCGATCACAGCGTCGAAGTTGCCAACAACATGGAAGTCAAGGGAGACATGTTCCGCGCAGTCAGCGGGTCGTTCTCCGGTGACCTCACGGTCGCAGGCGACCTCACGATCCAGGGCTCGATGACCTACATCGACACCGAGAACCTCAAGGTGAAGGACACCCTCATCCACCTCAACGTGGGCGGCGGGTCGAACCTCTCACCGCGTGGTATCGTTCTCCACGGCGACCAGGCATACGACGACCTCGCCTTCGGCGCGAAGCCTGCTTCCGGTGACTTCGTCCTCGCGATGAACGTCTCCGATGCCGACGTCGACGCTGGCAACAGCGACGTGTTCGCGGGCGCGAAACTCGCAGCAGCTTGGTTGGGCGAGGTCAAGCTCGGTGGTGCCGAAGGATCGCTCAGCGGTTCTCTCGCAGCCACTGCAGCTGGTGCAGAGCTCAGCTCGACAGCAGATCTTTCTGTCACCGCAGCTGACGACCTCCTCCTCGCTGGTAACGGCGCAACAGCACTCACCTTCGTGTCGGGATCGGCTGAGTATGATTCATTCATGGCTCAGTTCCCAGGATACTCCATCGTCGGTGCAATCGTCGCCGCTGGCGGTAACTTCAAGCAGGATTCGTTCCTGCCTGGCGCCGTCGCAGCAAACACAGCGATCAGCTTCACAAGCGTCGGCGAGCTTCGTACGGCAGCTCTTGCCGACGATGCATCAAAGAAGATCGCAATGGACGTGTACCTCAACGGTGTTCGCCTAGCCTACACTGAAGACTACATCGTTCACAGCGCTACCCAGATCAAGCTCACGATGGCCACGATGGAAGACGATCGTCTGTTCATCGCTATCCACAACGCAAAGTGAGTTAGGTCAGGTCTAGCGGCGTAGCCGCATGATCGGTTCAGGGGCCTTTTCGGAGGCCCCCGAATTTTTTTGTTATATTTATCGGTATGAACAACATAGACAATATCGAACATTCCCTACGAGTCATCAACGAGGTCGGAGTGAAGGCCGACGACGCCCTCGAGAAGAAGAAGATCGAAGTGACGGCGACAGCGGGTGGCGTCGCCGCGGCGAACGAGGTCGTCCGGACCCACAAGGAGTTCATGGACAAGAGCAAGGCAGACCTCGCAGCGAAGGTAAAAGAAGGCAAGATGACGGCAGAAGTGGCTCAGTTGATCATGTCGATCGCAGGGCAGTCTCACGACGTCCTGAAGAAGTTCCTCACAGATAAGACCGCGCAGCACAATGTAAAGAAGGGCGAGGCGGTCGCATTGGACGGGAACGTAAAACTGCTGAAATCAACCTACGACTCCCTCGTTGCGACGAAGGCGGCAATCCTCGCCGCAAAGAAAGAAGAGGAACTGAAAAAACAGGAGGCCCAGAGCGCACTTGAACCTCCCTCGTTCGTCCCGATGTTCTCTTCAGAGCTGGTGGCGGAGCCGCCTAAAAAGAGTGGACGATCTAAGAAGCGACCCGACGAAGTGGGACCTCTCGCCGAGACCGTGAAGAGGATCAAAAAGAGCAGAAAGAAGGGTTAACCATCGGCTCTAC
>RGVZ01000149.1 GCA_010029825.1 bacterium | reverse complement strand
CGGCATACTCGGTGCCATACTCGGCACCGTGTCCATGGGCACGAGCAATTGTCCGACCAGGCCATTCCGACCGGCCCACGAGGTGATGGAGAAGAGGGGGGTGGTTTCGTCGTTCCTGTTCGTCATGTTTCCGTTTCTTGTGGCCTTTACAAAACGAACACGATGTTGGGATTTGTTGTCGCGATGGAGGCGGTCCAATTGTTCTTTTGAAATTCTTCCAACTCGTTTTCTCGCAAGTCAATCTCTATTCGTGTCGTCCGGCCAACACCGCTCATGGCATCATGAAAGAGCCGTGCGAGCGTTTGAAGGTCCTGTGGTGAAAGCGCGCCAAACGCGCAGTGCTGCCAGAGTAACGAGGTGACGGTGGGACGCGTCAAGACCGTGTGAACGAGGTCGACAAAGTATTTCGTCGCCTCACGGAACATGGTCGTCGATGTGTCGACGAGTGCTGCGATGATCGTGGCGTTGTACGAGCAGTCGACCGTCGTGATGCGCGTCTGGGTGGGCCAGGACTTGACAAGGCAATGATGCAGGAGGGCAATGTCGTTGACGGGTGTGTATGCGTCCGTTTGACGTGTTCCATCATCGGGAAACGTGACGGCCAACATGTCCAGTGCAGGCAAGGAGGACAAGGTAGTGAACGCGGGTGGTATGGAGGCGATCCGCGCGTCGTGAAAGATGTTGTAGCGACAGTTGATGATGGCCAGCGTCGTTACCTGTCGGAGTGGCATGCGAACGTTTCGCTGTCGTTCGCACAACGCATTCATCTGCTTCATGACTTGATCGACGTGGAACAAATTGTCCGCGTCGAGGATACACTCGGTGAGCGGTGGTGACAACGCCGCTGTCTTGTCGATGATCTCCGTGGCGAGCAAACCCGGATTGTCGATGACGATTTGCGCGTCCGGATTCCGTCGATCCATGTTTTGGAGTGTCAATGTACCGGTGGCGACATTGACATGAACAAAATTTTGAAAGCGTGGCGAGATGGAAATCTCTGGCGTCGACGGTGTCTGCATCGACGGTGACCATACCAGAACGACGAGCACGACGGCCAGCCCGAGGACGCTGGCGCTAACGGCGGCGATCGCAGCCGTGACTGCGCGTCGACGCGGCGTGTGGGACGAGGCAAACAGCGTAGCGACCACCGTCCACGCGCACAAGAGCGCCAGCAGCGAGAGAGCGACAATGAGGACCCATAAAGCGTCGTAGCGTAGGAACGCGAGCAGCACGAGCGCTTGCGCGCAGCAGAGCACGACGGCGCCCGCGATGCGCCATGGACGCTGGAGAAGGAATGGTGATAGTGATGGTGATGCCGGAGGCCGCGAGAAGCGTCACGAGGAGCGCGAATACGAGGCTGCTCCGTGGGCAGAGGTTGGGTGGCATGTCGATGACGACTGTTTGTCTACTGTGGGCATTCTTCGTTAGTGCGCGAGGCCTTTGGTGATGGGACTCTCCAGGATCGTCTTTTTAAAGACCTCGGCGGAGAAGCGCTCGCGGTAGTTGCGTGCCAGGAGGTGCTCACTCGCCGCCGAGATGCGCGAGGCGTCGCTCAGCAACGCCTCCACGTCCTGCAGACGGTCGTAAAAGAGCGGATAGTCGCGCCCCATGTACTCCTCCAGGCTCGGCAAACGGTTCACCACCAATGGCGTGCCGTTCAGCAAGCACTCGCACACCGTATTGTTCGACGACGCGTTAAAGAGATGGAGAAAGATGACGGCGGAGGAGAGGAGTTCGTCGTATTCCTCGGGTCGGAGAAAGGACCACGACTCGACGGATGCCTCTTGCTCTGGCGTGAGCGGTCCAAAGTGGTCTACCTCGTCTTGGAGGAATTCGTTGCGTCGCGGGTGCTCAAAGTGGAGAGTGATTTTGCGAAAGTCTTTTGGCACGCGAATGCGGTAGATGGAGGTCAGTCGGCGGTATTGGAAGCCAATGTGCACGAGACGGGGTTTGGCGATGAAGTTGGAGAAGGAAAAGGGGCGAAAGGTCTTGGGATGCGCGTTGGGGAGGTAAAGGACGTCGATGGGAATGTTGAAGTTACACTCGGCACCGGCCTCTAATTCGCGGATCGTTTCCCGAACCTCTTCCGCGTGGGCCTCACTGAGCGCAAAGATGCCGCGACAATTCTGAAACGCGCGCACAATGCCCATGCTGGGATTCGTGAGGCAGTGCAGACTCGCGGCCTGACGCCACGCATTGGCCGTCGTAGGCAGTCGGTTCATGTGGAACATGCCCACCCACGGTCGGCCGTACAATGTCTTGTTTTTGTGGAGAATGTCCGTGTCGGCATAGCCGAAGAAGGACACGCTGTCGTCATTGTCCTCCGCGTTCATCCACGCGGACAAGGCGTCGGTAATGGCGTTGAAACCGCTACGGTGGTGCTGGACGCCGTGGTCAAAGATGAACCGATACGGCATCCGAGCGCGTCGCGTCCATGCATCGCACTGCTTCGGAAAGAAGCGCGATAGTTGGTGACCAAAGATAGGGCGATAGCTGGACGGTAGGAGTGCCAGCGTGTCCTTCTCGGGCCACACGGATTCCAGCGCGAACGAAAAGGCCTCGACCCGTGTGGGCATACGCAGCGACGGCGCGCGTTTGGCACTCGTGTACAAGTCCGTCATTTGCTCCAACGCCCACGAGAAAAAGACGTCCTCCACAATTTTCCACTGTGGACTGCCATACTTGGCACACGTTTCTTGCACTTGCACGCCCATTTGCGCGAGCGCCTTGCGGTAGGCGAGCGTTTCCAAATATTGTCGAAGGACATAGATGCACGAGCGCAGGTGCCGCCAGGAAACGCCACCGTTGCCAATGTTGCATCGGTTGACACGGTAGCGATCCCACTCCGGCTTGTCGCTCCAGCGCGGCCAGGGCGCACCGACGTAGCGCATCTCGAGAAAGGGTTCGGGGGAAAAGGCGCGGAACATGTCCACGTCCGATTGCAGCGTCAGGCAAAAGGAATGCCCGCGCCGCAGAAAGAATTGCCAGAAGCACGTGCTGAGCAGGACGTGGTTGTAGTCCTGCACGCATGACATGCGCAGTGGCGGATCGACCTGCGACTCTTGCGAGATGGTGTGGAGGTTGACAAAGTGCACGTGAGAACGTGTCAGGTGAAACTCGTCGTAGACACTTTTGGCCTCCGCTTCTTGCTCCGGCGTAGCAACGACGAAGTAAAGGTGACACGATGAAGGAAGGAACGGGAAAAACGAGTCGCGCGTATGCGTAATGAGCGACCGGTCGATCCCACGACCGTCAATCAGCAGTGCGGCGACACCTTGTCTCGTATCGCTGGACATGTCTTTGCTGTAAGGCCTCATAAAGAATCGTCTGTCATTGCATTGCATGAAACGTATGTGTACGCGACATGAAAAGTGATGCGTGGACCTGCACTAGATGACTTTGCTGAACGATTCGTCATTGGGCATACTGACGTGCTGCGTTTGGACGACAGGTCTATCAATCATGGCACGTCAGGAGACGAACGACATGATTCGGACATGCGCTTCTTCGCCGCAAGGCATCGCACATTCTGTTCATTCTGTTCATTCTGATCAGAAGGAATGTGCGATGATGCTCCGACTGCCCACAGAAGTCATTGGCGACGTCGTTGCCTTTGCGTTTCGCGTAGCGCCGTCTTGGGTCATGCACGTGTGGGATGTCATCGATCGTCGCCCGGAGGTTTTGCTGCACTTGATCTTGTCCATGGCGCAGCAACGGGCGCGCATTTTGGTGGAGATGGAGCACGAACTCGCCTTTTGCGTGCGCCGATGGATCACGGATCGCAAACGGCCCACCGTCACGGACGTCTTTTACCTACCGTGTCCTTCTACGTCGGCTCTCGCGACAAGATCGCGTCGACTGCGAGACAAGATTGTGCAGCGGCGGCACACCCGCTTCCTCCCCTCTTTCGGCGGTACGGGTGTGCGCGTGCAACGCACCGTCGTCACCATGGCCGTCGTGCGATCCGTGCGCTACGTGTTTGTGGAGGACCGGATGCTCACGCGACGCGACGTTTCTGTGACGATAGCGTCAGTAGCGTAATGTTGATGCCCACACCGATAGCGCAATACAGGGCCGTCAAGAAGTGGTGATGCACTTCCAAAACCTTCAGGCCCGCAGTGGCAAACGCCACGAGCAAGAGGATCGAGGAAATGAGGAACAGCGTTTGATTCTCGAGCAGCACAGACTTGTTCGCGGGCACCGCCTTGCCGTACTTGACAAAGAGGAAGATGAACTGTGTCGCTGCGACGACGGTGGCCGCGACGGAAATGCCCAGGACCTGGTGATCGGTTTGGGTGGACAGTTTCGCGCCGCGCTGACATGCGGTGGACAAGAAGGCGGACAAGATGAGGTTGACCAATAACGCAAGGAACGTCAGGTTGTTCCCGGTCGATATGGACATCGAATGTTTGCTCATGTTCTCTTTTCATTTCGCGTCCGACAAGTTTTTCGCGCCGCCGCGAAACGCCTCGGTCGTCAGTTGCCGCGTAAAGAAGCGCGTGTCACTTTGTGTCAGCGGCACGTGGTTCGACACGACCAGCGCGCGTCCGTCGGCGAGTTGACGCAGCAGCGGCATGACGAAGCGGCTGCGCGTTTCCGGATCCACGCTGGCAAACGGCTCGTCGACGAGCACCAACTGCGTCTGGTCTGTCACGCGCCACAGCGTGCGCAAGAGGAGAATGACCTTGCGCATGCCGTGCGACAAGCGCGTTCCCAGCGTTCCCGCGCTCTGCTCCAACATGTCCTCCGGGAGCAGTGCAGTCAGGCCATACTGCCGCAGCGTCGCTCGGACGGCGAGGCGGTCCGCCTCGGTCGGGGCGCGCCACAAGATGTTGAAGTAGACGCTCGCGTCGTAGAGCATCGTCGACTGCGGCAGGTAGAGCACGCGCGACCGCAGGTCCGTCACCGAAACCGCGTCGAGTGCGACGCCGTTGACGCGGACGCTGCCGCTCTCTGGCCGGAGTTGCCGCGTGAGGAGGGCAAAGAGCGTGGACTTGCCGGACCCGCTCGGACCCGAGAGCAAGATGCGGTCGTTGGGGTGAATGATCAGCGAAAAGTTGTCCAACAAAATTTTGGCAGGCGACGAAAGCGAAACGCGATTTAAAGAGATGGGAAAGATGGACGGTGGCATAACGGCGGATGGAGCAGCCGGTGGGCAAGAGGACGCAAGCGCGCCGTAGTAGAGGTCGACCGTGGCTGTGGTGTTGAGGATGCCGACGGTCTTGGTGCACAGGCTGAGCAGGTTGTTCTGTGCCCACGAGAGCGTGAGAAAGACGACGGGCCAGGACTGTCGTTGCGCGGGGTTGTGGTGGAAGTGCAGCAAAAAGGCGCCAATCATGGCAAAGTAAATGACCGTGACGGCCATTTGGATTTGCGTGGTGAAGGACACGACGCGTCGCTGGGCGTCGGTCCACACGCGCGACAGGTCGGCTTCCTTTTCGTCCACGTGCACGACGCGTGCGTCCTCTTGCGCGTGGGCAAACATGTGCTCCGCGTTGTCCACCTCTTCGGTGACGACTTGGTTGGCGTCGACGCCGCGTTGGGCGCGCGTGCGCATGGCGGCCTCGGCGCGGCGTCGTGCCGGGCTGTGCCGCAGAAAAAGCGCGAGGAGGAGCAGCAGAACGATGTAGACGGCGCTGCAGGCGACGCTAATGGTCGCAAAGTAGATGGTGAGGAAGAGCACGGTGAGCAAGGCGGGCAGCAGCGCGAGCGAGTTTTCAAACAGGTAGCGGATTTCGCGGGGGACGACGAGGAAGCGACTGAGAAAGACGCCGGTGGGCACGGCGCCGCGGTGGTCTTGACGGAAAGACTCTGTAAACTCGACAAAGAGGCGTCGACGCATCCAGATGGTGTGCTGCACGGGCAACAAGGCCTCCATGCGGCCCTTGACGCTGTTCAACAGAACGGTCAAGAGCGAGAGGGCGCCGAGGCCGAGCCAGGAGGGATCGGTGAGCGCCGGCGCCTCGCGGAAACGCATGAGGTGCGCGAGCAGACGCGGCAAGACGAGCGTCTGGCAAAGCTGCGCCAGGACCATGACGACGCCGTAAAACACGTATACGCGCCAGTTGCCGTGCACGTGTGGGAGGATAAAGGCGCGGTAAAGGTCGTGCAAACGCATGGAACGAGCGCTCATGATCCACAGAAGCCCTTTGTTGTATCTCGCGAAGAAGACACAAAGTCGAGAACACGACCGGCATTGCCAAATTTATGCTGGAGCCTCGTCGTCGTTACACCCAGGCTCAGATCCGCGGCATGTGGTCCTCGTTTGAAACGCGCATTTCCACAACCTCGCTCTTTCGAGCCAAGATTGGCAAGTCGACGGGGTATGGCCAACTGTTGGTGCGTCATACCGACGGCACGGTTAGTCTTCATCCGGATCTGATCGAAGCGTTTGAGCGATACTTTTGAATAGAAAGACCAAGACGTTGACCGACATGGTGTTTGCGATGAGTTGTTGGGATCTTGACTTGCTGTTGGGATCGACAAACCCGGCGGGAAAACCCTGCAGCCATCGCATTTCGGTTGGCGTCATGTACCGTTTCATCGGCACGCAGTAGTAATTGTGCGCACATGTCAGTAAGCAAGGACATAGCACGTCGGCATTCACATGCGCATTGTGCTTGTCGCTCAAGTTCACAAACACGACGGAACGTTGCGTGGCATGGAAAACTGCAGTGCCTTGCACGAAGTGGGGGAGTGTTTTCACGTTTCCCTCATCTCTCCAATCCACAAAGTGTTCCAAGGGCGCGCACGTGACGGGACGAGGCCACTGCAATGGTCGACGACACATGTCCTTGCGTATGCCGACGATAAAGATGCGCTTTCGAGATTGCGGGATACCGTAATCGCATGTATTCAAGATCTTCCAATCGGTGCGGTAGGTTTGCATGCTTTCCAATGCGTTCATAATATTCCGAAACGTGTTTCCACGATCGATCGACAACAGTCCGCGAACGTTTTCCAAGACAAAAACCATGGGCTTTTTGTTTCGAATCACGCGCAAACATTCCCAGAACAGCGTGCCACGAGGATCCTCGACGCCCTTTCGTTTGCCGATCATCGAAAAGGGTTGACAAGGAAAGCCACACACGTATAAATCAATGTCCGGAATGTCCTGGATGCGCCGCTTGGTCATGTCTCCGAAGAGCACCTTCGGTGCGAAATTCGCTCGGATCGTGGCGACGCAGTGCTGATCGATTTCTGAAGAAAACTCGTGCGAGAATGGAATCTTCAGTTGCTGTAACGCAACGATTGGCGCATCCATGCCCGAACAATCGGTGCCCACACGAAGGGAGCGTTCGGACGTAAACGCACCCCAATCGTTTTGAGCGAGATCCTGGTACATTTTTTTGATAATGCGAGGCGCTGTAGCATCTTTCTGGATAGGGACGACTCTGTCACGCGTGTTCTTCTGTCGCATCTCTTGCGATCCTCTTTTGCTTTGCTGTCGAAAAGTCGTCGCTGTCTTTCCTGGATAGACGAGAACGCACCTCTCCTCTCTCGTTCCTGTGGGCCTCAAAAATGAGCACGCGTCTGCTCCGCGAAATGACGGCAAGGAGAGACGACGTGACAAGATGACATGCCCACACGGAAAGAAGCGGAAGCAGGAATGCCGCGAATGCGGTGGATCCGCTTTTTGCAAACACGACAAGCGGAAGCGGCATTGCCGCGACTGCGGTGGATCCGCTATCTGCCAGCACGGCAAGCAAAAGCATCATTGCCGCGACTGCGGTGGATCCGCTATCTGCCAGCACGGTAAGCAGAAGCAGGAATGCCGTGAATGCGGTGGATCAGCCTTTTGCGAGCACGACAAGTGGAAGCGGCTATGCCGCGACTGCAATGGATCAGCCTTTTGCAAGCATGACAAGTTGAAGAAACTGTGTAAGACCTGCGGCGGGTCACGGTTGTGCAAGTCGAGTTGGTGCGAGACCATTGTGAATTCGCAGCGTTACGACGGCTACTGCATGCGCTGCTTCATCCACGACCCGGCCAATGCGGACAAGCCTGTCTTTCGCAACTACAAGACGAAGGAGATTGACGTTGTGCAGCGCGTCAAGAGCGTCTTTCCAGACGTGTCGTGGATCCACGACAAGAAAGTGGAGAACGGATGCTCCAAACGACGACCCGACTTGTTTCTCGACATGGGCTCGCATGTCATTGTCGTCGAGATTGACGAATACCAGCACCGCGACTACGATCCTTCTTGCGTCAACAAACGCTTGATGGAACTGTCCAAAGACGTGGGACATCGTCCTCTGGTCGTCATTCGCTTCAATCCGGATGACTACACGAACGAGGACGGCACGCGCGTTCCTTCTTGCTGGGGCGCTACAGCGATAGGACACGTGCGTGTGCGTCCTTGCAAGAAAGAGGAGTGGACGCGGCGCGTGGACGCGTTGAATGACGAGATTCGGTTTTGGACGACGCACGAGGTTGGCAAGACGGTCGAAGTGGTGCAACTCTTTTACGACAAGATGATCAGATGATATCGACCATATAAACGATCTCGGCACGACAAGGAAAGAAACATGCCCGCCATGCATCGTTCGATCGCAGGTGCCGTGTCGCACTCGGCCTTGGTCGTCAAGTATTTCTTGCACGTCGTTCTCTTTCGCATCCTGCACTGGGCGGCCGCGACGTCCAAACCGACGACGGCGGCCGTTTCCTCGTGGTGGATGTTGCCGGCGCCATCCGTGACGATGAAGCAGACGGCGGGGGACGGCTCGACCGTGCAAGACGTCGCCTACGTCCTCTGGCCCCACGAGTCCGTCTACCGTTTGCGTCTGCCTTGCCTGCGCGGCCCGCGGACCGTCGACGTGCTCGCCGTTTCCGAATCGCGCGCGGACGGCACGTGTTGGGACGTGACGACCTATGTCTTGTCGTATCTCGGACCGAATCTCGACTGGCACCGGCAGCGCTACACGCCGGCGCTGCTCGGCTTGGAGGAACTGACCTTTTACTTCATCGACGACACGTTAGGGTATGAGGAGCAGGTCCACGTCGTCGGCAAGAATCAACTGCTCGAGGCGCCCACGGAGTGGGTGGTGTGGGAAAGCGAGTATGATCCCGTTTCGATAGACGATGAATAATGAATCGTTCGTCAATCAGTGATTCACCACAATGCATGGCGAGGCATTTTCCTGGCCAGAGAAAAGGAACGACGACGGATGCGTGTTTGGTGTCTCCTCTTGCTCGTTGCGTTGCTCACTCTTGTCGTTCGACCGCATCGTCTGACGGCGACAGAGGCCTTTGAAGCGGTGCCTTCGCCGGAAGAACGTCTGCAGCAGACGTGTGGGATCGCTTACCGATCGTTCGTTTACTACCTCGACATGGCGATGCACGAGCGTCTGCATCGCGCCTCGGACGTCTTGTCGCAACAACTCTTTCTCGACCGATTCCTGCAGAAGCCGCCTGACAGCAAGGATGCGTGGCACGGTCGTTTGACACAGGTGATGGACGACTTTGCTTCGTCGGTGGAGCAGGCGCGCACGCATTGCCGTAAGCGTCGTGTCGTCTTTTGCGGACTCATGCGTCAAGCGGCGCATCTCGTCGGCGCCGTTCGGACGCGCGTCGAAACGCTGGGTGCACTGTTTGCCGACTACCACGTCGTCATTGTGGAAAACAACTCGACCGACGGCACGCGGGCCCAACTGCTCGCGTGGGCGGCCGAGGACACGGAGCACGTCACCATCTTGTGCGACAGCGAGTTCATGACCAACCAGAGCGAATGCCAGTTGGAAGGTGTGCTTGCGCGAACGGACGATCCGACACACAAGAGCAACGAAGTGACGCGTATCCGCAAGATGAGCACTTTACGGAACTTGTATGTGCGCTACATCAGCCGCCACTTTGCCAAGTGGGACCACGTCATTGTGCTCGACCTGGACTTGCAAGGCACACTGTTTGAGGACGGTCTCCTCCACGCCGTCCACACGTTGGACGAGGACGAGTCGGTGGACGTCGTTGCCGCCAACGGGCAGTTGTGGAATCCGTTGCTGGGTCGATATGGCTACTACGACTCGTTCGCCTTTGTCGGTCACGACCAAGTTCGCACCTACTGGACGGACGGCGGCGAGAAGCAGTTGCACGATTGGTATGTCCACGACCGCATCACGGCGCGTTTGCAGCGGCAGCACGAGCCCATGTCTGTGCGCTCGGCGTTTGGCGGCTGTGCGCTCTACCGCATGCGTCCGTTTGTCCACGCGGCGTACGGACACGCGCGGGACAAGC
>RGVZ01000148.1 GCA_010029825.1 bacterium | reverse complement strand
ATTGGCACTGCGCGACACAGGCTTTCTGCCCAGCACGCCCGAGATGAATGCGGCGGCGTCAATCAGGGCACATTCCGCCTGTCATCGAGTTATACGGCGGCATGATCCCCGCCAGCTTCCGCCAGCAAGTGCGGGGGCTTCTGGACGAGCGGTTTTACCCGTTTGAATGGGTAGAGGCCGAGATTGCAGAAGGCCGCATTGCCACGCTGATGAATGAGACGGCGATCATCGGATTTGAGGCCAAGCGGTATCCTGGCGGAGCGACCGAGCTTCATGGGCTGTTCGCCGCTGGTGATCTGGACGGGATTCTGGACCTGATTGACCAAGTTTGCTCGCTCGGGACCGAGTTGGGCGTGACTGTCGCGGCAATTGAGAGCCGCATGGGGTGGCAAAAAGTGCTGAAAACAAGAGGTTTCGCGCCTGACAGGCTGCGTATTGTGAAGGAATTGGGCTGATGGGACTTTCCGGCAGCAAAACGACCACAACGTCACAGCAGACGACGAAGCCGGTCTACGAGCAGCAGATTTTGGGCGCAAACAGCGGCCTTCAGGGTGCTTTTGATCGCAATCAGGGCAACATTGACAACATTCAGGCCCAGCTTTCCGGCCTGATGCCGACCGCGCTTCAGAACTACACCAACAATCCGACGCTGGGGGCCGCACAAGGGTATGTGCAGCGGACCTTGGGCAGCGAATACAGCCCGAACGGCCTTTTGGACAACGTGCTGAAGTATTCCAACGCTGATGTGGCCAATGGCACGAATGCAGCCCTTGGAACGCGCGGGCTTGCTGGCGGCTCTGTGGCGGCGAAGATCATTTCCGGCCAGCTCGCCAAGAATGACGCGGGCCTTCGCTATCAGGATTACAACAACTTCCAGAACCGTCAGGCGCAAGCGGCGGGCATGGCTCCGAGCCTATCGGCGGCGCAAAACGGCAACCTTGCGGCAGTGCTGGGGCTTTCGGACCGCGCGGCGAACCTCTCGACCGACAACGCGACGAAGCGGGCTATCGCGACGGGCGGATTGCTTGGCCAATACACGAACACCAACGGAAAGAGCGTGCATGAACAAAGCGGCGGGCTTGGGCAAATCCTCGGCTCAGCCCTTGGGCTTGGCTCGCTTCTGTTTGGCGGCGGCGGGCTAGGCTCTGTGTTCGGCAAGAGTGGCGGTGGTGGTGGGGCGTTCTTCGATCCCAATTATACCTACGGAGGCGGCTGATATGGGGCTTTTTGGTTCAATGAACCCGCTTCAGGCATCGACCATGCCGACCGCGCGGGATGGCCTTTTCGGCACCCGTCCGCAGGGCATTGAGCAGGCTGCTGCCTATACTGGACCGGTCAAGAAAGGCGGGCTGTTTGGATCGGGCGTGCGCCTTGCCGATGTGGCTGGATTGATCGGTGACACGCTTTTGAGCGCCAGCGGGCAGGCTCCGATCTACACACCTAATGTCCTTCAGCAGCGCCAGCAAGACACTGCCCTGAAGCGCCAAGCCCTTCAGCAGCAGCAGGAACTGGCCCAGCAGATGGCGCTGTATGACTACAAGCGCGCTAATCCGATGCCGATCAACAATGACACGGCAAACGACTATGCTTTCCGTGTTTCACATCTCGGGCAGGCGGCTGCGGATGAGTGGCTGAAAAGCCAAGGCGATCCTGTTGTCACTGTGCCGCTTGGCCCCAACCGCGTATACAGCGGTCCGCGTTCTGGGCTTGGCGCGGCACTTTCTGGCGGCGGTCAAGCTTCTGGTGTGCCCAAGGTAATGGATCAAGCCTCATACGACGCAGTGCCACCCGGCGCGCAGTACATGACCCCCGATGGCCACATTCGCACCAAAGGAGGCTCCAGCGGCAACGCTGGGGGCGGGTTTCGCTAATCTCGACCACATCACAATGATGAGTGAAAGCGCGGGCAATCCTAGCGCGGTTAGTAGTGCTGGCGCACGCGGGTTGATGCAGGTCATGCCTTCGACCGCGCGTGCTCCTGGCTTCGGTATCCGCCCGTCAAACGGTTCGCCTGCCGATGATGTGCGGGTTGGCAAGGAATATCGTGCTGCCATGCAGAGCCGTTACGGCGGCGACCTCGCCAAGATGTGGGCGGCTTACAATTGGGGGCCGGGAAACCTTGAACGAGCCATGACTGAACATGGCGACAACTGGTTGAATGCAGCATCGGCTGAAACACGCAATTACATTGCCCGCAATCTTCGGGCCGCAAGGGGGCGCTAATGCCGCAGAATCCGTGGGATAATGACCCTATCGTCACGCCCGCCCAAAGCCGTGGCGGCGTGTTCACGCTTCCCGCTGATCCCGAAAAGCAGGCGAATAGCGCGCGGGAAGATGCCCGTTTGCGCATTGCGATGCAGGAAGAGGCGCGCCGAGCGGCTGAATACAACGCCACCCACAACTCTGATGGCTCGCCGAAAGACCCCGCCGCGCAAGTCGGTATCCCTCCTGAACAGATGCACGTGACGGGGCCTGACTTTCTGAAGTTGCTTCCGCCGTCTGAAGCCGCTCAAGTGAAGGCACTGGCCGAGGGGCGTATGGCCTTCCCCGCTGGCAAAGCTGCATCCTCGCCGTACTGGCAGCAGCGCCTTGCGCAGGTGTCGCAGTACGATCCCGAGTTTGACGCGATCAACTACAACGCCCGCGCTGCCACGCGCCGCGACTTCACTGCTGGCAAGTCCAGCGCCAATATCAAGGCACTCAACACTGCCATTGGTCACCTTGGCGAGCTTTATGGGCAGATCGACAATACCGCCTCGCATGGCGGTTTCCCCGGCGCTACCGCAGTCAATGCAATTCAGAATGCGTTTGCTCGCAGTTCCGGTTCTTCGGGACCGACCAAATATGAACAGACCGCAGGTGCGCTTGCTGGTGAGTTGACGCAGGTTTATCGCCAGTCTGGCGGCGCAGAAGCGGATATTCAGCGGTATTTGACAGAGCTTAGCCCGAACGCATCGCTTGAACAAAAGCGCGAAGCCATCAAGAACATGGCCAACCTTTTGCGTTCACGCCTCGATGCGATCAACGACCAGTACACCAAAGGCATGGGCACGACCGCACAGCCTTTGCAGGTGCTTGATCCTCATGCCCAGCAGGTTCTTGGCATTATCAATGGTGGCGGCAACGCCCCGCCTCCTGGGGGGCGC
The DNA here is from genome assembly GCA_010029825.1 of bacterium. Classification (GTDB taxonomy): domain Bacteria; phylum Bdellovibrionota_B; class Oligoflexia; order Oligoflexales; family RGVZ01; genus RGVZ01. The sequence goes on along the minus strand of RGVZ01000148.1, from coordinate 7,414 downwards.
ATTCCCGGTTCGGATGCAAACGCCCCGTTGATCAACGCGCAGGGACAAAGCTACTCCACGCCGCAGGATATGGCGCTCGCCAAAGCGGTAGGCGACGCCTATCGCAATGGCGGTGACCTGAATGCCCTGTTCAACGCAGCCAAGGCAAATGGATACACGCCGACCCTACAGGATGCCAAGGCATGGCAAGAGGCCATCAACTCCCGTAGCAAGGGCAATCCTGCAGGCGTGCTACCCCGTAAAAGCGGAACACGTAGTGTAGCGGGCCAGATGTTCGGTCAGTCGCTTGATGACCCCGGCACGATCGGCGGTATCACTCGTGGTGTTACCGCTGCCGGAATTGGCGCAGGCAACGCCATGACCTTCGGCGGGCTTGATGAACTTACTGGCCGGGTCAACTCAATGGCGGGTGGTGGCGGCTACGAGGCTAGCCGCGACTATGCCAATCTTGGCAAGAACGCTATCAGTGATGTTGCCCCGCTATCCTATCTTGGCGGCGAGGCGGTCGGCGCGCTTACGCAAGGTCTATTGGGCGGCGCAGCACTTGGGCGTCTGGCTCCCGGCGTCGCCGCTAAGGCCCTCCCCGCGCTTCGCACCACTCCCGGCGCGATGGCTACCGGCGCAGGCTATGGAGCGGCGTATGGTGCTGGTGAGAACAATCAAGATCGGCTTGGCGGAGCTATTGGTGGTGCCGTTCTCGGCGCTGGTGGTGGCTTTGCGGGGGCCAAGATTGCTGCACCGTTGGCGCGCAAGTTTTTTGAAACCGACGCGGGCCAGATGCTATCTAACAATGCGCGGGCTCTTCTGAACAAAGTTCGTCCCGACACCGTTGAACCTACAGGAAATGTGCCGCAGTTCACTCCGGGCGAGCGCGTATTGCCGCAGATGGATCAACTCCCCGGCCTGACTGATAAGCTTCGGACCGCTGCGGACTTGAACCTTCCGTACACCTTAGCGGATGCTCACCCGAAACTACGTAATCTTGCGGGCAGGCAATCTCGTATTTCCCCCGATGCACGGTCCAGTGCAGAGCAGTTCCTTGAACCCCGCGCGCTGGGGCAGGCAGATCGTGCGCGCGAAGGAATTAACAAATACCTCGCGCCAGTATTTCCGGGTTCTTTGGACCAAGAGTCCGCAGCACTTATCAATGCCGGAAAACCCATTTATCAGCCTCTATATCACGCTGCGTATCAGGCACCGCCGATTACTTCACCAATCATTGAAGGCACTTTGTCTTCTCCGTTCGGACGCGAGGCACTCGGTAAGGCAAGCCGCGATATTGCAAACGACATGAGCAGCACGCGCGGCCTTGGCTTCGCTCTCGACGAAATGGGCAACCCTGTCCTGAACAAGGTTCCTGTCAAGCAAATGGACAGCCTCACGGTCGCTCGCGATGCTTGGGACCAAGCAAATCAGGCTTACCAGAATGCTGTCGCTCGCCGCTCAGCGAGCCTTACACCGGGTGCTTTTTCCAAGGAAGTGCAAGCTGCAGAGCAGGCCCTGAGGGATGCCAGCGCTAATCTGGACACTGCCAAAATGGGCATGGTCCAAGCCCCCCGGAGCGGCACTGTGGCCGATGCTTCTGGCTACACCACGCAAGCGCTAGATTATACCCATCGAGGGATGAACGATATTCTGCAAAACCCGTCTTATACCAATCAATTGACGGGGCGGCTCAACAATAGTGGCCGTATCGCGAAGCAGGCGCAGGAACGCTTTGCCGGTGAAATTGATCGGTTCAACCCGGCCTATGGAGAGGCGCGCGGCGCTTATAGCAAGTTCGCCAAGCAGGCAGAGGGGTTGAAAACCGGGTACGAAGTGCTGCCTTCAGACCGTTTGCCGAGCGGGGATTTTAACGCGATCCTTGGTAATGCGCGCGCATATGACAGCGCCTTGCCGCCGCAGTTTTCGGAACAAACCGTTTTTCCACAAATGCAACGCGGATACGCAACAAGCATGGCTGACAGGGTTGGGCGGGCTCGTCTCTCTACCAACCCTTACAATTCGATTTATGGTTCAACCAACCAACAGCAGCGTGTGGGGCAGCTGTTCCCCGAAGGTGCCGACAAGTTCAGCACCCTCTATAACCTAGAGGGTGACATGGCGAAAACGCGTGGGGAAGTCCTTGGCGGTTCGCCCACGGCTGCTCGTCAGCAGGCCGACGCTTCGTTCATGGATAGCGGCCTAGGCAATGCGGCTGAAATGGCTGGGCAACTTGCAACGGGTGGTGGGCTTTCGCCTACAGGCTTGATTAGGTTGGCAAAGCAATTCGCGGGAGTTCGCGCAAAACTCGGCTTGCGCAAAGGGGTAGAAACTCGTGCAAACGATGTAGCCGCGCAACTGCTTAACCCCAATCCCTCCGGGCTGTTGGATTACATCGGCGAGCTTATGCAGCGCCAAGCCGCACAGAAGGCGCGGGAAGGAAACTTCCGTATGCGCGGCGGACTATTCGGGGGGGCGGTCGTTCCGCTTCTCGAATCTGGTCAGTGAGAACGTCAGGCCTGCGGTGAACATGGCTGAGACGATGATGACTTGGATGGCGTGAAATAACATCCCGCCCAAATACCACACCCTACGCCATTCCCCAAGCCGTTCCTCACCGGGCGGCTTTTTCTTTGAGGCTCGCCCATGCCCTCTGTTTTTGACTGGTCCACGACCGCCAGCTCTAATGGCACCGTCGATGGAATTAATATTGCCGAAGGCTGTCCCCCGGCGAACATAAATAACGCCATTCGTTCGGCCATGGCGATCATCCGCAGCACGTTTGCTAGCGGATTGCAGACCTTCCTTGCAGGTTCGACCGCTCTCCCTGTGGTCAATGGCGGAACCGGCGCGACTACGGCGGCGGGCATTCGTTCTGCGGCGGGCTTGGGGAGCATCGCCACGCAGAATGCGAATGCGGTTGCGATCACTGGCGGCACCATTTCGGGCCTTTCCAGTGCGCTTGCCATTGCGTCAGGGGGGACGGGCGCGACTACGGCTAGTGCGGCTCTGACGGCGCTCGGCGGGCTGGGGGTAAGCTCTTACTCGTTCGCATCCCCCGGCTACATCAAGCTTACCAACGGGCTGCTTCTTCAGTGGGGCATCGCCACTGTCGCACAAGATAGCTCTGTAACAGTTACTTTCCCCGTCGCTTTTACGACTTTCGCGGTGCCAGTCCCCGCCGCAGTCGCCAAAAATGGCCAGAATACTGACAACCAGAATACTGGTTATGTCGGGCACACACTCTCCAATTTCACAATCTGGAACGCCGATGACTTCACAGCTTCGGTGCCCTGGATCGCTATCGGCGTCTGAAAGGATTAGCGATGTATCATTATTTCGGCTTTTCCACGAACACCAAGGGCGATGCGCTGCCGGGTTGGTACGTCGAGGCGCGCACCGGAAGCACTGTTGTCCCGATCTATGCCAATGAAGCGGGGACGCTGATCCAGAGTGTTTCGGGCGTGAACAATCGCGCCAAGGTTGACGACGCCGGGAATTATGACTTCTGGATATCGGAAGGCACATACGACCTGTATTACTTCAATGCGTCCAGCGTCCAGCAATCGCGCGTAGATCGCTCGGTCAACATGGGGCAGGTTGTCGCGGACCTCGCCAGCACCACGGCCACCAAAGGCGCGGCGCTCATCAACACCCCCACCAACGAGAACCTGCAAACGCTGATTACCCAGACGCGCAACGGCAACGCGGCGCATGGTCAGGCGTTCTGGCGCAAAATCCGCGCAGGGCAAGAAGACCTTGCGATCTTCATCAACTCGGACAGCACGTGGAACGATACCGGCGAGCCGCTTTACCGCTGGGTCTCGGAATACCTCGCGCCTGCCGCTCCGACGCACACGATCATCTATCGGCTCTATATCAACGGCTCTGGCTGGCAGTCGCCTACCACGATCCAGACCGGCACCGGAAGCCGCACAATCTACGTCGATAACTGCGCCATCCCCGGTTCCGAGTTTGCGACGACGCAAGGTGCCAAGGAACTGGACGTTCTTTCGCTAGGCCGGTCCTACGACCTGATGCTTATCAACCAAGGGCACAACCTTGGCTATCTGCAGACACCTGCTGACTACTATCCGCACATGGTGACCAGCGTCAGCAATCTGATGCACCTCAATCCGCAGGCGGACGTATTCATCACGCTGCAAAATCCTCGGCTGCGGTATCTGGGTTTCTCTCGGTCGGTGCAGGCGACTTGGCGACGTGTCGCGGCTGAATTGGGCCTTGGCATCATCGATGTTTCGGCCAAGTTCGAAGCTTTGGGCAACCTTGATACTCCCGCGATTGGCGGTGAAGGCGGTACAATTGACCTCGCCTACTACACGCAGGATGGCAACGGCGGCTTGCACCCCGCAGTCCCGGATGGTGTCAACATCGCCCTCCCGGCGCTTGGTGAAGCATTGGCCGAACGCAAGGTTGCAGGCGGTCCCGCGCTCAATCGGCCTCTGAACCGCATCGCGCAGAACCTGCTTTCCAATCCCGCTTATACCGATTGGACCAGCAGTACACCGACCGGGCATTCCTTCACCAACTGCACGCCTGCCAAGTCGGTGGGCTATACTGAAACTGGCATCTATAGCATGGCGATTACGCCAAATGCGAGTGCCAACCCCATCAAGTCGGTTGACCTCACCAGCATCCTCTCGCTCGCCAAAAAGCGGTGGCTGATCTATCAGGCGCGTGTCTGGGTTCCGGCCAACATGGCGAACAACACAGGCCGCGCGCAAATCACTGTTACCAATCCGGGCGGCAACCGGGTGTTCACATCCTGGCTGACTTCGGCAGCGCGGGATGGCTGGCGCTGGTCAACTGCGATGATCCAGATTCTGGACACGGACCAGACCATCACGCTCAATCTCCTTTGCGGCGATTCTGCGGGGGCTGACAACGGCAAGACGTTCTACGTTGACCGCGAGATTGTGCATGTCTCCACCGTTCCGGGGGAACTGGACCCGCTGGTGACGAATGGCGGTTTTGTCACTGACCTGTTTAACAGCCGGGATACGGGCATCCCAACCGGCTACACCGGCACACTGACGGTCACTGGCAACAACGTCAGCATCGCGGGTGCTACGGCAACCCTTGCACGCGCTTATGGCAATCTGCGCACGGTGCCGGGTCGGACCTATCGCATTGCATGGGGCACTCGCACAGTTACTGGGGCGGCGGGCGTCACTATGTTTGCTCGGGGTCCGAATGGCGGCGGCACTGTCATTGCGACGGCATCTGGTATTACCAGTAACGGCTCTCTGACATTTACCGCTACTAGCAGTTCACATTCGTGGATGCTTTCGGGTGGCTCGAATGTTACTGACTTCACTGTCAACAGCATGACAGTGACCGAGGTCTATTCGGGCATCATTCCGGCGCTGCGGGGGCATCTGGTCTATGCGCGCAACAGCGACTTCACGCCGGTTGATACGACTGGCGGGGCGGGCAAGTACAAGATTTTCGCCACGCTCGGCACTTCAATTTCTCTGCAAGGCGAAAACGCGCAGGCCAACACCAAGACGACTACGGCGGTTTTCGACTTTACCCTACCGTCAACGTATATCCCAGGCCGCGACATTACCGTCACGATCAACGCAAATACGACCGGGACGGGCACAGCGGGAACCCGCACGGTGGTAGCGCGGGTCTATCGCATCGCATCGGATGGCACATCGAGCGCAGACCTTGTGACCACGGCGGCTTTGACTGTCACTGGCGCGGCTGCTGACTATGCTTTTGCTGCAACGGGTACGACCTTCGCCGCTGGTGACCGATTGCAGGTTTCCGTGGTTGGCGTGACCCAAGAGACGGATGGCACCAATACGCTTTCGAGCGTGATCAACTCGGTGCGCGTGTCGTGACCCAGCCCAACCACACAGACCTGAGCCGCGACATGGGGCGCGTGGAGGCCAGCTTGGAAGCCTTGGAGAAAGTTGTGTCGCAGGGCTTTCAGGACATCAAGGACGAGCTTCGCGCGATAAAAACGGACGTGGAGGCGCTCAAGCAGGCCGAGAACAAGCGAAAGGGTGCGCTAGGTGCCCTGATGGTGTTCGCGGGCTTTATCGGCGGGCTGATTGTCAAGTTCGGCGCGCTGATTTTCGGGGGGCACTGATGATCACCGTGACCGCATGGCAACCGCTCGCCACGAAGCTGATGCACCAGTTTGAAGGCTGCAAGCTCAAGGCCTATCCCGATCCCGGCAGCAAGGACGGCAAGCCGTGGACCATCGGTTGGGGCTCGACCAGCCCTGACATTGGCCCTGGCACTGTCTGGACACAGGAACAGGCGGATGAGCGGTTTCTTACCGACCTTACGGCATTTGGCGATAAGGTCGCAAAGCTGATCGGTGAAGCCCCTACTACCGCTCACCAGATGGCTGCAATGGTATCGCTGGCCTACAACATCGGCGCTGGTGAAGGCGGGTTCAAAACCTCCACGGTTCTTCGGAAGCACAAGGAAGGCGACTACGCCGGGGCGCAAGACGCTTTCATGCTTTGGACGAAGAATGATGGCCGCGTGATGCGAGGCCTTCTGCGCCGCCGCGTTGCTGAAGCCCTGCTTTACGGGACGCCTGACGCATGACCCCCGAGCAACGCAAGCGCGCTCTCACCGAATGCGCCACCTACCTCGCTATCATCGTGATGAGCTTCTTTCTGATCACATGGGGGATTCTATGAAGCTATCGACCCTGCAAACCATGATCCTCGCCATTATCGTGGTCTATGCCATGACACTGGTGGCCACTGCTCTGGTGCCGGATTCCAAAGACGCAATCGAGAAGATTGCCAGCCTGATCCTTGGCGGGTTCCTTGGCTACCTTGCCCCTCATCAGCAGGTGAAGGAATGATCGGCCTTCTACTCACCCGCTGGAAATGGGGCATCGGCCTGTTTGGCGCTCTGGCGTTTCTGGGGCTTGCTCTGGCAGCAAACCACTACCGACACGCCTACCATGCAGAGAAGGCGCTGAGAGCCGCTGACCGGGCTTTGTATATACAAATGCAATACACCGCCCAATCCAAGGCCGTTGCCGCGCTACAGGCCACAGAGGCCCGCTACAAAAGGAATGCAGACAATGCCGACCAAGCCTTTCAATCCAAGCTGGCGGACGCTCGCCGCTCTGCTGATCAGTATGTGCTTACTCACCGGGTGCGCGGCACCTTTGCGAGTTCGACCGGCAGAGCCGTTGCCAGCGCCGAAGGTCGCGGTCCCGGCGTTCCTGCAAGCCTGCCCGCCGATGCCGTCATGGTATCCGAAAGCGACGTGCAAGCCTGCACCGACGCAGTGACGTACGGGATCGGGGCGCACGATTGGGCCGCGTCCCTTCCCAAGTGACCGGATCAACGGCCAAGAGGTGAACGTGTGCAGGTCGATCCCAAGCTCTATGAGTTCGCCACACCTGTTGAGCGAGAGCACCTAGACTGCA
>RGVZ01000147.1 GCA_010029825.1 bacterium | reverse complement strand
GCCCACCAGCCGTAGACGACGTAGGTAATGGCGTCGCGGTGGTGGTAGTCCTGCGAGTGCCACCCGCACGTGCACGCGGCGTCGCAATCGCTACGACTCGGCCAGTCGAGCACCAGGGCATGCGTCTGCGCGGCCCAGTCGCGTCGATTGCACCGCTTGGCCAGACACGCCATCAAACAGAGGCGATGAGGCTGCCAGTTGCTCATGCGGTAGAACGAGTCGTCCACAGTCGACCACTTGGCGAGAGCGTCGTATAGTCGGACGAGATGCTTGCGTTGCACCTGCTCCTCGATCACAGACATGGCGTCGAGCGCGTCGCAGGCGCGAAAGGAGTAGTCGGTGATGCGAGGGTTGGTCGAAAGCGTAGCCCAGTCCATCGATGTAAGCGAGAGCAACGGCGATCTCCTGCTCGTACAGCGCATAAAAGGAATAAAATCCATGGACGTTTTCACCGAGTGGATCGGTAGGCAAGAGTGATGCAAGAGTGATGCAAAAGTGATGCATGACGACAGCAAAGCAACGAGGATCGCATCACGATGGCTCTCCGAACGGAATGAATCGATGAATGAGTGAATCACGCATCTTTTTCTGTTTCCACGTGTTACGAATGTTACGAAACAGAAACAAATCCATAACAGATGGACGCGCTGCAACTCTGCCTGCGGCTGCCCGAGGCGCTGGTGCGCGAGATTTGGCAACAGCACCTGTCCGCCACGGAGCGTTTACGGCTAGAGGTGGCGTGGCGACTCGAAGCGTATGATCGGCAACGCGATGGTCATGCGAGAACGGAGCAACCACGGGTCATGACGTATCCCAGGTCGCCGAATGCCATCCGTTTGGATGTGCGCTACGACATTACGTCGTCGTCCATGGCGCGCACGCCGCCGCTGTGGCTACAATGCCCGCTGCACTGGCTCATGCGCGAGACGGTCACGCTGCTGAGCGACAAGCGCAACGTGGACATGGAATGGACGGACCTCGACGTGTGGTGCAACATCCTCTTGTCACCAACTTGCACAGAGAACGATGCGGTTTGTCTGAGGGTCAGCACCGTGCATTGCCGCGAGATTGGCCGCTTGGGGGAGGCGACGTGGTGCGTCTACGGTGCGCGCGTGCACCCGCGGCCACCGAACCGTGCATGGCTCATTGGCGCGCCCATGTCGGGTTGGAAGAAGCGTTTGTGCAACGAGTTCATTACCAAGGTGCTCGGCGATCAGTTTCGCTTCCGCGAGCACGTTCGGTCGACATAAGAGACACATGGAGATTGAGACGTCAAGTAGAGATGTCGGATAGATATAGATAAAGAAGAAACGGTATGGTGCAACGACGGTCCTTGTTCTCGCCTTTCTTGTGCATCCTGTTGTGTATCGTCGCGATCCTCGTTCTACCACGATTTGTTCCGCAGGACAACGACGAGCCAAGCAAACGCCGTTCTTTTCCGTGTGCATATCCATGTCCGTGTCCGCTGCCTAGCGTTCATGAGGGTGCACTCTCGCCCCGTGTCCGACTGGCCTACTACAGCAACGGCCTGTTTTCACTATCAACCAATGTCGTCACGAACCCTCTCGGGCTCTCCGACTTGCGCGCGCGACACCCAGAGGATCCGTGGGAAGTCGTGAATCTCGCAATGTTGACGAAACGCCCACAAGCAGCGTGGGTCGGGTCCTACGTTCATGATTTATCGAATGCATGGTCCACCCTCCCTGACGCCTACCATCGCAGCGATCGCGTCGTGGTGTGGTGTCCGAAAGACCGCGTGGAACGCTTCGGTCTACCGGTGCTCGTCAAGACGAGAATTGGCGAAACGGATCCGTGCGCGTCGACGTCAGCGGCCTCGAACGTGGCGCAATGCGGCTTGGGGTCTATTCTCTTCAAGTTGAACTCGCGTCGCCACTTTGCGCCCATGCTCGACATGCAACATGTTCCTCCAACGCCGTGGTCGCGGAAAAGGGCGTGTGTCGTGTGGCGCGGCAAAGCGACCGGATACGGCTTTGGCAACAACATTCCGCCACGGGGCGCCTCGCGCGAAACGCTCGTGCGCCGTTGGCAGCACGCCGGTTCTCCCTTGGTCGATGTCGGACTGGTGGGAATGGCGTCGCCGTCACCGATCTTCTCCTCCTCCAAACCAACGCTCACGATGGCCGACATGTGTGCGTATCGCTACATCTTGTCCGTCGAAGGCAACGACGTGGCAACGAATCTCAAGTGGATCATGGCGTCGGACAGCGTGCTGTTCATGCCGCGGCCGCACATTACCAGTTGGTTCATGGAGGACCGTTTGCAACCCTGGGTGCACTACGTGCCCGTCCGCGACGACTTTGAGGACCTGGAGGCGCGTGTCCGCTGGGCAGAGGCGCACCCGCACGTCTGCCAACGCATCGTGGCCAACTGCCACGCGTGGGTGGCGGTTTTTGCGGACGAGGCCTCGGAGCGCCGCCTGTGCGCGCAACTCTTGCAATGGTATCTCGACGCCTTTCGATGGACAGAGACGAACTAGGAAAAGTCGGCGCGCTCCGTGGAGCCAGGGAGGCTCGTCAGCGACGATTGGACGTCCTCGCTGACAATGCGCGTAATTTCGTCAAAGTAGGCGCTCCCCACCTCTTGCTGATGCGCGCTAAAGGTGTAGCCGTCTGCGCGCGCCTGCAACTCGGGCTCTTGCACCATGTCGGCGTAGGCGCGCATGCCCTCGGTGCGGTAGGCGCGTGCGAGCTGAAACATGCTGAACCAGGCGGTGTGCACGCCGGCGAGCGTCACGAATTGAAACGTGTAGCCCAAGGTCGCCAGACGGAGCTGGAATTCGCCCAATTCGTCATCGTCCAAGTGTTTTCGCCACCGGAACGAGGGCGAGCAGTTGTAGGCCAGCGCCTTTCCGGGAAACTGGGCGTGCACCGCTTTTGCAAAAGCCGCGGCAAACGTCAAGTCCGGCTTGTCCGTCTCGCACCAGAGGACGTCGGCGTAAGGTGCATAGGCGAGCGCGCGGGCCACGGCGAGGTCGAGACCGTTGCGGATGCGGTAAAAGCCGTCGGATGTGCGCTCGCCGGTGAGAAAGGCGTGGTCGTTCGGATCACTGTCCGCCGTGAGCAGAGACGCCGCCTGCGCGTCCGTGCGCGCAATGATGACCGTCGGCACGTCCAGGACATCCGCGGCCAGTCGGTCTTCGAGATGAACGGCCGCCGCACCGGCTTCGATGAGCGCCTTCACCAACTCGAACGTGTGCAAGGGCCCGCCGAATCCGGCCTCGGCGTCCGCCACGATAGGAACGAGGTAGTCCGTCCACGACTTGTCCACGTCCATGGCGAGCGTTTGGATGTGGTCGGCACGCAAGAGGGCGCGGTTGACGCGTCGGCACAGCGCCGGCATGGCGTCGATGGGGTAGAGCGACAGGTCGGGATACGTTTCCCCGCTCGTGTTGGCGTCGGCCGCGACTTGCCAGCCAGAGAGGTAGATGGCGCGCAATCCGGCCTTGACTTGCTGCACAGCCTGCCCGCCCGTCACGGCACCGAGGGCGGCAACGAATGGCGCGGCGGCGGTATGGATCGTATCTTGTGCGTGAAGCATGTTCCACAGTTTGACGGCGCCAATCTGGGCCAGCGTGTGTGCAATCTTGACAGAACCACGGAGACGACAAACTTGCTGTGCCGAATACGGCCGCTGAACATTCGCCCACCGTTGGGCCGTTTTCCATTCCTGCTCCATGCTTTCTTTGAACCTTCTACAATCCTTTAACGCGTGTTACACACGGATATCGATCCGATGAATGACGTGATGGAAACGTGTGCAAATCATGTCCATGTCTTTCATCTCTTGCGCGTTGCTGCTCGTGGCGACGTTCTCTTGAACGATGGCCGACCGTCGCACGTCGTCGACGGGTCGGGCCTGCGGGCCGACGTCGGGTGGCCAGAGGCGGAGGAAGCGACCGAGTTGCTGCTCGTCCGCGTGGAGACCAGTCGTCACGAGGATGTTGGCCCAGGACAGATGCGAACCAATGGTATGATGCCGTTGCTCGACGCGGTAGAGGAAGTGGCGGGGATCGGGGAGGAGTCGGTGCTGCAGCAACTGGGTAGAGACGCCGCCCGTGTCTTCCGTCGTGACGACTTCCCAGTCGGAGAGGCGTCGAACGCTCTTGGTGGCGTTGAGGAGCATCTTGTCGTTGATGAATCCTCGCACGGTGAAGCGGACGAGGAGGTAAAAGTCGTCGCGAAGAATGTCGTGCGAGAGGCGCGCAAACGCGCGTCGCAGCCGTTGTTTCTGCCATGGATGCATCGACTTTTCCAACTGGATCGATGGGTCATGGCCGAAATGCTCGCGTGCTTCGTCAAACACGCGCGTCCACTTTTCGGTCATCTGTCGTTCGAGAATGGTGCGTGCGTGGTCGGCATGGCCAATCATGCATTTCCAATCCGACCACTCCTTGGAAATGTCGTCAGGACTCATGTCCACGAGACTCTGCACAAACGTGGGAACGGCTCGTTCCATGTGAAGCAGCACCGTCAAGACCCTACGTCGTCGAAACGTGGTGCCCAGCGCAGTGTGCGAGAGGATGTCGTACGGTAGCAGGTGCTCCAGTAAGAGCGACAAGTCGCGCGACATGGGCGTCGTGCAGCGTCGAACTGCCATGATTGTCGTCGTTGCGCTCGGTTTCATCATCTGTGGAATCGTCATGCACGTGATGGGATCGACGTGAGCGCGAAACGCCTCAAAAGACCATCGTGATGACAGCAACGCTTTGCCGAAGCGTTCTCATTTTTGCATCGACGTATACACAACCTGTTCGATTCACTCCTTCTTGAGAAAGGACAGTTTGGGTGCCGTGCGAACAAAGGGCAGCAGCGTGGGTGGGACGCGCTGGGCATCCTCTTCCGACACGATGATGAAGCGGAGGTAGGGCTTGCGTAGCGGAATGCGTCCTTGAACGACTACTTCGGCGTCGGACCAGGAATGCGTTTGTTGCTTCTGGAGGAAAACCTGCTTGGGCAGCGAGAAGCCGTCCACAAACGCGCCGTACTGTCGCCAGTCCGGGTTGACAAAGAAGGAAAAGTCGCCCAGCACGGCGATGGGATCAAAGAGGAGCAGCGCGTTAGTGACTTGGGCAGCGATGGGAAAGTCTCGGTTTGCCACAATGGAAAAGTAGACGCGGTCGCCCGCGCCACCGGTCATGTTGGTGGGACTGCGAATCTGGTTTCGCGGTCGCAGGTGCAAATCGCTCTCGCCTCCCATGCGTTGCAAATTGCGAAACGACGTTGCATGTTCGAGGAAGCGAATGCCGCGTAACGACGGTTGTGCGGCAAATGCTGCTTTGGTGAACTTGGTCATTGCCGTGGGAATCGATCGATATTTGTTCTTCACGGAGAATATCGATAGACGTTGCACAGCCGTACATGTTCCTTTTCTCATTTGTTTACTTATGCGCGTGTTGGCGGGCGGAGTCCGCGCAGCGTGCGAAAAGGCGCGCCGGCGAAGCGCCAAACGACGGCGCCGTTCTGCACCTCCATGCGGACAATCATGGCGTGGAAGGGGCGTTCCAGTTTTTCGCGCACGATCCGGTTCTTGGCGTACTTGTCTTTGCGAGCAAACTCTTCCGTAAAGAGTTCGTCGGGGTTCTGGATGGTCTGGCACAAAAAGACAAAGACCTCGGGGTAGCGCGCGATCCAGTCCTGGATTTGGGCGGGCGTGAAGCCGCCGGTTTCCAGGGCGTGATGCAACTTCTCGTAAAAGTCCTTGGGCAGGTAGCGGCGCGTGTAGGGATCGCGCGGCATGTCCAGACGAGGGGCGCCGATGATCGTGTCCATGGCCGTAAAGGCGCTGTGAATGAGGGAGAGCATCTCTTCGACCGACGTGCAGAAGGACCAATCCGGTGTGCGCAGGGCATGACGACCCGTTCGGATGGCCGCCTCGCACCACTCATCACCCTCCAGGTTGGCGGAACTCGGACACTTGGACTCCCACTCCTTGCACGTCGTATCCTTCCACTGGCGCTGTTGTTGCGCAGTGATGGGATGATTGGCGGTAGAACGCGTTGGAGCACGTGCGGCACCGCCACCACGACCACTGCGTGCGGCACGTGCCGGTGGATGAGCACCACCGCCGCGACCACCGCGTGCAGCGGAACGTGTGCGGTGCTCGGGCAAGAGGTTCCATCGACCGGTAGCGGGGTTGCAAACGTGACGCCCATCCGTGGCCTTGGGCGTGTTCTGATTGCAGTTTCGAGCACGCGCAGGCGCTGCTGGCGCTGCTGGTGCTGCTGGTGTTGCTGGTGCTGCTGGCGCTGCCGCGGCGCGGACGCGCGCGTGGACATTGTGGGCGCGGAAATACGGCAACAAATTCCATCGACCGGTGCCTTGGTTGCAGAAATGGCGGCCGTCGGTGGCCTTGGCGCTGTTCGGATTGCAGGGCCGGAGAGTAACAGCAGCCATCTTGTCCTCAATCGATCTCTTTTCTCGTTAACACATTTTTTTTCGACGCATCATCGCGATCGATCTCACCACGTGCTCGGGTGGTCATCGTGGTCGCGTGGTGGGTGCGTCGCAGAGGTCGTCGTGCAGCGGTAGACGTGCCAGGGCTGCAGGCACCGCAGTGCCACGTTGCGTCGAGCGATGCGCGGAAAAGGGAGTCGGTGTTCGGCGAGAAGCCATAGACGCACGCAGAGCATGTAGAAAAAGGCGCCAACGTCTGTTAGCGTCATCGTGAAGGTATCGTCTATCTCTCTGTCGTCCTGCCGCTAGACCACCGTTTACGTTAAGGACATGTGCTCTCAGCGTCAAACGAGTCTTTGGTCATGTGCACGTTGGGCTTTTCGAACCTGGACGATGTGTTGAAGCAGTATTGCGTTCCCTCCTCTGCCATGGCGCAGCCGGCCGATTGGCGTGTGGGCGTGTTTGCGCAGCAAGAGGTTGCGCCTCCCTCTGTTCCTGTTCCTGCCGCGCCTATCGTGCAGGACAACCCGTTCATGCGCTTTGCGCAACAGGTCATGACGACACCGACAAAACATGTCGCATCTGAGGTCAGCATGAACACCGTCGAAAGTGTCACCAACGTTCCGGAAACGACCGAAACGACAACAGAGACGGATGCAAACGAACACGACGACTTGACCACATTTACGGACCGGAGCGAATCGGACACGGTGCAAGACATGATGGAGCGAGGCGAAGTCGGCGAAGAAGTAGTGGACGAAGCGGAGGTCGTGAACGAAGTGGGAGACGAACAAGAACAACCGTCTGAAGCGTCGAACGTGTCGTCGCCTGTGGAACGAGAAGAAGTTACGCAAGAGGTGACAGCGGACGAGGAGGAAGAAGTGGTTGCACAGTCGCAGACGATTCCCGACTTGCTCCGTCAGTTGCGACCCTCGCAACTCCTCGAACTGCAGCACCGAACGCGCGGTTGTGCGGACGAACGGGAACGCATGTCACTCATTTACCGCTACGTCTCTGAAAATGTCCACCCGGCGCCTGCTCTGCTCTCGGACGGCGCGCCGGTGCCGCCCGATCCGGCGGCTTCGCACGCCACGTATGCTTACGACGACTCGGTGGAGGGGCGCGACCCGTCGCTGCGTCCGTCCTACATGCCACGCACCGTCATTGAGGAGAATGTGCGTAACCTGCTTGCGGTGGTGGAACGTCTTCAGAGTCAGGTCGCTGTGATGCGTGCCGATCAGCAACTCATGGTTGATCAACTGCACTTTCTCAAGGAACTGCTGGGCGTGCAGGACAGTGAAATCACCTACACGCTCAGCCGTCTGGAAGCATTTCCCGTTCCAGTGACGACGACGACGACGACGACAACGCCTTCCGAAGGAGGAATGGATACGACGGAGGAAAATGCACCGGAAATAACGGACCACGCTGCGTCAGCCGAAGAAGTGCCCGTCGCCATCACTGACACGGTCAAAGATCTGCCCGCGTCCACCGATTCGGAAACGGTGGAAGGAGAAACCACGCCACTGGCAAATGTCGAAGTGCCTCCTGTCACGGAAGAGATAGAAGTTACTGACTCACCAGCAACGAGCGCTGACGTTTCCGTAGCAGCAGCCACGGAGGAAGTCGAAACAGGTCCGACAGGTGACGACGACGTGTCGGTGCTCAAGACCAAGTTGGATGTGTTGCAACTGCCAGAGGAGGTCAGCCAGGACGTGCGTGCCTACCTCAACAAGTGGCTGCTCGGAGGTATGTGAGGATAATGTCCGCAGGTATATTCGATATATTACTATGTAAGAGAGGCATACAAAGCGCATCAGGCTTTCTATGCGCGTGACGAATTTGACTTTCCCAAGAGCGAGCGAGAAGAAAAATGAGTGTTTCCGTTTTGTGAACATTCAATCATCTTTCTTTCTCTTGACAAACGCGGCCGGCGGTGACGACGCGTGCAGGATGCTGGACACGTCCTACTCCACAGGGTGTTTCCAAACGCTGCCGGACGCCTATCCTGCCGGAACTATTCCGACGAACGACGAAACAGCCGCGACGCAAACGCGCGAGGCCAAGCGCACCAACACCCGCTACCGACTCTTTCGACAAGTGCACTTTACGGCCGGCGACATTGACCAGTTCTTGACGCACTGGACGACAGAAACGAGTGGTTGTCTGCATACCACCGAGCACGTCAATAAGGTCTTGACGACCTTCCACTACCTCTTTTACTACGTCAAAAAGGCCATTTTCGTGCGCATCGTCAACAACCGTGTTCGCGTCTTTCTCCCCTTTGCCAACGCCGACTACGAGAACGACTGGCACATGCACGTGCGACACGACCCGCACTACCGCTCCATGATGCACCTGTTGCAAGACGTCTGTGAGCGCTCCGGTCATGCCTTTGCAACCAAGCGCGTACACAGCGACCGCAGCGCCTGGTGTGCCAACCACGGCTTGGTGCGCTTTGAATACCCGCCCTTGGACGGCGACTCGGGTGTCAACATGTTGAAGAACATGTTGGACGATCTCTGCCGCGAGCGGACGATCCCCGATGTCGACTTTTTCCTCAACAAGCGCGACTTTCCGCTCGTCCGCGCGGATGGTGCGGCGCCGTACGACATTTTGTATCCCACACCCACGCCCCGCGACACGCACCAACGCCATTGGTGGTTCTACGACGACGTGATGCAGCCGTCTCCCTTCTTGCCCGTGCTGAGCATGACGACACATGCGGACTTTGCAGACGTCGCCGTGCCGACGTGGGACGATTGGTGTCGCGTGTCGTTCCAGCACGATCAACGACTCTTTGCCCGTGAGTTTCGCGCCTATCCACCCATTGCACCCGTGCCCTGGTCGGGCAAACGCAACACGGCCGTCTTTCGCGGCGCCTCGACGGGTCTCGGCGTCACGTGCGCCACCAACCCACGGCTATTCTTTGCCGCGCTCAGTCTGCAAAAGCGTCGACACGCCTGGCACGATGTCTATCTGGATGCGGGCATCACCAAGTGGAACCTGCGCGCGCGCATGGACCGACCAGGCGGATGCTTTCGCACCATTGCGCAAGAGGTGGTGGACGAGTTGGGAACGGCGCCACCGCTCTCCATGCAAGAACAAGCGCATTACAAGTTCATTTTGCACCTTCCGGGCCACTCCGAGGCCTACCGTCTCTCCTACGAGTTGGCCACAGGCAGTGTGGTGCTGCTGTATCCGTGTCCCTACCGCCTCTGGTTCATGGACCGACTGCTGCCGTACGAGCACTTTGTCCCCATTGACGCGGACGATCCGGGAGACGTGTTTCGCAAAGTGGACTGGTGCTTGGCCAACGATGACCGTTGTCAAGTCATTGCGGCGCGAGCACGCGCCTTTTACGACGAGCACTTGTCGCGCGACGCCGTCCTCGATGCGTGGACGAGGACACTGCGGCACGTTCGTGAAGCACATCCTCCGTCCTACGCATCCCTCTCGCTATTCGACACGCAACACGCGTGGCAAAAGCAGCGGTGGACGCGTTTGCAGATGCATGTGCGAAATTGGATAACGCATCATCCAGCCGAAGCAAAACAGTGGTGCGTACGACGCGTGCATCGTTCCAATGATGTGGTCGAATGGTCAGATCGCGAACAAGCGTATTGGGACGTTTGGCAGCATCTATGTTTGCCAGAAAAATGGGCGTCGTGGTGTGACACGACCGACCGAGTCACGGTCCGTTTGGCGGACGGCGTCGTGCTGAAGCGTGCGGACGACGCGGACGACAAGGCGTGGTGGCACGAAGTGACGGTGCGGCGCTTCTTTGTCAATCCGCTCGCCGTCTCTCTACCGCACTTCTCGCCCATGTTGAGCGTTTGCGTGGACCGACGCGTCATGGTGCTGCGCCACATCGCGGGGCCGTCCTTGGACACGTGGATCCGACGCAACCTGCTCAAAGACGTAGGACGACGAATGGAGCGCCTGTTGCGCATCGTGCAACAAGCGTGTCTCGCGCTGCATGACGCACAAGAGGCGTGTGGCTTTGTGCACTACGATTTGTATCCGTGGAATTGCATCATTACGCCGCTCGCCTCTCCGACACAAGTGCGCTACCACGGTCACACGATGCGCTGGCGGCGCGAGTTGCTCGTCATGGTCGACTTTGGCAAGTCCCTCGTCATTCATCAAGGCCGGTTGTGCCATTT
>RGVZ01000146.1 GCA_010029825.1 bacterium | reverse complement strand
CACTATGCCTACGGGGCCTCCAACATCCACCGTGGGGTCCATTTCCTCAGTGAAGAAGCCACGCGCCTTTATGAAGGGGCGCGTGAGACCGTCCGCCGTTTCATCAACGCCCGCGAGTCCGCAGAAGTGATTTTCACGTCAGGGACAACATCGGCGATCAATCTTGTCGCGAAAACCTGGGGCAAAAAAAATATTGCCGCCGGCGACGAAGTCCTGATCACCCACATGGAGCACCACGCCAATATCGTCCCGTGGCAGATGCTGCGCGAAGAGACTGGCTGCGTCCTCAAAGTCGCGCCCATCAACGACCGCGGCGAACTCATGATGGACGAGTTTGAGAAACTCGTCTCGCCTCGCACCAAAATCATCTCCGTGGTCTACACATCGAACTCCCTTGGCACCATCAACCCCGTGCGCGACATCATCCGCATCGCGCGGCTTCACGGCGCCAAAGTCCTCCTCGACGCAGCCCAGACGGTCGCCCACGCCAAAGTTGACGTTCAGAATCTGGACTGCGATTTCCTGGTTTTCTCGGGCCACAAACTGTTCGCGACTTCCGGCGTCGGCGTTCTCTACGGCAAGCGCGACCTTCTGGAATCGATGCCGCCTCTCATGGGCGGCGGCGACATGATCAAGACCGTCACGTTCGAGAAAACCACCTACGCGGGCCTTCCCGCGCGCCTTGAGGCCGGGACCCCCGCCATCGGCGGCGCGATTGGACTTGGGGCCGCGATTGATTATGTGACCGCGATTGGATTTGACGCGATCGCCGCCCAGGAGAAAGACCTCCTCGATTACGCGACTGCGCTCATGACTGAGATCCCGGGAGTCCGCCTGATCGGCACTGCCGCGGCGAAGGCGTCGATTCTTTCTTTCATCGTGGATGGCGTCCACCCGCACGACATGGGGACACTGCTTGATGCCGAAGGTGTCGCCGTGCGCGCGGGACACCACTGCACCCAACCCGTCATGCAGCGCTTCAAGATCCCGGCGACGACGCGGGCATCGTTTTCGTTTTACAACACGCGCGCCGATGCGGACGCCCTTGCCCGCGCGGTCAAGAAAGCCATCGAGGTGTTCGCATGACGACGCAAGACCTTTACCAGCAAGTCATCATCGAACATCACAAGAAGCCGCGTAATTTCCGCAAGATTGACCCGGCCTCGCACCACGCCGAGGGATTCAACCCCCTCTGCGGCGATCACTTGTGGGTCTACATGAAGATCAACGCCGCCGGCGTCATCGAAGACATCAGTTTCGAAGGCGATGGATGCGCCATCAGCAAGGCTTCGGCCTCGATGATGACGCAGAACTTGAAGGGCAAAACGGTCGAAGAGGCCAAGGCCATTTTCAGCGACTTCCATAAACTGGTCATTGGCCAGTTGAACCCGGAGACCGAAGCGAATGTCCTGGGCCGCCTCAGCATCTTCTCTGGCATCTGGAAATATCCTGCCCGCGTCAAATGCGCCGCGCTGGCATGGCACACGATGAACGGCGCCCTCGGTCGCGAGACCACGGTTTCCACGGAGTGAATTGCCCATGAGCACCGCACCGTACAAAGTCATCACCCAGGGGACCCCGAATCCCAACGCCCTGAAATTCATCACGGCCAAGGACGTGAAAACCAAGGGCAAGGTTTCGTACAGTCATCCGGCTGAATGCCTGAATGTGCCACTCGCGGCCGGGCTTCTTGGCGTCCCGCATGTGACCCAGGTGCACTTGTTTGAAAACGTCATCACCGTCACGCAAGACGGAACGGGCGACTGGCCCGCGGTGGAAGAGGCCGTGATCCACGTCATCCAGGAACTCCTGCCCGCGCACAACCCGGATTTCGCCGTGGACGAAGTCAAATCCCGCGCCCACATGACGCCCGAGATGATCAAGATTGAAGAGATCCTGGACCGGACGATCCGGCCCGGACTGCAAGCCGACGGCGGGGATATTGAAGTTCTTGAATTCAACGACAATGTCCTGGTCGTCCGTTACGAAGGCGCCTGCGGCAGTTGCCCCAGCGCCCGCACCGCGACTCTCGACGGCATCACCGGCATCCTCCGCCACGAATATGGTCCTGACATCAGGATTGAGGCCGTATAGGGTCCGCGTGACGCCGCAAGGGCGGGGTCTTGACGGACACGTTCTTACTTCCTGAACAGCTTGCAACCGTCGCGACTCAGGTCCAACTGATTGCGGTCGTTGAGGCATGTGTAGACGTGCCAGGTCTGTTGCCCGTAGGAACGGCCCTTGACGGCGGTGACCTTGCCATTCTCGTCGACTTCGCACGGATTGTTCATCGTGCACTTGCCACCGTCGTCATTGCCCGTGTTGTTGACGCCGATCACGGTGCGCGTACCGCCCTCGATGATGGGGGATCCCGATGTCCCGTGGATCGTCTTGCAACCACCGTTGATCTCGTAGCGGATGGAATCCGTAAACTTGTAGCCGGCCTCGCGCAGTTCGTGGACAAAACCGTCGACCTTGCAGCCATATCCGCGACGCCAGTATCCGGAGATGATCTCGATGATCGTGCCGGCATCAGGGCGGACATTCGCCAGGGTCAGGGCATCCACGCCAAACCGACTGCTGATCTGGTCAAACGTCTCCTTCAACTCGTAGAGCGCCATGTCGGTGCCCGTCATGGTCGCGTAGAGGATCTTTGACGAGGAGACCGTACCCACGCGGCTTTGACCGTCTCTCGACAACAGGGAGAACTGCCGTGTCACCGGTTCGTTGATCAAATGCCGGTTCGGCGGGATCATGTCCCCCTGATAATCGACACAATGGCCGTTGGTCAGGACGATGCCCTTGTCGCCCGGCTGCGAAGACTCGTAACGAACGAGCGCGCCAGAGCAGTTGCTCAGTTGAACAATGCCCTCAAAATCGTAGGAAACACCCATCTGATTCGCGATGACAGAGAGATCGTGCCCGGAAACTCGTGGAGCATTGATCGGGAGAGCGAACGCCGCGGACGAAGTAAACGCAAACGCGATGGCGACTGAACGTAGCATGGGACGGACTCCGGGGATTTGGTGTTAAAATCTGGATAACATCGCACCGGTTTCAATGCCAGTTAAAACACCCGCCCGGTCCACACTGTTAACGTTCGCGGCCGTCCAGTTAATTGAACATCCCCGTCCGACACCGTAATATAATCAAATGATCACCCGGAGGTCCGAAATGGGCGCGCTCGCCGCACGCAGACTTGTCTTCGCGTTCCTCGTCGCGACCGCGGCAGTGTCGTCAGGCTGCAAATCAGGAAACCGCACAAAACTTCGTGACGCCATCGTCCCCGCGTCCGAAGCCGACAAGGCATACGGGATCGTCGAACGGACCCGCGCCTACCTGCCCTACGAATACTCGCCGGACGGCTGCTACGCGCGGGCGACCTATATGCAAATGGAACTTTTCGCCGCCAGCGTCCCATCACGCGTCGTTTTCATCCGCACGACATACGATGACGCGCTGCAGGCCTGGGCCGACAACGCGCCGCTCCTTGAACCAGCCGGATGGGTGTACCACGTGGCCCCGGTCATCAAGGTCGACGGCCAGGAGATGGTTCTGGACCCTGGACTCGAGCCCGAATCGAAAGGGGGCGCGCTGCACCTCGATGAATGGCTGGGAAAGATGAAAGCCTTGAAATTCATCGAGGCTCCGTCCGCCGAATTGAACAGGAAGGTATCCGATTCCGTTGGCCGGTTTGTGCTTTCCCGCGCGGGAAATCCCGACGCGGGCCCCATCGACAGCGCGAACGTCCGCGGCCAGGTCATCCATTCCACCAGTGAAATGCCGTCATTCGGCGCCGAGAGCATGATGTGGAATTTCAAGACCATGGACAAGTACCTGATGGAAGCCGCCGCCATGAACGGCATCAGCGTCGACGAGATGGCTTCGCGCCGGGCCCTGCTCGCCGCGAGGACCCTGGAACTGTCGGATCTCCTCGAAGGGCGCAACAAGACATCCGGCCCTGGCGGGGATCTCGAGGGGATCAAGTTGACCATGGACATGTTGCGTTCGATCCAGACACAAAACGAAACGGAATTCGCTGAGGAACAATCCCAACGCGGGACCGGGGAGCAAACGCGCCCATGACGCGAACGATGCGACTTGATCGCGTGTTGCGCGTGGCCCTGGCGATTCTGCCGGTCGCGGGACTTCTCACCCCCGCATGCAAGACGACGCAAAACGAAACCAGCCTGAAGGACGCGGTCGTCTCCTCGGAAACGGCGCAAACCGCCTTCCGTGTTGTCGAGTCGACGCGCAAGTACCTGCCCTTCGAATATTCCGCCGACGGGTGTTTCGCCCGCGCGACCTACATGCAGATGGAACTTGCGGCCGAAGGTGTCCCTTCGCGCGTGATTTACGTTCGCGCGGCGTATTCGCCTGCCTTCGACACCTGGACGGACGGGACTCCCCGTCTCGGTGCCGACAACTGGTCTTACCACGTGGCTCCCGTGATCAAAGTCGTCACTGGTTCGTCGACCATGGAGGTCGTCCTCGACCCGGGCCTCGAACCAAACCGCCGGGGCGGCGCCATGATCCTCGAGGACTGGCTTGCCAGCATGAAAGCCCTGAAATTCCAGGAGGCACCGATTGGCGCCGTGTCGCGAGAGGTTCAGGCCCCTGAGGACACCTTTGTCGTCTCGCGCGCCGCGGACACCAGCACGGGGCCCCTGCGTCATACCAACGTGCGCGGAGCGGTGATCCACACCGTCGGCGAAATGCCGCAATTTCTGGTCGAGAAGATCCTTCAGTACTTCTACGATATGGATTCCTACTTGATCACGGCCGCCCAAAAAAATCGCGTCACTGGTGACGAACTCAAGTCCCGCCGCGAACTCCTGACCCGCCGGACCCTTGCTTTGGTCCCGGCACTGAAGGGCCAGGGCCGCCTCACCTCCGAAAACGGCACCAGCCTGGACCTGCTGAGCGAATCAAATCTGCGTGACATCCAGACGCGCCACGGTGACGGATCCGGGCAGCCATGAAAAAACCCCGGCCTCGCGAAAGGCCGGGGTTTCTCTTTTTGTCGTAACGGGGACTCGGATCGATCTGGATTACCAGGCGCCGTTTCCGGTGGTACCGGTGGCGACCGATGTGCCGACAGTGCCAGTGGTGGCGCCTGGGGTCGTCGCCTGCGGGATGCCGAAGGCGCTCTGGAGGATCTGCTGCCAGCCCATGCCGTTAGTGCTGAAACCGTTGGCGACGTAGGTCGTCGCGACGCGGCCGGCGCCGGAAAGAACCTGGTTTCCAATCGTGTTGATCACGGCGTTACCGATGCCGTTGTTCGCGCCCGGGATGACCTGGGTGCCAGGGACCACGGCGTTGTTGGTTGCCTGCAACACGCGGCTGTCGCCGGTGAAGCGCATCAGATAACGGGTCGAGAGCTTGTCATACGGCTGGATGGGCGACGATGGGCTGATCTGACCATCGACAAGATTGCATCCCGCGCGGTTTCCAGTGGCCGACTCACAACGTTTCAAGTCGCGAATGACAAATTGCACGTAGGCTTGCGGCTGGCTGGCGGAAGGGGTCCAGAGAAGAACCGGGTTCAGCGAGGCGCGACCTTCAATCGTCGTGTTCGCGGGACGCTCAACAAGTGCCAGGGCGAACGAAGACGGATCGGTCGTGCCGGACATTTTGAACTGGACGCGTGCCGGGAACGCCGTGCCGGCGACCTGGATTTCAGTTCCCGAAACGCCCACAGGAGCAATCGAGAACCCCTGGGTCGGGGACGTGTTGTTAGAATTGTTATTCTTCGCCGATGGCTTGCAAGCGCCAAGGGCAGTGAGGGTCGATACCACAACAAGGACATTCGTAACTTTAACTGGCAACTTCATCATAGTCAGCCACCTCCAACGCCGCGCTTATCGGCATTTCTGCAAAAAACTTTAGTTATTTCTGCAACGCCGCAACTTTACGACGTAATCAGAGGCATTTTCCGGAGACTGCCTCTGTCATCTTGGGCCCCGGTCATCCTGAGCCGAAGGCGAGGGATCCTCTCCCCCGTCATCCTGAGCCGCAGGCGAAGGATCCTGTCTTGAAAGAAAGGATTCTTCGGCCCTGCGGGCCTCAGAATGACGGCTGCCGCTCAGATTGACGGCTGCGGGTCAGATTGACGAGTAAGAAAGGATTCTTCGGCCCTGCGGGCCTCAGAATGACGATCCCGCCTCAGAATGACGATCCCGCCTCAGAATGACGGGGATAGTTTTTCGGACTGGGCGTAGAGGCCTTCCAGTTGTTCCTGCCAGAACCGGTCGGTGCCGACCAGGGGGAATGCCTGTTTGATGGCGCCATCGTCGCGGCGACGGATGAGCCACCCGGCGAAGTGGATCATGCGCAGGGAACGCAGCGCCTCCACAATCGCGAGTGAACCCCAGTCGAAATCGCGGATCTGCTCATAGCCGTCCAGCAATTCGCCGCGCTTGCGCGACTGTTCCTCGGGATCGCCGCCGGTCAGCATCCAGATGTCTTGCACGGGCGGCGCGTAAAGGATGTCGTCGAAGTCGATAAAAACAGGCTCGTCCCCATTCCACAGGACATTGCCCTGATGACAGTCGCCGTGGACCAGTTGCGCCGGCCATGGCTTCAGAGCCTGCTCGCACGCGTCGATCACGCGCGTCGCGACCGTCTCATACCTGGGCCGAACGTCCGCTGGCATCGCCCCCGACTCCAACATGAACGCCAGGGGCGCGCGCCCGAATGTCCCGGCGTCAAGACGCTGCCGCGGCTGCGGCGGCATCGCGGCACCGACATTATGCAGTCGCGCGAGGTAACGCCCGAGGCGTTCCAGCTGCGTCCTGTTCAAGTCACTTTCAAGGCGCCCGCGCATTTTCGGGAACGCCGCGCAGAGGATGCCCTGATCATCGAACAACGTCCGGCCCGATTCATCGGCGATTGGCTGGACAACCGGAACCTCTGCCGCCGCGCAGGATTTCAGGAACTGATGCTCGGCCTCGACCGTCTGGCGCGACCACCTGCCCGGGCGGTAGAACTTCACGATGCGTTTTTCCATGCGCCCGTCGTCGTGCTCGATCTCGACTTCGTACACACGATTCTCAAGCGCGTTCAGGCCAAGAAAACGCCCTGTCGCCGTGCCACCGAAGCGTTCAGCGAACTTGAAAATCCTCTCGGGCACCAGTTCTGTGAATCCCTCGACACTCAAACGCGTACCCCGCCGGAAATCTGTTCAACAAAGTCCCACGACAAATCCTGACAGTTGAATTATCTTTTCCGCACCAGATTGTCACCGGGGACTGCCATGACCACAAATATTCCGCGTGCCACTTCGACTCTTTCAAATGCGACCAGACAAGCCATCGCGACCGAGGCCCGTCGCATCCTGCCCCTCGAGAAGGCCGAGACCCTGCCCGCGTCATGGTACACCGCGCCTGAGTTTGACGCTCTCGACCGCGAACTGATCTTCTCGCGGACATGGCAATATGTCGGGTGGGAGGCCAAGGCGGAGAACCCGGGGGACTGGTTCCTGGCGGAAGTTGCCGGCAAGCCCCTCATCATTGTCCGCGGGAGCGACCATAAACTCCGCGCCTTTTTCAACGTATGCCGCCATCGAGGCGGCCCTCTGGCGACCTCGGACGGATCCGGGCGCGTCTTGCAGTGCCGTTACCATGGCTGGTCGTATTCCCTTGACGGACGCCTGGCCGGCGCGCCTCACTTCGACGGCGTCGCCGACTTTGACCGCAAGAATTGCAAACTGGCCGGAGTCCACCTCGACACTTGGGAGGGACTGGTCTTCGTCAACCTGGCGGAAAAACCCGGGCACAGCCTCGAAGAAATCATGGGGGGCGCACGCGAGCGCACGGCAAGAATGCCGGTCCACAAAAAGAAATTTCACCGGCGCATTGTCTACCAGGCCGCCTGCAACTGGAAAGTTTACATGGACAATTACCTCGAGGGATATCACGTCCCGTTTGTCCATCCGGGCCTGACGAGCGTGCTGGAATTCGACAAGTACGAGACCGAAATCCACCCGCACTACATCCTGCAATACAGCCCGTTCAACAGCGGCGGCGACAAAAACCCTTATGCCGGTGCCGCCGGCACGGGCGCGGATGAAGTGATTTACTACTGCGTTTATCCGAATTTCATGATCAACCTGAGCGGCGGACGACTGCAACTCAACCTGGTCGTACCACGCGGCCCGAACCGCACTGATATCATCTTCGATTACTTCTACGACGACCCTGACGCGCCCGGCGCCTCCAACCAGATCGCCCGCGACATCGAATTCAGCGATGTCGTCCAGGCCGAGGACATCGCCATTTGCGAACAAGTCCAGCGCGGACTGGAATCAGGCGCCTACGAGAAAGGCCGCATCTGCGTGACCTACGAGCACGGCCTGCACCACTTCCAGAACCTGTTCCGCAAGGCCTACGACTGCCCGGAAATCGCCGGATCCTGAGGATCCCTGTCCCTGTCACGAGACTTTCAGCCTCGACGCCCCCGCGTCGATCGCGAAAGTTATCGTGAAAACACTGCCTTTTCCGGGCGCGGTCGTTGTCAATTGGACATCGCCGCCAAGAAGTCCCGCCAGGCGTTTTGCCAGGACGAGGCCAAGTCCAGTTCCACCAAACTTGCGCGTCGTTGACAGGTCCGCCTGCCCGAATGGCCTGAATATCCGTTCAATATTTTCCTTGGTCAATCCGGGGCCGGTGTCCCTCACCGCCACGGCGATCTTCCGGTCGCCAGATGGCCCGCCGGCCATTCGCGCGGATACGTCGACCTCACCCTGACGCGTGAACTTGACCGCGTTCCCGACAATATTGAGCAGAATCTGGTGCAACCGGACGGGATCCGTGAAAACCGTACCGGGCACATCCTCGTCACAGTGAAACCGCAACACGATGCCTTTCTCTTTCGCCTGGATCGCCAGCAACATCTCGACATCCCGCAACGCGCGCCGGAAATCCGTTGGTCTCGTCTCGATATCAAGTCGACCTGCCTCGACCTTTGACAGATCCAGGATGTCATTGATGACATTTGCCAGCAGTGCCCCGTTGCGCCGGATGGCATCGAGGTAAGATTCCCGGTCCCCCGGTTTCAAGTCAGGATGAGCCATGAGCTCCGCGAAACCGATGACCGCGCCGAGGGGCGTGCGGATTTCGTGGGACATGTTGGCCAGGAACTGACTCTTGGCGGCATTCGCGGCCTCGGCGGCTTCCTTGGCCTCGCGCAATCCCTCTTCCAGATTTTTGCGCAGGGATATGTCACGCACGACCCCGGTGAAAGATGGCTCACCGCCACTCTCCACCGCGACCACCTGGAGTTCAATCGGGAATTCGGTCCCGTCGGCACGCAGCGCGCTGACTTCCAGGGTGACACCCAGCACCGGACCGACGCCGCTCTCCAGATAACGCTTCATCCCGGTATAGTGCGCCTTGCGATACCGCTCAGGAATCAATATTTCGCCCAGTTGTTTGCCGATGACTTCCGGGGCCTTGTGCCCGAAAATCTTCTCGGCCGACTTGTTGAAATCAATGATGTTGCCCTCCTTGTCCATTCCGATAATGGCATCCAGAGACGCCTCGAGCGCCGCGGCTTTTCTGCTCTCTGTCTTGCCAAGGTCCGTCCAGACGTGTTCCCGTTCCGCCATCAAGCGCGTCATGACTTGTCCCTGACCAACCATGAACAGGACAAACCCAACCGCCATCATGATGAACAGCAGCCCGACCAACATGATCGATGCCGGATGCCACTGCGAAAAACGAAGCAAGTACTGGGGGGACGCGATGAACTGCGCCGTCCACTGAATTCCAGGGGCAGGAATCACCCGGCGGACCTCCGGTTGCAACGAAATGCGGCTACCCTGGTTGGCGTTGAATTTGAAAAGGACTTCGCCCTCAGGCCCGAGGATGATCAAACCGGTGGATTCGAGTTTTGTGACGTCACGAAAAATATGATGCATCATGGCCTCGACAGAAACCAGGGCCACAATGAAACCCGGGTCGGACCGCGCCCCGGCGCGAGGATCTGGTTTCCACGCCGCGCTTGCGACTGGCGCGACCAGGAAAAATCCGTATCCGCCGTCAGGTGACGCATCCAGTTTGACGAGTTGGGTTCCCACGGCAGAATTTTCTGCCAGTGCGACAAGAGTTGCCTTGGTCCATCCGTCCGGACCCAGCCGGGACAGGACCTCCTTGAAAAATTCCGTCCTGGCTTGCGGCTGGATACCGCGAATTTCGCCGAGCTTGCCCCCAGTTGCGATACCCGGCACCCAGGCAAAACCCAGAGCGCCAGGCAACTGCGATGTCACCGACTCCGCAAATGCCGAGAAGGAGCTGTCTCCGGACGTTGACGGTCGTCCTTCAATCCCTCTCTCGGATGTCCGCGCGTCAAAGGCACGAAATGCCTCCACAACCCGGAAGTACTCGCGGATGCCGTCCTCGATCTCGACGCGACTCGCGTCTGCCTCCACTTTCAGGTTGTTGACGATATTGGCCTGCTCAAGATCCATCGCGAGACCAAATCCACCGATGATCATGGCAAGAGACGCAAGGATGTACAAAATGACGGCCCGGCCATGGACAACGTGGCACTGTCGCGGCGAGGACAGAAAGGCGAGAACTACCGG
>RGVZ01000145.1 GCA_010029825.1 bacterium | reverse complement strand
ACGACAGGTCCGGTATTCACCTCGATCGCTTTCGCCAACGAAGCCTCCGATGGATACATCAACAACTCCGAGAAAGCATTGACCTCCGATCTGGTCGGGAACCCGGTCACATCTGGAGCGAGCGCAACGTCCTATGTCGTCATTGCCAACAGCGGAACATGCAGTTCCGCGTCCGGTTATTCTGCTACAAAGCCGAAACTGGATGACTTCGCGATGAGTGGCGACGGATCCTGGAAAGTGTGTGTCAAACTTGAGGACACCGCTGGGAATATTACCTATGGGTCCTCTGCGGCAGTCGTCAAGGACACAGTCGCGCCCACTCTCGCGAGTGGATTTACGTGGGGCGGTCCGGCTTGGGATGCCTACTTGAATGCAACGGAACGCATAACATCGACGGCAATCCTTTCGGTCGCGGTCGCAAGCGAGTCTTCAACCTATAAATATCTTCTTGTCACTTCGTCGGCCAGTTGCGCTTCTGCGACTTTCTCGTCTTCGTCCCTGCCTGCGGCCAATAGTTCGGATATCACCGTTGATGGTGATTACAAGGGGTGTGTCCAGATGACAGATCTCGCGGGCAATGTCTCTGTTGCCAGCACGACATCCAATGTCAATGTTGACACAGCGGCGCCCACCGCGACCATGACGCTTGCCAGCCGATGCACCAACTGGAAGCCCCGATCTTGCCTCCGTCAGCTATAAGCTGATTCCGAAGTCCACGACCTGCGGATCGGCGCTGTCTTTTGGTGGAACCATTCCACGCGCAAACAGCGGAGATTTCACTGCCGACGCGGTATACGTCATCTGCATGCGCCTCGTCGACAATGCCGGCAACGTCGGATTTGCCTCGTCTCCGGACATTACGCTCGATTCATCCCCCGCCACCTTGTCGTCCCTCGCCTTGGCCAATGATGCCGCCGACGGATATATCAACGATGGCGAGAAGGCCTCCACATCCAGCCTGACGGCCGCGGCGACAACCAGTGAAGCCGCGACGGTTGCCTATCTGGTCACCGGATCCGGTTCATCGTGTTCCGCGCAGTCGGGGTACTCATCCTCGATTCCCGCCCCCAATGACAGCAATTTCACCGGGGATGGAACCTGGAAGGTATGCGTCAGGATGACAGATGCCGCGGGCAACGTATCTTACGGCGCGTCGGGCGCTATTGTCAGAGACACATTGGCGCCTTCATTGGCCTCGGGGCTTGCCTGGTCCGGGGCTGCCATCGGTGGTTACCTGAATTCCGCGGAAAGGTCCTCGACGACGGCAATTGTCACTGCCGCTGTCGCCAATGAAACCGCGACTTACAATTATTCGGTGATCGACGCGTCGGCATCTTGCGCCGCCGCGGTGTATTCTTCAACCAGTGTTCCCGCGGCGAATACGACGTTGATCACTGCGGAAGGATCATGGAAGGTCTGCGTCCGCATGATGGACAACGCTGGAAACACCTCATATGCCGCGACATCCAGTTCTGTCATCGTTGACGTGACGAGTCCCGCGATCAGCTCTTTCCCCCTTGTCAACGCCGCTTCCGATGGTTACGTCAATGCCACGGAACGGACCTTGTCGACACCTCTCGCAGGACCATTGTCCGCAAGCGCGGATCTCTCCAGCGCGCAATACAAGCTCATCCCCTCCACAACCAGTTGTGCCGGAGCGCTCAGTTTCGCGTCGGGCATACCTCAAGCCGACAGTTCGGATTTCTCTGGTGACGGCAGCTACAGGATTTGCGTGCGTCTGGAGGACAATGCCGGGAACGTGGCGTATGACACTTCGTCCCAGTTTACCCTCGACGCGACCGCGCCGGTTTTCACTTCCATCGCGCTGGCGAATGGCGCGTCCGACGGCTACATCAATGCCGCCGAGTCCTCTTCCACGGACGCGATATCGGGATCCGCCGTATCATCGGGGGCCGACTCAACCCAGTACCGGGTCGCGGCAAGTGCCTCCGCTTGCGCATCATTGACGGGTTTTTCGGCATCTGTTCCCGCAATTAATGACGCCAATATCTCAGGAGACGGTTCGTGGAAGGTATGCGTTCGCCTTGCGGACACGGCGGGCAACGTGACTTTCGGGGCTTCGTCGACCATTATCCGCGACACCGTTGCCCCCGCATTGTCTGGTACGCCCGCCTTGCAGCCACCGGCCGATGACCTTTACTTGAACTCGGCGGACCGTACGTCTCAAAACGCGTTGATCGCTGCGGCAGCCATCAATGAGGCCGGTACCGCGCAGTATGTTGTATTCACGGGCGACTGCTCTGCCGCCGGTGGTTACAGCGCGTCGATACCGGCCGCGAACACGCTGGCCATCACAGGCGACGGCACGTGGAAGGTTTGCGTCAAGATGACGGATACCGCGGGAAACACGGGATTCGGAAGTTCCGCGAATTTCACGGTTGATACCTCGGGGCCCGTGTTTACTTCCCTGTCGCTCGCGGGCGCTGCCGCCGATGGTTACATCACGGCTGACGAGAACCAGCTGACGTCGGATCTCGCGGGAAGTCTGGTTGCTTCTGGATATTCCGCGGATGACTACAAACTTGTTTCAGCCACGACAACCTGTGGCACTCCGCTGACGTTTGGCGGGATGCCCAAGGCGAACAGCGCCGCCTTTGCCGGAGACGGAAGTTACAAAGTGTGTGTGCGGCTCGTGGATGCTGCCGGGAATTTGACCTACGGGGCCAGTGACCCCTTTGTTCTCGACACGGTCGCGCCGGTATTCACTTCCATTGACCTGGCGAACCTCGCCCTTGATGGATATTTGAGCGCTTCAGACCGTACCGGAGCGATTGGAATTACCGGCACTTTGACGGCTTCGGGGTACTCAACGGTCCAGTACCGTTCCGCGCCTGCCGCGACGGCTTGCTCTTCGGTTGGCAGCTGGTCGGCCTCCGCGCCTCTGGCAAACGACGTGGCCATCACGGCAGACGGCGCCTGGAAGGTATGTGTCAAACTCGCTGACGCTGCCGGGAACGCGACTTATGGCGCGTCATCTTCTTTCACAGTGGACACTTCGGCGGCGACTCTGAGTGCTGCGCTGTCATTGGCCAACGCGGCTTCGGATGGTTATATATCGAGCCAGGAACTTTCTCTGTCCTCTGCCTTGCTGGCCAATCCGTCTTTCAACAAGAGTGTTACCGCGACGTACGCGCTCGTCACCAGCGCGACCGATTGCTCGACTGTCATCGCTTGGCTGGCATCGATTCCGCTGGCGAGCGCATTCGGTTCGTCGCCCTCCAACAGTGATGGCGTGTACAAAATTTGCGTGAGAGCGGTCGATAACGCGGGCAACACGGCGTGGTTCGCCAGCCCGTCCATCTCGCGGGACACGACGGCTCCATCGTTCACATCCCTGGCCCTGGCAAACGCCGTGGCTGACGGCTATCTGAACGCGACGGAGCGCGGGCTGTCGACCGTTGTCGCCGGATCTCTCGTCGCGGAGGCTGGCGCAACCGCCTCATACGTCGCGGTTTCATCCGCGACAACGTGCGACGGATCTTTGACATACAGCTCTTCAATCCCCGCCGCGAACGATGCCGCGTTCGCGGCTGACGGGAACTGGAAAATTTGCGTGCGCCTTCAGGACGCCGCTGGCAACGTCGGATACGGATCGTCCCCGACGTTTGTCGTGGACACGGTCCCTGCCTCGTTCGGTTCAGTCGCGCTGGCCAACTCCGCCGCGGATGGGTACCTGTCCGCGGCCGATCGCGCGCTGACGACATCAATTTCCGCGCCAGCGTCGGCGACCGGGGCCGACTCGATCTTTTATGCCGTGATTCAGTCGACGTCCAACTGTGGTTCAGGAGTGACGTTTGGCGCCGCCGGTGTCAGACCGAACGCCAATACGAGCGACATAGCCACGGATGGTTCGTGGAAGATCTGTGTGAAGGTGATGGATGTCGCGGGAAATGTCGCTGATTACGGGTCATCCGCGGCTTTCATCGTGGATACAGTGAACCCGTCGTCCACTGTGTCAACGAGCGGAGCGCTAACCATAACCAGTACCAGTGGATCCACGACAACGATCGAGGGAACCACGAGTGACACTTCGCCTTCCTCTGGTGTGGCGTCAGTCGTCGTATCAATCGACGATGGCTCCGGCAATTGCCTGAATAATTCCAGGACGGCCTGGAACGCCGCTTGTCCCAACTGGATCAACGCGTCCACGGGATCGGCAAGCTGGTCGGTTTCGGTGGATGACGCGATGTTCCTGAAAGGCGCGTCCTACGGGGTTTCCGTCAAGGCGACGGACGCCGCGGGCAACCAACAGGCATCGGCCACAAATGGAGCGTTCACCTGGGAGGCCGCGGAGGGGTCGGACTTGTGGAACAAGAATGTGACCTTCAACGGCAGCAACGCGGCTCAGGCATTGGCGTCTGCTGTCGACAGCCAGGGACGCCTTGTGGTGGTTGGTTATGATACCAGCGGCGGCACACGAGGCCGCATCAAGCGATATACCCGCAACGGAGTCGAAGACGCGACGATTGATATCACGATCGGCAACGGAACCAACGCTGTTGTCGCGTACGGTGTCGCAATCGGTGGTTCAGACAGTATTTTCGTGGTGGGCTCGCAATCGAATGGCAGCAACAACGATTGGTTCATCAGGAAATATTCTTCGTCCGGTGTCGAGGATACGGTCAATTGGAACAAAACTTACAACGGAAGCCGTGGCGACGACGACGTCGCTTACGCCGTGGCAATCGCGTCTGACGGAAGTGTAGTCGTTGGTGGCCATTCCCGCCGCGCAGTCTCCAGCGGCTCCGGGGACGACTGGCGCATCATGAAGTACGATTCCAACGGCGCCCTGGCCTGCAGCCAAGACGTCGACATCGATTCCCAGGCGAAAGACGATCGCATCAAGTCCCTGGCGATCCGCAACGCCACGTCGATGATTTATGTCGCAGGGTGGTCGGACTCGCCTGGTACCAGTCGCGGCTGGGCTCTCGGTGAATTCAGCCTCTCAAATTGCGCCCTTCAGTCGAAAACTGTGATCACCCGCGGCAGCAGTGACGAGGCCCAGAGTCTTGTCATTGATTCGAGTGGCCAGCTCGTCGTCGCCGGCAAGACCACCGAATTTGCCACGTCACCGGACATGTGGATCGAGGTCATGTCGACTTCGTTCGTGACCGTATGCGCGATACACAACGATGTCGCTGCGCTGGGGGAGGCGCTCACTGTCGCAGTGGACAGTCTCGACAACATATATGTCGGTGGCTACCGGACCGGGGGCAACGAGAATTGGTGGCTGCGAAAGTTCTCGTCAGCTTGCAGCGAGGACACGTCTAACTGGAACAAGATTGTCAACGGGACAGGTAACGGTAACGACCGGATACAGTCCATCAGCATTTCCGCGGGGTCAAACGACGTTGATAACATCTATGCCGTTGGTTGGGGGTTCGGGGCGGTTTCCGGGTCAGGCAACAACGACTGGTGGATCAAGAAATATTCTGGCGCGCAGTGAACTGATCCTTCATCGTTTTCGACGAAGAATGTCGTCCTCGAGGTGCTTGAGGTCCTCCTCGAAGTCGACGGGAGAGGGTGAGGGGTACGCTGACGTTAAGACAGGATTCTTCGGCCTGCGGCCTCAGAATGACGGAGGCTCGGAATGACGGAGTCCGATGCGCGAGGGAGTGGGGCCACCTGGACTTGAACCAGGGACCGACCGGTTATGAGCCGGCTGCTCTAACCGACTGAGCTATGGCCCCACAGGTCGCGCGCGTCAAAACGCCCGATCAAGACTCAATGAAGGCACGCAATTTCTTGCTGCGCGACGGATGGCGCAACTTGCGCAGTGCCTTGGCCTCGATCTGACGGATACGCTCACGAGTCACATCAAAGTTCTGACCGACTTCCTCGAGGGTGTGATCGCTGCGCTCGCCGATACCGAAACGCATGCGCAGTACTTTCTCCTCGCGCGGAGTCAGGGTTGCCAGCGCTTTCTTGGTCTGCTCGGAAAGGGCACCTGCCGTCACCGATTCAGACGGGGACATCTGGGACTTGTCTTCCAGGAAGTCCCCAATGTGATTGTCTTCCTCTTCACCAATCGGTGTCTCGAGGGAGATCGGCTCCACGGCAATCTTCAATACCTTGCGGACCTTGTCGATAGACAGGTCCATGCGCGCCGCGATCTCTTCCGGAGTCGGCTCGCGGCCCATCTCCTGAACGAGGTAACGGCTGGTCCGGATCAGCTTGTTAATCGTCTCGATCATGTGCACCGGGATACGGATCGTGCGGGCCTGGTCCGCGATGGCGCGGGTGATGGCCTGACGAATCCACCAGGTCGCGTAAGTCGAGAATTTGTAGCCACGGCGATACTCGAACTTTTCCACGGCCTTCATCAGGCCGATGTTGCCTTCTTGAATCAGGTCGAGGAACTGCAAGCCACGGTTCGTGTACTTCTTCGCGATTGACACCACGAGGCGCAGGTTCGCCTCAACCAGCTCACGCTTGGCCAGTTCGGCGCGGCGCTGCATGTCAGACAGTTCACTGTAGGTCGCGGTCAGGACTTCCGCCTCGAGGCCGCAGGCCTGGCTGGCCTGACGGATGGAATCCTGGGCTGCCATCATGTTGCGAGAGATCCGCTGCCACTCGCGGTCGGTCAGGTTCGGGAACGGAGTTTGACCGGCAGAGCTTTCGACCATCTGCGCGAGCGCAGCCGCGTTCGACCCAAGTCGACGGGCATAGTAGTCCATGTCCTGACGGGCTTCGCGCACCGCGTTGGCATGTTCCGCCAGCTGGTTGATCGTGTTCACCAGCAGCTTCCGGTTGATGTTGAGGTCTTTCAGTTGCGCGAACATCTTGTCGAGCAAGGTATCGGCCTTTTCCTTGTCCTTGGGCTTGCCCGAACTCGCGGCCTTGTCCTTGATCGCGGCGTACTCGTCATAAACCAGCAGGAAACGCGCCGTCACTTCACGCAACTTGTCGGCGTGGACTTGCTCGTTGTTTGATGCTTCATCATCGTCAAAGCCCTTGATGAAGCCCTTCATGCGAATCTCGTTGGCGACGAACTTGCGTGCCGTCGAGATGATCACGTTCATGCCCATGTCGAGGCGGAGGATCCGCTCGAGGATCTTGTTCTCTTCGTTCTCAATCTTCTTGGCGATGACAACTTCGCCTTCCCGGGAGAGCAGGGCAACGCTGCCCATCTTGCGCAGGTAGATCCGGACCGGGTCGTTTGACTTGCCCAGCGACGCGTCGCTGGTGTCCGCCTGCTCGGTCTCACCGTCCCCGGAGCTTTCGCCATCGCTGGATTCGCTGGCCTCGCCATCGCCGCCGACTTCGTCATCCCCGGCAAGCAGGAAGTCATCTTCGCCGCCGGATTCCTTTCCGCCTTTGTCCGCGCGTCCGCGACCCGGGCTGGCGTCGACAAGTTCGATGCCCTTGTCGCTGAGCGCCATGATGATCTCGTCGATCGTCTCAGGGTTCGCGTTTGCCTTGGGAACAGCGGCATCGATGTCTTTGTAGCTCAACGAGCCGTTCTTTTTCGCCATCTTCACGAGGGTGTCGACGGCTTTGTAAACCTCGAAGGTTTCGGCAGCTTTCGCTTTTTCGGCCTTTGCCGGGACCTTGGTCGTCTTGACGCTTGTCTCGTTGACTTTCGCGGCTTTCGGGCCCTTTACCAAGACTTCCTTGGCCGGAGTTTCCTTGGCTTTGGTTGTTTTTGGCGTGACTAGTTTCTCGGTTTGCGCCTTGCCTGGTTTTACCGCAGGAGTCTTGACCAGGACTTTGGCCGGGGACTTTGCGATGGTCACTTTGGCTTTGCCCGGCTTGGCCGTTTTGGGCTGCAGGCTGGAGACGACATTGTCGCCCCGGCCCGCCGTGCTGCCGACCTTCGCGACGCTGGACTTGCCCGCGCCCTTCGGCGCGACACTGGACTTGCCAGCGCCCTTCGGCGCGACACTTTTCGTGACGACCTTGGAGGCGCTTGTCACTTTGGCGGTTTTCGCGCCGCTCGCGGTCTTCGCGGAACCTTTGGAGGCGTTCATGACTTTCCGCGCGGCCACCGGCTTGCGGAGGTTGACCTTCGCTGAAGAAGACGCGGCGGATTTCGTCGCTTTGCCTGACGCGAGCGAAGCGGGCTTGCTGGCCCCTGACTTGCTTGCAGAGACCTTGGCGGTCTTGCCGGCGCTGCGAACGGTTTTCTTTGCTTTAGCCATGAAACGTGACCCTCACTGAGATCTCCGCGAATACGCGGATTTCCGGTTTCAAAAAAGAATCCAAATCTAACCCCAAAAATGCCGGTAGATCAAGGATTTGATAGGCCTTCAAGGCGCTTTAATTCACCGGTGAGTTCGGTGATGGAACCCAGTAATTCCCGGCATTCGGCCGCTGTTTCCGGGCTCCTCGCGGCAGAGGCCACTTGCATGCGAAGGGACTCGATTGTCTTGCGCAGCCCGCGGATGCGAATGTTGCCGAGGATCCTGCCGACGGCAGCGCGCCGGTCCGGGACCGCAAAAGCTGCCGGTTTTTTCTTGAATTCATCAATAAAAACAGAAACTTCTTGGATCCCCTTGGCCAGCGACGCTGATGGCAGTCCGGAAGGTTTTTCGCCGGCTTCCAGCGTCGCGAACAAGGCGCGGGCCAACTCCGTCCATGCGCTGTCCCAGCGGGCCTCCTGATGGATGTAATGCTTGAGTTCCCGCAAGTCGCACTCGCCTGGCTCCGAGAAATACATGTGTCCCAGCAGTTCGGCATCAATCGCCTCAAGTGGCGCCACCGGTGCCCGGGGAGCCGCCGCTGGCGCCGCAGAGCCCGCGCGGCCGGTGGCCGCGTTGCGCAAGTGCATGCGGAGTTCCGCCTCCAGGGTTCCCTGGGAAAGGCCGCTGATCTGGGCCAGGCGCGACAGGATGAAACCCTTCTGGATCCGGTCGCCGATCCGGGCCAGCCAGGGGATGAAGTCGCGCGAAACCAAAGTGGGTATCTGGGCCTGGCTGGCATTCTTGAGGCGCGCCGAGATCGCAAAATCCAGCAAGTCGACGGCCTGGGACACCAGGGCCTCGAGGCCGGCAGAGCCTTTTTCCCGGACAAACTCGTCTGGGTCCATCCCGCCAGGAAGGGAAATGACTTTCAGTTTCATTTCAGGAACTTGCAGGTTTGCCTCGAGGGCCACAAGTGACGCCTTCTGCCCGGCTGAGTCGCCGTCAAACAGCAGATAGCCTGTTGTCGAGGCGGCCTTCAGCAGGTTCAAGTGGCGCACGGTCAGCGCGGTGCCCATGCAGGCGACGGTCTCTGGAATTCCCTGAGCCCACAATTGCAGGACGTCCATGTAGCCTTCCACGATGAAGGCGCGTTGCTTCTGGCGGATCGGCTGGCGGGCCCGGTCGAACCCGAACAGCAGGGAGGATTTGTCGAAAAGCCTGGTCTCGCGGCTGTTGATGTACTTCGCGGGATGATCGCCGAGGGTCCTGCCGCCGAAGGCGACGAGGCGCCCTTGGCTGTCCCGGATCGGGATCATGACGCGGTTGTCCCGGAAAAAATCGTAAAGCCTTCCGGTTTTTTCGGATGTCGTCCCGAGTGAACACTCCTTGATGTCGCGCTCGGCGAACCCGAGGGCCCGCAATTTGCGCACGAGAGCCCAGGGTTCCCCGGGCGTCAGACCGAACCCGAATTCCTCGACCTGGGCGGGTTCAAATCCCCGCTTTTGCAAATAAGCCCTGGCGTGTTCGCCAGCGGCGGATCTCAAGTTCGCGCGGAACTCTTCCGCGGCTGCCATCAGGAGCTTCACTTGAGTCGCCTCGTGCTGGCGCTCGGCGGAATTGAGCCGCGATGACTCCAACTCGGGGGCCTCGATTCCGTACTTCTGGGTCAGGTACTTCAGGGCCTCGATGAAACCCATGCCCCTGGTCTGGCGGACAAAATCGATGATGTCGCCTTTCGCCTTGCATCCGAAACAGTAGTACCGGTCGGCGAATACGTGAAAGCTCGGTGTTTTTTCAGCGTGAAAAGGACAAAGCCCCACATGGCGACCAGACTGCTTGCGCAGCGACATGGTCTCACCAGCGAGGCTTTCGAGTGATGTTCTGGAGAGGATCCGCTTCTTGAGATCGTCGATGGAACCGGATCCGGCAGTCATCTTCAGGGCCGGGATGAGAAATCCGCGACGGGCCTCAGCCCATCTTGCGGAGCTTCTTCAGAATGCGTTTGCGGGCGGCAACGGCCTTCTTCTTGCGGCGGACCGACGGCTTTTCGTAGTGCTCGCGCTTGCGAACGTCAGAAAGAACACCCGATTTCTCACACTGCTTTTTGAAGCGGCGCAGCGCGCCCTCAAAAGCTTCTCCATCTCTGAGGCGAATGCCTGGCATTGCAACTCCCTAAAAATAAACGAAAATCGAATACGCCTGCCCCGGGACGCCTAAATGACGGTCACTGACCAGAAGTCAGGCGGACGGCGAGGCGATCACCGTATTCGCACAAATTCTTGACGTTCGCCACTACTAAATAGCGGGGCTTGGCAGGGTTATCCTTGGCGGCCTGGACGATTCCGATCAAGGCATTGGCCCGGGGATCCTTGCAGACGTTCCGCGGGTCCTTCTCGTCGTCGTACTCCGTGAAGTCGGAATTGGCCACAAAGGCCGTCGTGTCGTTCTTGATGATGGCATGGTACCCCGTGCCGCCTGCGTTCAGGGTCTCGATCAGTTTGGTGACAAGTCCCCTGGTCGTCAGGTCCTTCTTGCCCGGGCGGAAGTG
>RGVZ01000144.1 GCA_010029825.1 bacterium | reverse complement strand
CAGGGAAGGTCACTCGTTAGAGCGTGTCGGGAGCAGGATCTCTCTCTTGTGCAGCATCCTGCTGTAAATGAGTGATAGTTATCTGCATGCTACGTAGATACATCATCAATGAGATTAGAAAGGTCATCCTCAGCGAGAAAGTGAAGGAAGACAAGAAGAGCGGTGACACCTGCCCAAGAGCAACACAGGACCCCGTCCTCAACACGAAGAACCGCAACAAGGCGATCAAGCAGCTGGGTTACGGTCCCGCCAACCCTGCAAAGCCTGGTGACTTCTGGGAAGAGAAGGCAGAGATGTGGGACGACATTCCTGTCTCGGAAGCAAAGTCGATGCTTTGTGGAAACTGTGCTGC
The DNA here is from genome assembly GCA_010029825.1 of bacterium. Taxonomy (GTDB): domain Bacteria; phylum Bdellovibrionota_B; class Oligoflexia; order Oligoflexales; family RGVZ01; genus RGVZ01. Next base: position 10,350 of record RGVZ01000144.1, on the reverse strand, counting down.
ATTTGACATTTCTCCAAAGACACTCAACTGCATCGAGAAGGGCCTTGAGGGCGGTGACGCCAACGAGACGGGTTGGGACACGATCAGGGCGGGCAAGTTAGGCTACTGCAAGATGCACCACTTCAAGTGTGCCGCCAAGAGGACGTGTGACACTTGGGTCACAGGTGGTCCGATCAAGAAGTGACCTGATACTTAGCGTCAGGAGGCACACATGCCAGTAAGTGACAGCCAGAAGAAAGTGATCGATTCAGTCCTGTCGATCTTTGAGACGGGTAGAGTACCTACCCCCAGCGCATACTCAACATGCGCAATCTTGACAGACGGTGCGGGTATCAGCTATGGTAAGCACCAATCGACCGACAGATCAGGATCACTTGACAAGATCGTCGACCTGTACATCGCGAAGGGCGGCAAACACGGTGAGGAGCTCAAGCAGTTCGTCCCAAAGCTTGCGCTGAATGAGACTGCGAAGCTGGATCCCAAGCACGTACCATCCTGGGCAAAGTACCTGATGGGTGTCCTGAAGGAGGCGGGTAAGGACCCTGTCATGCAAGCTGCTCAAGACGAGGTGTTTGATGCCAACTACTGGGTGCCTGCGATGGGTCACGTCCAGAAGATCGGCCTGCAGACTGGTCTCGGCGCGCTCGTCGTCTACGACACCTGCATCCACAGCGGCAGTGGCGGCGTGGCAATCATCCGCGCTCGCTTCCCAGAGCCTGCTCCCTGTAACGGCGGCGATGAGAAGGCCTGGGTGCTGGCCTACATCAAGGCACGCAGAGAGTGGCTCGCAGCCAACAAGAACCCACTCGTGCAGCGGACGGTTTATCGCATGGATGCCTTCAACGAGATCGCACGGTCGTGCAACTGGGAACTAAATACACCACTCACAGTCCGCGGCGTGAAGATCGTGTGAGATAGATATACTTGGGAGGCAAACATGGCACTATCACCAGACGAACTGATCGACATCGCACCCGAGGCGATCGATCTTGTAAAGGCAATCTCTGAGGCACTCAAGAAGGACGCGGACGGAAAGGTCCGTGTGACACGTGAGGAAGCCCGTGAGATCCGCACCAAGGTGTTCAAGCTCGCAGTCGAAGTCGCACAGCACGCCATCGACTAAAGCGCACTAACACGTGCGAGACCGTCGCCACGATCTACAATGATCGTGGCGACACTTTTTAGGAGGCGACATGCGGTTCACTGTCGACACGACAATCAAGGTGGTGTTCATCCTCTTCTTCTACTTGCTCTTCTCGGCAATTCGCATTCAGATGGGTTGCTAGCATTGTATTATGTCGATCAAGAACCGCTACACACCCGGTGATCTATACGAAGTGATCGACCAGTTCGGATCATCAAAGGGACACTGCATCTTCATGGAGATCATCGAGCCGGGCACACTCACACTTGAGCAAGTCGTCCGTCCGATGCACTGGCACGTCAAAGTGCTCCACAATGGAAAGATCGAGCTCTACGACACATCGCTTTATTCATTGATCGACATCTTGTAAAAATCTATACCAACCCGTAAGATCATAACAAAAGAGAGAAGAATGAAGTTCCTTAAGCACGGTAACGCGTGGTCCCTCACCCCCAACGCACGGATGGATGTTCGAGACACGTTGCCCGCAGGCAACTACACCGTCTGCAAGAACCCACTCACAGGTGAGTACTTCCTGGAGGAGAGTGAGCGTTTCACTCTACCCCGAAAGCTCTACGGCAAGACCGAGCGTCACGGCGCGCGGATCCTCGACTCCTTCAAGGGGCGCCAGCCCGGATCGCAGGTGGGCGTCTTCCTCAGCGGCACGAAGGGCTCGGGCAAGACGCTACTGTCCAAGTACATCGCAGTCGAGTCAGGCCTCCCCGTGATCATCGTCAACACGGCCTACACTGACGATCGCTTCATGCGGACGATCCAGGGTATCGAGCAGCCGGCCGTCGTCCTGTTCGATGAGTTCGAGAAGCTCTACAATCAGGAGGACCAGGAGTCGATCCTCACGCTGTTCGACGGTGTCTACACTGCCCAGAACAAGATCATGATCATCACCTGCAACGACAAGTGGGCAGTCCGCGAGTTCTTCCACAACCGCCCGTCTCGCCTCCGCTACTCGATCAACTTCGAGGGGCTCACTGCTGAGTTCGTGGAGGAGTACTGTGATGACCAGCTCCAGGACAGTAAGTACCTGAAGAGCATCCTCACCCTGCTCGGAACCACCGATGAGTTCAACTTCGACATGCTGCAGACGCTGGTCGATGAGCTCAACCGCTGGGGTGGAGACTTCGAGGAGACGCTTGAGATCCTCAACGTGAAGCCTATCGCCACTGCCCGGACCAAGTGGACACTCAGCGTCGCGACTCCCGATGAACCCAGTGCAAAGTGGAAGTTCACCTACGGAGAAGTGCTGACGCGCAGCCCTCTCATGTCCATGCAGGGCGGTAAGCACGGCACTGGTTACCTCGAGGTGGGCGTCAAGCGGATCGGTGATGACGAGGATGACGACTACGAGGAGGTCGATCTTGCACTCCGCAGTGAGCACCTCTACAAGGTCGATCCCACAAGCGGAACTCTGGTTCTCAAGACAACCCAGCGAGGTCACAACTTCGTGGTCACGATCAAGGAGGAGCGGATGGGCAATGGGTGGGGCTTTTTCGACCGGGATGCATTCTGATGGGCAAGATGGTGACACACGCGATCACCGTCAAAGGGGTCGTCTACGGAACGATGCACGTCACTTGCTCAGAGGACGAGCACCGGCCTGAGAAGCTGGGTGACGAGGTCGATTGGGATTGGGATAGCGTCGAGATGGTCGAAGTCGTCGACAGTGAGATCATCGACGGATGGGAAGAAGCGGCTGAGTAGGAGCCCCTGACATGAAAGCAGGCGATATCGTCAAGCTGAACAGCTGGTTTCATCATACTGTCTCAGTGTTCCCAGAGCCTAATCCACAGACAACGATCGGTGACATTGAGTACCCAAAGGGGACGATTGCACTAATTCTCGAGGTTCTCGACAGTCACGAAGATGACGGCCCAAGCATGAATACGTACATGCGTGTTCTTGTCGGAGGTAAGGTGGGCTATGTCAGGGCATATTCCTGTGAGGAGATCAAGTGAACGTGGGCGATCTGGTCAGGTTCTGGACACCTGCGGTCCCAAAGGGCCTGCAACACAATGGGATCATCATAGATGTCACTCACGAGAATGTGGGCGGTCTGAAGATGGGGAGCGTGTACCATGTGCTCACATCCCGTGGGCAGATCGTGACAATGACTGTGGGCGGCCTGGAGCTCGTGTCACCCGTGCAAGACGACTCGAGCGTGGTATGATGTAGAGGCGAGGCGTGGTAATGAAGTCGGGTGAACTCGTTCGAATCAATTGCAAGCGTCACAGCAGCGACGGCAAGATTGGCCTCATCCTCGAATGGTACCATCCAAAAGGAGAAACCCGAAACGAGTACCTTGTCCTAATTGAAGGTAGGACTGAGTGGATCAATTCGGGCTGGTGTGTTCGTGTAGGTCGTAAGAAGGAGGAGCAATGAAACCCGGACGAGGTTCGACTGCGCCCTACCCAATCGGGATCCTGCTTGAGATCCGGCCTAAGTCGCATCCACTCATTCGGGAACGCGAGCACGACTACATCGTCCTGATCGGTGGCGAGACACGAACTACGACACGACGATATCTAAAACCGATCGAGGAGGCACAATGAAGATCTGGCATTTGAGCGACACACACATGAACCACGACCAGCTCGTCATACCCGATGGTATCGACATGGTGATCCACAGCGGAGACGCCTCGAACTGGCGTGACCCGTACCGTAACGAGTCAGAACTTCGGGCTTTCATCGACTGGTTCGCCACGCTCCCGATCCCGCACAAGGTCTTCGTCCCAGGAAACCACGACACGTCCCTCGAGAAGGGTCTCATCACCCGGGAGCTGATCGAGCACCGGAAGATCCACCTCCTCATCAACGAGGAGAAGACGATCGAGGGGCTGCGGATCTGGGGAAGCCCATTCACACCACGCTACGGGGATTGGTCCTACATGAAGGACCGCGGGACGATCAACCGGCTCTGGGACAACATTCCGGAGGGACTTGACGTTCTGGTGGTGCACGGCCCACCCTACGGCGTCCTCGATGCGACCTACACCCAGCACAACAAGGTAGAGCTCGTGGGTTGCAGTGCGCTCCGAAAGCGTGTCGCCAAGGTTCCACCCCGGTTCATGCTCTTCGGGCACGTCCACTCGACGGATGACATCCGCAACGCGGGAACGAGGACGGTGTCTGGCATGCCCACGATCTTCAGCAATGGGTCCTGCTGTGATGATGGTCGAATGGGTGTGGTGACAAGCCACGGGAACGTGTTGGAAGTGTGATGCAACCTGGCGATCTGGTCCACGTCAAAGCTGACAACTTCTACTACGGGATTGGGATCATCATCACATATGACGAAGCAGAACTGCCCGGATGTCCTTTCTACGTGATGACATCAGACGGGAAGCGCCTGTTCTACTTTGCTGAAGAACTCAAGCTCGTGCAACCCGACCCGTCATAGGGTATAATGCTACCATGGTCAAGAAAGGCTACACCGCAGTTCCCAAGGGCTCTCGCGCAGTTGCGTGGGTAACCCGACGTTGTCACAAGCACAGGGTGGAAATCCCGCGTGGGACAAGCGGTGTAGTGACGGGTAAGAGCAGTGCCCGCGATTACAACTGGACCAGGGCCGACATCGGCGGTGTGGTCCACACACTCCATCCCTGGGACTGGGACTTCACGCCCGTCAGAGTGGGTGAGCTTCGCCGCTGGAAGGACGGCCGTGCCGGAACATTCTTGGTCGTCAGCATCGAATCACTGTCATCCTGCCATTGCCTCGGTGACGGCAATGTTTTTGGGACGACCTGCAGGTACCTCGAGGAGTTCACGGAGGTGATCAGTGAAACCCGGTGACCTTGTCACACTCAGGGATCGCCCCCACTACACGGGAATCGACACGGCTGACGGCCGCTTCTTCAATGTTCCAGGCAGCTCCGTCGGTGTCTACATGGGAATCGACACTGACCGCGAGTACAACATCTATGACCTGGTCCTCACTTGCGGTAGGTTGGTGAAATGCGCACGGAAAGTTTGGAGTGTTCTCGATGAAACGCGGTGATCTCGTCACACTCAGATCCAAGCATGTCGACTTTAAGGGAGCCGACGGCTGGGATGAAACGATAGATGACTACATCTGGGTCCCCAACGGATCGATCGGAATGTGCTGGGAGCCGGAGCAAGTTCCAAACGGAAAGGTCTGTGTCCTCGTCCGCGGTCGGGTCCTCTGGTTCGACCCACTCTTCTCGGTGAATATTGATGAAACCGGGTGACCTCGTTCGCATCATCCATTCCGACCGTCCCGTCGCTCGTGAGCATATCGGCAAGATCGGTGTTGTTGTGAAATTGAAATGCCTACACCCGACGAAAATCTTCGAGATATTGATTGATGGGCAAATCGGAAACTTTTGTCGCAGCAGCCTGGAGCTCATCAGTGAAGCCGGGTGATCTCCGTCGCTTCCACGAGGACGCGTTCTTCGCCAATGAGAAGGAGTTCAACGGTAAACTCTTTCTCGTTCTCTCTGGCGAGTTCAATGGGGTGGATATTCTCGTGGACGGAATACTCGATGAGGGATGGTCACAGAGAATCATTGAGGATCACTCGGAGCCCGTCAATGAAGCCCGGTGACCTTCCACAGCGGAGAGATTGTGATGATAGTCAAGGTGCATCCCTGGCGTGATACTCCAAATGCCTTCGGTTCGTGGGCGACAGTTGACTTCATGTTCGACGGACAAGTCATTGAAGAATGTGACTCGAGCTTCCTGGAGTTGATCGATGAACCTGGGTGATCTTGTCAAGCTCGATATCCCCGGCCAGCGTGCTCATGGAAAGATCGGTATGGTCGTGGGTAAGGTCCTGCGGCCCAACTCAGAGTGGCAGCGTTACGCCCAGTCGTTCAGCTACGATATCATGGTTGGAACCGAAGTCTGGCGAGTGAGTTATAATGAACTCCTAGAGGAAGAGGTCTGGTTCGCAGATGAAAGTGGGTGACCTCGTCCAGCTGAAAAAAGACATGCCTCAGCTTGGGATCTTCAAGGGCGATTTCGCCATCTTGACCAAGGTTGATTGGGACGAAAGAGACTATCCTCGTGGAATCAGCGGAATCACTGGACGAGGCTTCTTCTTCTTTCCAGATCGACTCCATGTCCATGAAAAGTTTAGACGTGAAGATACGCTTGGCATCATGCTAGTTTACAATGATTTCGAGGAGTTCAGTGAAATCGGGTGACATCGTCCGTTTCAAGAATCTTCAAGCGTCAGGGTGAGACACTCGCGCTCATCACTCGGGTCGTTCCCCTGGATGAAGGAAGAACAACTTACCTCTGTCTTCTCATGCCTACCGGCGAAGTGAAGGCGAGAAGAATCGAGGATGTCGAGGTGGTCATTGAAGCCGGGTGACCTGGTCATCGCGAAGGCAGCCAAGGCCAAGAGGCGGGATCCTCCTCCCGCAATCATGCTCTACAACTGGAGGACGAATGTCTACCACCCGTGGAAGAACGGAAATCTGGGTATGATAATCGATCTCGACCCGAAGACAGAAGGTGTGATCGTCATGGCTGATGGGAACGTGGGCTGGGTGTCACAGGTGATCATCGAGGTGGCTGATGAAACCCGGTGATCTCGTCACAATCCGCAAGATGAACCTTTCCAATACAGCTCGCATCGCCTACATCGAAGTCTACGATAGGTACGACCACATCGCAGCCCCCTACAAAAAGAAGTGGGAACACGGTGAGGTCGGCGTTCTCCTTGAGGGGCGGGACGACAAGCGGGAGATGGTCCAAGTCCTCCACTGCGGACAGGTAGGGTGGGTCGACGAAGAGATGCTGCGGGTGATCGATGAAAATCGGTGACATCGTCCGTTTCAAGGAAGGCACGCCCATCTTCAAGCGCCAGGGTGAGACACTCGCGCTCATCATCCGGATTGTTGCTATTGAGGGGATGTCGAGGTGATCATGGAGGTGAGCGATGAAGCCGGGTGATCTGGTCAGAGTGCGGATCAAGAGCCCACACTCGGACAGGATTGGTTTTGATGGGCATATGGGCATCATTGTCAAGGACGGCATGCGGGGGCCCTACGATGTATGGTGGGTCCTAATGTATGACGGGAGGATGCAGGATTTCCAACCAACGAGCCTGGAGGTGATCAGTGAAGCCGGGTGATCTCATGCGAATCATCAAGGCGAAGGATCAGACACCCTGGGTTCGCGCAGAAGAAGGCAAGGTCTGCCTTCTGATCCGGAACTTGGGCGAAGCCGACGGAGTTCTATCCTCACCCAACATCTGGGAAGTCCTGGTCGATGGCAAGGTAATGACCGTCCACAAGCTGGACCTGTGGAAGATCGATGAAACCCGGTGATCTCTGCATGATCGTGCATCCTGCCAGGCGTGAGTGGAGCGACTCTGGCGTCTGCATGATCCTCAGACCCGTCACTCATGAGGACGGCATCGACATCTACTCACACTGCGACTGGTGGGTCATGTGGGACGGGCGTGAGACAGCCTGGGCAAAAACGGATCTGGAGCCGATCGAATGAACTTCTTCCGACGCCTCTACCTCTGGGCCTATGAGACAGTCAAGGGCCACTATCCCGTTGGAACTCTCGTCCAGTTCAAGCCGAGAGTCGGATTTGACGGGAGGGTCTACTGGCGGCCCTCGGGCGTCCCGAGGCGCAACTCAATCGGGCTGGTGATCGATGGGTGGCGCAAGAACGTGCATCCGATGCCGTCAGGCGTGATCAACAAGGGAAGCGTCGTGCTCTTCGACGGTGCGCGATACGAGATGTTTCATTGGGAACTCGAACCCATCGATGGACCCGTGTAAATGGGCGAGACCTGTGGTACAATTGTCTCATAAGGAGGGTGTCCTGGGCACGAACTACTACAGCGTGAAGCGCGGTGTGGACTACGAGTCTTCTGACTCGCACTGGGACCTGCGCGGCACCGAGGAGTTCATCCACATCGGGAAGAGCTCACTGGGCTGGTGTTTCAGCCTCCATGTCGTCCCCGAGTTCGGGATCAACACCTACGAGGACTGGGTCCGCATGTTCATCGATCCCGACCGGATCATCATCAGTGAGTACAATGAAGTGATCCCATACACTAAGATGATCAATATCATCACAGCCCGGGCCCGACCCGATCCCTGCACGTGGGATGCTGAGAGACTGGATCGCAACTATGCCGAGCTTGGACCTGGTAATCTCATCCGGCACAGGATTGACCCAGAGAACGGGTGCGTCGGCCACGGTGAGGGGAGTTACGATTATATCACAGGCGAGTTTAGCTGAGGAGCAACCATGAAGATCACACGAAAGACAAACAAGTCTACCACACCTTGGGATTACGTTGGAGTCGGTCAGACATTCGTAGAAAAACCCGGTGGGCCTGTCTTCCTCAAGACCGCTGACATCTTTGAGCATGACACGGATCATCACTTCAACTCGGTCAACCTCGAGACGGGTGAGCTTGAGGGCTTCATGTCGGACTGTTTTGTCCTCATCGTCAAGTCTGAACTTATGGTCGAGGAGTAAACATGATCGATAATGAATACCCACTCAATGATCCGCGCTTTGCTCCCCCGCGTGAAGACAACATCAATGCCCTGGTCGCTGAGGTGGAGAAGCTGCGCGCCGAGCGTGACCACTTCCGTGAAGCGTGGGCGGCGGCACAGGTGCGACTGGACTGCGGTGTGGATGCTGCAAACGCTGTTCGAGAGGATCGTGCCGCTCTCATCCGGTGGCTGGGTCTCCCTCCGCAAACGTACCTCGACGGCTACCTGCTCATCGGCCCCATCGAACGTGGAGAGCACCGCCGCGAGGGAGACAAATGATGAACCTGCCCGACTTTCCCTCCGCGTGGCGGCTGCACCGACAGGACGGTGGGCCGGGTTTCGGGGTCACGGTGACCGCCGAGACAGGACACGGAGACATGACCTTCGCGTTCGAGGTCAACACCCTCGACCCGTCCTGCGAGCAGGCCGCACGCGACGCGGGCTTCCCTCCATCCATCATCGACGCAGCCGTTGCCCTCCTCTCCCCACCAACCACAAGGTGACGCCATGACCGACCCCGAAGTGAGGATCATCAAGGAGATCACCCTCTACCCGCACAAATCTGATTCCGGTCGAGTCCAGCTCGGATGGCAGACGAACGTGACCGGGATGCAGGCGGGTCCCTCACCCCTCATGTGTCGGATCCTCGTTCCGGAGCAGTTCGGTGATTACCCCGTGGGCTGGTTCCCGGTCCAATCCGAGAAGAGTCAGACGAAGATCATCAAGGAGCTGGAGGATGGGTTCATCCCGATGTGGCTCGCTCGGGACTGCTTCGAGCACGCATGGCGGATTCTCAGGATGAAGGAAGAGAAGGAGATCTCGACATGAACGAAGAAGCCCAGACCCTCCGATTCCTCATCATCGACGACTGCCCATCCCGATACGATGAGTTCACCCGAATGCTGGATCGGGAGGGACATGGATGGGTGATAACCTGCGAGCCCGATTTCGTATACCTCATTCGCCCAGACCATTTCGACGCCATCCTTCTTGACCACGACATGCCCTATCAGGATGGGCGGAAATGGGCTCGGTGGCTGACGGAGAACTGGGAGAAGAAGAAGCCTGTGGTCATCACCTCGACCACGGGACTGGAAGGGGTCCGCGAGGAGATGCTGGAGACCCTGAAGTCGGGCGGATTCAAGGCGATCATCAACCCGGCGGATCACATCGGCTGCGAGACCGAGTGGCTCAGCTGGATGAAGGGTGCACTGGCGTGACCCGTGCAACAGGCTAGATACTGTGGTATGATGTAGAGGTAAGGAGGACGGAAGCGATGCCAGTCATTCGTGAGGACAAGTGGGGTCTTTGGGCTGCCGTGGGTGGTTATGTCGCACGACCCGTTGAGCCAACCCTTTTCAAGGTCGGCGATAAGCCCAAAGGCCACCATCGCGGAGGATCTACCGACGCTGTGATGAAGTCTCTCGACGGAAATGTCAGGGAGATCTGGACGACGACAGGCATCATGGCAGATGACTACCGCGCGGGTCGCGTCACGGAAGAGGAGCTTGAGGCGAGCTATGGCTACTACGTCCTCGACAACGGTGATCTCACCTACTGGATGAAGGGCGCGTTGGCATGATCCTTGTAAACGATCCACCCACAGACTAGAATAGACCAGGAGCAAACATGCATTATCCCTGTCCAAACTGCAATAGTTTTACCTGCACGAATCACATCGTCAACGTAAGTCCTCCCC
>RGVZ01000143.1 GCA_010029825.1 bacterium | reverse complement strand
CAGTGACACCTGGGTGTTGCCTGCCGTACCGACGACACTGGTCGGCGCGCCAGGCGGCGTCACCGACACCGTGACACCGCCGGAAACTTCCGTCTGGCCTGCCGTGCGGGCACATACGCGGAAGGCGTACTGCGTACCCTCGGTCAACCCGGTAACTGTCAACGAATTTGACGCGCTGGTCGCGCTGGACCCTGACCAGCAATTGGACGGAGCCGTGGCGCCCAGCTGATAAACCACGATGAAGTCACTCGTCATGCCGCCACCTGATGTCCAATTGAGCGTCACGGATGTCGCCGATGCCGACGCGAGACTCAGGCCAGTCGGATCCGGTACGGTCACCGCGCCACCGTCGGTGATACTCCAATTATTCGTGGCTGGATTCGTCAGCACTGCGCGCGCGGCAGAGGCGGAGTACTTCGCGGAACCGGCATGGAAAGGCACATTGGCGGTGACGCTTCTGCTACTCCATCCGGCCAGGATCTGGTCGTAGTTCGATTGTTTCAAGCCGGAGCTAAGGAACATGTTTGTCATGTTCGTGACATAACGGACGTTCCACGATCCAAGGTTCTGGTTGAAGGCACCGTTGTAACAGAACATGCAATTCATGTTGGTAACCGCGGCCGTATTCCACGATCCGATATTCTGATTGAATGGTCCCGCAGCGAACATGTAGCTCATATCGGTAACAGCAGCAGTGTTCCACGAACCGATATTTTGATTGAAAGCAGAGGCGCTTCGGAACATGCCTCCCATACTTGTCACGGAACTCGTGTTCCACGAACCGATGGGCTGGTTGAATGCAGATGCGGATTCGAACATGCTGCCCATGCTTGTCACCAAACCGGTGTTCCAGGAACCAATGGGCTGATTGAAAGCAGTCGCATAATAAAACATAACGTTCATCGCGGTTACAGCGCCTGTGTTCCAGGATCCGATATTTTGATTGAAGGATGATGCACCATTGAACATTGCCACCATATTGGTCACGGCTGCCGTATTCCAGGTTCCGATGTTCTGGTTGAACGAGCTTGCGCCCCTGAACATGCTAGACATATCGGTGACCTTGGAAGTATTCCAGGCACCGATGTTCTGGTTGAACGAACTTGCACCCCAGAACATCCCACCCATATTGGTCACATCGCCTGTGTTCCAGCTGTTCATGGAGGGCACGGTCGTCAGCGAGACATGTTTGTCGCGCCAGTCATGTCGGGAACGTCTGTTGCCGTGATGGTCAGGTTGTTGGCCCCGGCGAATTGCCCGCCTGTGTTACCAAACTTGAACGGACCCCAGGATGAAATCTCGAGAATCTTCGATTTGTCTCCCGCGTTGTTGAACTGCCATCCCGGGATGGTGCCATAGATGCTGATCGTGTATGTGCCGGCAACGGAGTACGTGTGCGTTGTCTGCGCCTGGTTCCATGAGGTAATCGTGTCAGACAGCCCATCACCCCAATCCACCCGGAAATTGTAAGTAGTAACGGATGAGACAAGGGGCAATTTGACCTGGGTCGAGGACGAGGTTCCGGCGTTGTCTGTCTTCCAACGTGAGACAAACGGGACTTGTGGTGTGACGACGGCGCTGGATGTACTCCAACTACCCGTGCCAGCACCGTTTACGGCGGCGACTTGGAAGATATAGCCCGTGCCGTTGGTGAGTCCCGTGACAGTCGCGCTGGTGAGGGTCGAAACGCTGTCGTTGAAAACAGTCCAGGTGAGACCGTTGTCACCGGAATACCGGATTGCGTAGTCGGAAACGGCGCTGCCGCCGTTGCTGGCAGGGGCCGTCCAAGCCAGTGACACCTGGGTGTTGCCTGCCGTGCCGGCGACACTGGTCGGCGCGCCTTGCACCTTGTCCACAGTGAACGTCGAGCTGGTCGTCGCGACGGATGACGCGCCATAATTCGTGGCTGCTCCGGCGGGAATCGTGAACGACAAGGTCCCGTATGAGGACGCGGCGTTACTGTTCAGCGTTACGACGTACGAACTTCCAGACCCTGTGATGGGAAAAAGTTACCAGATATGTCACGCTCGCGCCCGGTGTAACGAGAGACTGGCTGGGTGATCCGATCGTCACGGTCGGAGCGCTCGGGTTCCACTGCAAGTAGTAGTCAATGTAGGAGCTGAGGCCAACCTGGTTGGTCGCGGTGAGTCGCACAGTGTATGTGCCGACGGTGTTCGCGGTCATTGACGTCGAGGCCGACGTCGGCGAGGCGAAAGTCACCGTCCCGACACCAGGAGTCTGGTTGGTCCATTGGTAAGTGACGCTGGAATCGGGTTCTGAGACCGTCGGACTGATGGTGGTCGCGCCTGTGGCAGAGACGGTCTGGATTGCCCCACCCGCCCCGGTGATCACGGGTGCTGTGTTGTCGAAAACGGCAGAAGCCTGGGCAGGGGTGGCGCTGGAGCCCGATGGGTTGTTCGCGACCAGGCGGTAGTAGTAGGTGCCAGGAGTCGTCAGGCTCGTGTCCGTGTATGAGGTTGCCGAGGAAGACGGAGACGCGATGGTCGTGTATGTCCCGTTGGCCGATGTCGAGCGTGACAACGTGTAACTGGTGGTTGTTCCACCGACTGCGGTCCATGACAAGGCGATCGACGCCGATCCGTTTGACGCCGTGAAGTTGGACGGCGTCGCGGGCAACTGGTACGTGGTTGTGCCAGAGATCGCGCTGCTGACGGCTGTGTTGCCAGTCTGGTCCTTGACCTTGAGCCAGAACCAGTAAGGCGTTCCGGGCGTGAGGCCCGATATGATCGCCTGGGCAACGTTGCTTCCGGTCCAGTTCATGCCAACGACCCTTGATGCGTCAAGGGTCGCACTGGATGTCGAGTACTGGACAAGATACTGCAAATTCAGGGGGACGGTGACGTTGTCGGACGAGGCTCCGGTCGTCGGGGATACTGGCCATGTCACCGTCATCGTCGTCTGGGTCGTCGCCCCGGTGTTCACGGCGAACGGCGACGGAGCCGTCGGCGCCGTGTTGTCCGTCACAGCCGTCACGGTGGCGCTGGACGATCCCGGGTTGCCTGCCGCGTCGGTCGCCGTGGCCGTGAAAGTATGTGTCGCCTGCGAGATGTTGGCAGGCGGAGTATACGACCAGGCGCCCGTCCCGTTGGCGGTGACGGTCGCGAAGGCGGCGCCGCCGTCAAGGATGTTCACGGTGGCGCTGGCCTCTGCGGTACCTGCGATCACCGGCATCAAGTTGGTCGTGTAAATCGTGCTGCCGACACCAGAGTTGCCATCGACGGAAGTGATCACTGGCGCGGCGGGCGGCGTCTTGTCAACGGTGAACGTCGCGCTGGGGCCGGCGCCGGTCGTATCGGCAAGGCCCGCGCTGTTGGTGGAGCGCGATGCCGAGCCTGTGCCGCTCACGGTCACTGTCGGGACGCCAGCGGTGCCGGTCCGGTTGACCGTGATGTTGCCGGTGGCCAACGTGATGTTGGACGCATTGGTGTAGGACACAGTGTAGGTCACAGCGGCCGAGTTGGTAACGGACGGAGTCGGCGCGCTGATCGTCAATGTCGGCCTGGTCGCCGCCCAGGTGAATGACTGCGTGACGGTTGACGCGTTGCCAAGGGCGTCTGTCGCGACGAGTTGAACGACGTAGCTGCCGTCAGAGTTGGCGGAGATCGAGGTTGTCAGGGCGTTCGCCGGCGAGAACGAAACCGTGCCGGGACCGGATACTTTGCTCCACGTGTATGTCAGGCCGCCGACACCGGTGACCTGCGGGCTCGCGACAAGATCCGGGTCGGACGCGGTCGCGGTGACGCTGGTCGCGAGACCGATCGCGCCCATGGCCGGAATGGAAGATGTCGGGGCGCTGTTGTCGACTTTGAAGGTCGCGCTCGGGCCGGCGGCCGGGGCCTGGATTCCGGCGTTGTTGGCGGCAGTGCCCGAGGCGAGGCTGATGCTGACCTGGCCGTTGCCGGTGATGCTGCCCAGCGTCACGCGATACACGTTGGGAGAAGTCAGGAGGGCGACGGTCTTGGTGCCGATGACGGCCGTGCCGGTGATGTTGGTCGTCACGTCAGAGGCGCTCAGGGTGTATGTCGAGGCGCCCGTGTAAGTGATGTCGTAAGTGATGCTTCCCGTTGTCGTGGACGTCGCCGACGGGCTGGCGATCACGATCGATGGCGGCGTGGCGTTCCACGTCAAGACCATGTCCGATGTCGCCACGTTGCCGGAATTGTCGGTCGCGGTCAGGCGCAAGGTGTAGTCGCCGTTGGCGCTGGCAGTTATGCTGGTTGACGCGGAGTTCTGGGATCCCCAGGTGATGGTTCCCGGACCGGAGACCATGCTCCACGCGGTCGAGGCAAGGCCGCTGCCGCCGTCGGACGCGGAGCCATTGAGGGTGATCTGGACACCGGCGGAACGATTTCCACCAGAGCTCACCGTCGGAAGGGTGTTGTCCACGAGGAATGTCGCGCTGGGGCCGGCCGCCGCCGCGTAAACGCCGTTGTTGAATGCCGTGTTGGCGGCGATCGAGAATCCGACGGTGCCGTTGCCGGAGAGTCCCGAGATGGTCACCGTGTAGGAACTGCCAGATCCCGAGACCGTGGCGGTCCCCGTGGCCGTGCCGGTCGTATTTAATGTAATGTTCCCGGCGCCCAAGGTGGAAGTCTGGGCATTGGTGTAAGTAACTGAATACGTTGCCGAATCGCCAGTCTTGGCGTAGACGCGCGACGGCGCGCCGATGGTCGCGACGGGCGGCGGCGGATACCAGTTCAGCAAGTAGTCCTGGGCGAGGGCGAGGCTCACGGCGTTCGTGGCGGTCAGGCGCAAACGGTACGTTCCGGCCGCGCTGGCGGAGGCGGTCGTGGTCGCGGACGATGGCGTGCCGAACGAGATCGTCCCCATCGACGCGCTCAGGTTTGACCAACCGACTGTAAATGAAGTTTCGGGATCGGTGACGGTGGTTCCGATGGTGACCGGGGCCACGGCATTGACATTGATCGCCGTCAGACGGGCGGACTGACCAAGGTTGACGGCCGCGAGGCTGGACATGGCGGCGACGCTGGACGTGCTGTCAATGCCAAGTTGTCCGTAGTAGTTGTATCCCCAGCACTTGACGGAGAGGTCATCGAGCATCGCGCAAGACGTGTTCCAGCCCGCGCTGATGTAGACGACCTTGCGGCCCGTGCCGAGGGTCACCGTAGAAGACGGGGAAGTCACGCTGGTCGACGCGCTGTCAATGCCGAGGATGTTGATGTTGGAGTTCCATCCCCAACACATCGCCGCGCCATCGTCGCGGATCACGCAGGTGTGGCCAACGCCGGAGGACACTTGCACGGCCGTGCGTCCTGTTCCGATATTCACCGCGCCCAGCGAGGCCATCGAACCGGCGGTGTTGCCGCGATTCGTCGTGTCGCCGTATCCCAGTTGCCCGGATGAGTTGGCGCCCCAGCACAGCAACTGACCGGACGTCGTGATGCCGCATGTGTGCGTGAACCCGGCACTGATGTCGGTGAAGGTGCTGGTCGACGCGGTGACCGCGGAGAGCGCGGCCATGGACCCGGCCGTCGCGCCGCGATTCGTGGTGTCGTTATAACCGAGTTGGCCGTTGTCGTTGAGGCCCCAGCACTTGACAGTGCTGTCGTCGAGCAGCGCGCAGGTGTGCCTGTCACCGGCCGTCACCTTGACTGCCTTGCGACCTGTGCCCAGGTTCACCGTGCCGAGGGCAGCCATGCTGCCTGCCGACATTCCGACGTAAGTCGTGTTGTCATAGCCGAGCTGCCCGACATCATTCATACCCCAGCACTTGAGCGTCCCGTTGTCGAGGACGGCACACGTGTGTGACCTGCCGGCGGCAATCTGGATCGCCGTGCGGCCGGAACCAAGGTTCACGGCCGACGTGCTGGCCAGCGTGGTCGATGTCGTGCTGCTGTCGATACCAAGTTGTCCTGACAGGTTCGAGCCCCAGCACTTGACGGAACCGTTACCAAGGATGGCGCAAGTATGGAAATCGCCTGTGGCCACTTGCGCCGCCACGGCGCCGGTGCCGAGGTTCAATGCCGCCAGTGACGCCATCGAACCAGACGTATTGCCGCGGGTGGTCGTGTCGGAGTAACCAAGTTGCGAGTATTCATTCCGTCCCCAACACTTCAGCGACCCGTCTTGAAGGATCGCGCAGCTGTAGCCCTGGTTCTTGGCGGCCAGCATCGGCGTGTAGTTGGCCTGCGAGACAGCGGCGAACACCGGAGTCGAGTTGTCGACGACAACGGTCGAGCTTGGCGTGCTGCCACTGTCCGTCCAACCGCCGAGGTTGGATGCGGAGCCAGCGACGATGGTGATGCCGAGCGAGCCACTGCCAGTGAGCGACGACAGTTGGACCGTACACGATGATGTAACGCACGGATTCGACGGCAGGATCGAGACCGTGGCGTTCGCGGTGCCGGTCTTGTTGAGGGTGACTTTGGCCGACGTCAGGTTGACGGTCGTCGCGCCCGCGTACGTCACCGGGAACGAGATGCTCGCCGTCGAGACAGGGCCCGTCGGAGTTGGAGTCCCGATGCTGACTTCCGCCTGGGCCACGCTCCAGGTGAACTGGGAGGTGGCTGTCCCGACGTTGCCCGCGGCGTCCGTGACTGCGAGTTGGATCGTGTAGGTGTCATCGGTGGAACCTGAGATGGTGGTCGAGGCCGAAGTGCTGGAACCGAACGTCAGCGTCCCGGACCCCGCGGTCTTGGTCCATGAGTACGAGGCGATTCCCGAACCGGCCACGAGCGGCGAGGCCGACAGGTTGGGGTCTGAGACGGTCGATGATGCCGTGAACTGGGCGTTGAACGGACCAGAGGCCCCGGTGATGGCCACGGTTGGCGGCGTGTTGTCGACTTTGAACGAGGTGCCGGGACCGTTGGCGGCTGACGGCACGCTGGCAATGTTGGTACACGCGGCGGCCAAGACGTTCAGCGCCTGGGTACCGTCACCCGCGAAACTGGTCAGGGTGACGGTGCGGGAACTGCCGCTGCCCGTGATGCTGCGCGTTGAACTCGCCGTTCCGACCGTGGTCAGGGACGTATAGGTGCTGGCGAGGTTCGCGTTGGACTGGACGCTGTTACAACCCGTCAACGTCAAGCCATAGGTCAATGAAGCGCCCGTCTTGACCTGGGCGACCGACGGGCCCGACGAGATCACGACCGTCGGGGGCGTCGCGGCCCACGTGAGGATCGTCGTTTTTTCGGTGTAGTTTCCGGCATTGTCCGTGATGCGCAATTTCAGCGTGTAGTCACCGTCAAGAGACGCCGTGACATTGGCCGTCGCCGATGACGATGTGCCGTTGAAATTCAGGGTCCCGCCAGAGGTCGTCGTGTAGGACCACGCGTAGGTGGCGACACCGGAACCCGAGTCGACGACCGACGTCGGGGCGATCGCGACCTGGGTCGCGGCGACAAAACTTGACGCGAGGTTGAACGTCGGACTGAGCGTATCGACCAGGGTCGTCGCGGATGTCGCGGCGTCGGAAGTCAACCCGACGTTGGTGGTTGCCGTGCTGGCCGGGATCGTGAATCCGAGTGTGCCGTTGCCGTTGGGAGACGACAGGGTCACGGTGTAGTTGCCGTTGGAACCCGTCACGGCCTTTGTCGCCGTCACACCGGCAGCCGCGTTCAGGGTGATCTTGGACAGCAAAGTCGCCGCGGAATCAACACTCACGAAGTTTCCGTACGTCACAGTCCAGACGACTGAGGTGCCGTTGGTGTAGACGATCGATGGGCTGCCGATGGAGACGGTCGGTTTGGCGGCGTTCCAGACAACGGTGATGTCCTTGGTGGACGTGTTGCCCACGCGGTCCTTCACGGTCAGCCGCAATCCGTAGGTGTCGGCAATGGTCGCGCTGACGGTCGGCGCGACAGTATTCCAGCCCGATCCGCCACCGCTCGCCGTCAGGTTGATGGCGCCCGCCGTGCCACTGGTCTGAGTCCACGCGACAGCCAGCGGATCTGATGTGTTTACGCCTGCCCCGGTATCCGAGATCGCTGTGTCGAGGGCGGTCGCGACCGCGAGGGCCCAGGACGAGGTCCCGGTGATCGTCGGGGCCGTGTTGTCCACGAGGATGCTGGCGCTGTCCGTCTGCGCGTTGCCGAGGCCGGCATTGGTCATCGCGGCGCTGGCCTTGGCGCGCAGGACAATCGTACCGTCACCGGTAATGCTGGAGATGGTCCCCGTGTAGGCTCCGGCCGTACCCGAGATCGTCAAGGTACCGTTGGCCGTGCCCGTCTTGATCAGGTCATAATTGGTCGGTATTCCGGTATAGAAGAGTTCCCCGCCCGAGATGGAATACGCGACCGTGACGTTCGTGTTTTTTGTCTGCGTCGCGGAAGGTCCCTGGAACGTGACGCTTGGCACTGTCGTGTTGTTTACAAAGTCCATCACCTTGGTGCAGAGCGACGGTGTGCCGTCCGTCGCGGCGGACACGTAGTAAATGCCGGTGGTCGCGTTGGCCGTGACCGCGACGGTCGCGCCCGTGGTCGCGATGGCCGTGTTGGATATGTTCGACGCCAAGGCCGCTGTGCCGCACGCGCTGTCCGAATAGAAACTTACCGTGCCAGCCATGTTCATCGAACCGCGAAGGGTGGTCGACAAAAGATAAGTCGGTGAGGCTGGCGTCGCGGTCACGTTGCTCAGGACCGGGGCGGACGGGGTCGCGATGTTCTTGTACTGGAACATCGGGACCATGTTGGTGGGCTGGGCCGCGCCCTGGCTCGCCCACGAGTTGGCCGACACGAACGTCGACTTCATGCGACCGCACAACAGGTAACTGACATTGACTCCGGGGCTCAACAACTGCGGGCTGTTCTGGCTGCGGGTGAAGTCGACATACGAGTTCGTCGTGGTCGATGTGAGGTCGATCGTCGCGACAACCTTGTTGCTGCCGGAGACGCCGCAGTAGGTAGGGATCGCTGAATCGGTGGCGTTCTGTGGCGCCTCGACGACTTGCAACTGGTCGAATGGGAGTTGTTTCTCCAATTAGTTCTTTAAGTGTTTTTATCCCGCTTACAATTGCAATCTTTGGTGGCGAAAAGCCTAGCAAGCTGCAATTAATTGGAATGGTAATTGCACTTCTTGGCGGATTTTGCGCAAGTGGTCCAGAAATACGCGGTGGTGTTTCTGCAAAGCCACTGATCTTTGCGACCATTGCAGCTTTAGGATTTGGTGGCGCTATCACATTTATTGCAAGGGGATCCAAAGTGAGCCCAATCATGACAATGACAACGATGCGCTTTACTACCTTCTTAATTGCCCTTGCATTATTTGCTAAGTTTAAGAGTATCGGTGGATTTACCAAACAGGATCTACCAATTTTAATCGGAATCGGCGGTGCTGATTTTTTTGGCAATTTACTTTTAGGTGTAGCTACAACTAAAGGTTTAGTTTCATTAGCGGTAGTTCTCGGATCCTTGTTTCCGATTGTTACTGCCTTATTAGCATTTAGATTTTTGCATGAGAGATTGCATCGGGTTCAATACTTAGGTATTTTCCTGGCAATTTCCGGCGTTGCCATTCTTTCAGTCGGCTAGTTCATATAAGCAAAACTCATCTAAGTCGATATTTTCCCGATTTACTAATTTAAAATTCTTGATTAATTTATCGATATCTATTTTATTTTCACCGGTATTTGCATGATTAATTGTTAGGTGCAATATATTAATCTTTTTATTGTCAATTAATATTTGCAGCATTTTTGGACCGGCTTCAACCAATAATTGTACTTGCTTTCGGTCTGCAAAAAACTTTTCTATCTCAGTCAACGCAGTAATTGGATCAACATTCAACTGCCTTGCTAATTGATTTTTCGGTTGTAACTTCAACAATGAATGGGTAACTATAAATAGCGGCACCGGAGTTTTTTTATATGGCTCACATCTTGCCGTAGCGCCACCGATTAAAATCGCATCAGCTTTTGACCTAATTTCATGGAATCGAGCACGATCAGCAGTAGAGGACAGATCAATTGAGCTTCCATTTTTGCTAGTTGAACCATCCGAGCCAATCACTAGATTTGCCTCAACTATTAATTTAACGCCCATATCCAAAGGTTAGAGGTTGTCAGTGGCTTGATCTACCTTTTATCTATGATCATTGATTGCAATAAGTGCATAATGAAGGAGACGGGGTGCGCTGATTGTGTTGTCACTGTGCTTCTCAATATTGACAGCAAAAAACCAGCAAATCTTTCGAAAAATCAGAGTGAGGCGATTAATAATCTAGCCTCCGCTGGATTGGTTCCACCATTGAGATTTGCCAAGTAATTTGCGTTAATTTCCCTTAGATAGAGCATATTCTCAGCGGGGCACGCTCAGGTCAGGTTGAGCCGTTCCAATCAGATAGTTAACCTTTCTAAATGAGGAATTTAGGGAGAGCAATTTTTTCAATTGCTGTTGCAGTATCCGTTCTATTTCCAATCCCAGCAAAAGCTGCGCCATCTCTTCTTGAGGTTCAGGCAAAGGTTCAAGATTTACAAGACCAAGCAACTACCGCTGCCGAGGGTGCTCAAGAGGCAAAGGTGGAGTTAGCAAAGTTACAAAAAACTCTAGCAACAGTTCAACAACAAGCCTCTCAACAAGGTCAATCAGTTGATTCATTACATAAAACTATTGGCGCTATTGCAGCACAGCAGTATAAATCTGGACCTCTGAGTCAATCTCTTGAATTACTTTTTTCTAGCGATCCTTCATTATATCTTTCAACTGCCGGAAGCTTGGAAACTGTTACCAGAAAAAAGACGCTAGACCTTAAAAAATTTACGGTAGCAACCCAGCG
>RGVZ01000142.1 GCA_010029825.1 bacterium | reverse complement strand
AACACGGTCAGCAGCCGGTTCAACATGGAATTGATGATGGCGAGTCCCTCTCACATCATCATGCGCACGCAATTCGGAATCGACCACCGCGCCGATTACTATGTCGACGGGACGCTCAAGGGCGCGTTCGCCCGCGCGACGCTTCGCAACGGGTCGCCGTTCTTTTTTGGAAACTATTCGTTCGGCTCGTTTCCGACGACGGACATAACCGGGGCAAATGACACGTTCCAGAATTTGATGGCCCAGACGGTGACGCACCAGGGTTTCAACAGCCTCTCAGGCAACCGTCCGGTCAAACGGGTGATCGTATACCATCCAGTCGCGGATATTTTCGAGAAATTGCGTCCGGCCTTGTCCGTCGCCGGCCTGGCGGCCGAGCATGTCTCGAGTTACG
Source organism: bacterium (assembly GCA_010029825.1). GTDB lineage: Bacteria > Bdellovibrionota_B > Oligoflexia > Oligoflexales > RGVZ01 > RGVZ01. The sequence continues at coordinate 10,375 of RGVZ01000142.1, read as the reverse complement.
AGGAACTGCTCTCAAGGTGTGTGCCCAACGGCAACCCGCCATTTGTCATCTATTTGCACGAGACTCTCGATGCGACCCATTCGGGGCATCTGGTCCGGATCCTCGGCAAGGATTTCGCTTCCGGCATGGTCCGTCTTATCGTCGCGACGCGCAATCCCGCCGCCACGGACATCGGCAACCTGCGCTATGTTCATCCGCCACTGACGGTGAGTTCTGTTTCGAGCGCGATCACCGGGTCGGCGATTGATGTCGATCCTTTGCGCGACATCCTTGACCCGGAGAAAAAACGGACGGGCTGCCATGACGGGTTCTTGAACGCGCGCATCGATGTCCGCGTGTGCGTCATGGATGAGAGCGGCGTGATCATTGAATCCCCGCGGCCCTTGACGCGTGGCTCCGCGCTGACCTTCAAGCACGAGGTGCTCGGGAAATTTTTTCCCGGCAGGACACCGATGCGGATCGAACGCGGGTTTCAGGTCAAGAATACGACTCCGACCTTCCAGTATCGTTGTGATTACAAGACCCAGCTTGAGAGCCCGATGGCGCGTTGGCGGTTGCTGAAGGACTCTGTGCCGCGAATCCCGAACAAATCTGAGTGCGTCTTTTTCGACACGGCCGACACGAGGCTGTCCCCGAAAGCCCAGCAACTGGCCGTGATCCTGCGTCAGGCCATCAACGAAGTCATCGAGTACTACACAGGGGAACTCGCGCCGAATTATGAGATCGGCATTGGCGCGCAGCGCATACCGCTCAGCGGCATGATGGCCGTGCGTATTCCCCTCGCGGGACCGGGAGTGACCGGCCAGTTCATGTTCGTTTGCCGGCCGGAGTTCATGGTCAAGTTGTCGACGCGCGTCACCGGAACTCCGCGATCCGTCGCGCAACAAGACCCCGAAGTCCAGAAGCAAGTCGCCATGGAAATGGCCGACCAGATTTTTGGCAAGTCCCAGTTCATCGCCGCGGCAACCGGGGCCGATGAGTTCGAAATCAAGAACGCCACCGCGGAAGTCCAGTTGATGTTCACCAAGGAGGAGAAGTCCTGGGGGGATGTCGTCGTGATTCCGTGCGCCAGCAAGGACGAGAAATTCTTTGTGGCGGCCTACGTCAATCATGTGAAGCAGGCCGAGGTCCCCAATCTCAAGGCATCGTCATGAACCAATCGAGGCCAAAGCCCCTCGTCATCTGGACCGGTGATGACCGTCTCGCCGCGTCCGTCGGACAACTGGCGTCAGCCGCGGGCTTGCTGCATTCACGCCATCAGGGCGGGACAAGTGGCAAAGCAGATGACATGCCGGTGTCGGGGGTGGATGGCGTCATCCTGGCCGACTGTGACCTGGGCATGGATCTGATGACCCGGCTCGCGGCGGCGCGGCCGGCTCACTCCCTCGTTTACGCGTTCGGCGGCAATCGTCGTGAGTTGATCAACGATGTTTTCGGAAAACTTTCCGCGCGTCATGTCCTCGGCAGGAACACGCATTTGCTGCGCCACGAGATGCTTCCTCTCGTGAGTTTATGCGCGGGCGCGCCCGGTGTCTGGGCACTTTTGTCGGCGGGTTCTCGAGAGTTGCACGCGGCGCGCCTTTGGGACGGCAGCGGGATCGAGGCCGCGGTCGAGGGGGCAAAGCAAGCCGCCGCGGGCCTCAACACATATTCGGAGTTTCCCAACTATGTGGCCACGTGCGTCTGGGAACTCCTGACCAACGCGATCTATGACGCGAGGCGCGGCACAGCCATTGAGTTGCGCCGTGATTCAAAGGAATCCCTGCCCGGCGCGATGCGCACCAGCGACCGGCTCGTGACATTGGAAGTCTGCGCCGACGAAGAGAAGATCGCGATCAGGATCCAGGACCGGCTCGGGCGCCTGACTCCGGCCATGGTCCTGCAGAACTGGACGCGAGCCGACGCGCGGGCGGCGGACCAGATCAAGCATGACCATGGTGGCGCCGGGGTGGGGTTGTACATGGTCCTTCATGAATGTGCCCAGTTGATTTTCAGTGTCCAGCGCGATGTGTCCACGGAGATTGTTTTCACCTTGCCGGTGGAACGCATGAACCGCGCGTTCTTGACGAGGATTCCGTCCGTTCACTTTTTTGAGATGGGGAGTTGACCAGTGTCAAGCATCAACCTGACAACCACCGCGAAGGCAGACCGCGTGAGCGTGGCTTTCGCCGGCAAGATCGACGAGAACGCCAAGTACGGGACCATTGACCTCGGAGGTAAATCAATCCTCGAGTTTGATTTTGAGAAGGTCGAACTGATCAACTCCATGGGACTGCAAAACTGGGTCTCATTCATGAAGGCCCTGCCGGCCAACGTGGCGATCCATTTCGTCCGGTGCCCCCTGCGGATCGTCAACCAGATGAATCTTTTCCCCGGTTTCATGGGTGAAAGGAAAGTCGTCGTGGAGAGTTTCTACGCGGGATACTTTTGCGAAGCGTGTGACGCATCCCACAATAATCTCCTGACGCGGGAGTCTGTCCTGAACGTGGGTGGCGGCAAGCCCAAGGCCCCGGAACAGAAATGCCCCAAGTGCCAGAAGGCAATGGAATTCGACGGGATCGAGGACAAGTACTTTGCTTTCTTGAAATGAGGAATGATGAGACGACCGGTCTTTGGCGGGATCAGTGCCAGGATGATTGTCCTGATCGCGGCGATGTTGATCGCTTGCGCCGGGATCTGGCATGCCCGGCAAGCCGGTATCTGGCAGGGCCTGTTGTCCCGCGGATCGGGGAATTCCCAGGTTGATGATTCCGGAATGGAGATTGACGACCAGAGGCGTCTTCGCGCTTTCGCGGTCATCGTTCGCGATTTGCGGATCGGAGACACCGTTGACCAGGCGGTTGAACAAATCGAGCGTGCCTCGGCGGAATCGAGTCTCGTCGCCGGCGCGCATGCCGTGCTCTCGCGGCAACTGGAGACGAAACTCGCGGCCTCCGGACTTGGCCCGGGGCTGGTCAAGACTTCTGACCGTGCCATTGTGATCTCTTTGCCATCGGACGTCCTGTTTGAAAAAAATTCCCCGGGCCTGTCGCCCGGCGCGTCCAGCGTGCTGCGCGAGATCGCATCGGGAATCGAGCAATTCGGTGACGACTTCGATGTCGAGGTTTCCGGTCACACATCGCCCAGGGAACCCGGAAATCGCGCCGGAAAGGGCTTCACGAACGACTGGGTTCTGTCAGCGTCCCAGGCCGGCGTCGTCGTCACGGAACTCTTGAATCGCGGTGTACGCGCGAAGAACATCAAGGCTGCCGGGTTCGCGGACACCCGGCCCCTGTTTCCGCGGCGAAAACCTGATGGCGCCCTCGACCGGGAAAGCGAGCGGCGCAACCGGCGAATCGAGATCGCGCTCAAAGTCCCGGGAAGAAAGGCGGGATGACAACATGAGTCTCGCCACGTCGTGGTCTGGATTTCGCTCGGGAATATATTCCTGGCTGCGGCCGCGCGTTACCATTTCACGCTGGATCACCGGTATTGTCGTCATGGGATTTCTCCTGGCCACAACGACCCTGGGTTATATGGCCCTTTCGATCCTTTCTGAGAACAAGCGTCGTGATTTCTGGGCCATGATGTTCATGACGGTGGAAATTCGCGGGGGCCAGATATCCCGCGCCTTGCAAGAAGCCGCAGGTCTCAACGACCCCGATTTGAGGTCACGGCCAGCCCTGGTCTTGCGAACGCTCCCTGACGGCAATTTCCAGATTGCCTCGGGCCCGGGGGCCGGGGAAAAGGTCGCCCCGCCGGAGTTCAAACTACAGGGCAACTCGATGCGCGCCAGGTACAACCTTCTGTCGTGGAAGGGCCGGCATTACGTGGCTCAACTGGCCGAACAAGGCATGGTCGCGGAGGTCACCGGGCGTGGCGCTGGAGGCAGCGAGGAGTATCTGTTCCTCTGGCCAGTGAATCTGCTGCGCCTGTTTGGCGCGGAGGCCACAGCGGGGGGACCCGGAGTTTTTTACGCCGTTACGACAGAGGGCGACCTTCTCGTCTCGACATCCAGGAACATCACGGCGACAAATTTCGCGTCGCGGCGCCTCGTCCAGAAGTTTGTCTCGAATGAGTTCCGACAGGGACAGCTCGAATACCCGGATCCGCAAGGCAACAGCATGCTCGGTGTTTTTTTCGAGATCCCGGAATCAAACATCGTCTTGTTCAGCGAGACACCCAAGGACAAGGCCCTTGGCCCGGTGTACCAGTTACGCAAACGGTACGTAGCCTTGTCTTTGCTGACGATGCTGTTGACGGTTGTGGTGGTGCTGTTCGCATTGCGCCCCGTGGTTGACCCGATGGCGGACCTGGTCCGTGTCGCCGCCGGGATCAGTGCGGGAGATTTCGCGGTACGCCCGGCGTTGAAGGGGATCGGTGAGACCGAAGTCTTGAACATGGCATTCCTCGCCATGGCGAAGGACCTTGAGGCGCGCGACCTCGCGATCAACTTGCTGCACGAGGAACAGAAAGGCAAGATCCGCCTTGAGGCGGAACTGGCCGTCGCGAAGAGCATCCAGGACAACTTCATGCCGCGTGAGTCGATCGCGCCCGAATCGGGAGTCCTGATTTCCCCGTCTTACACGCCCGCGGCCGAGGCCGCGGGTGACTGGTACAGTTACTCCTACGACCCTGCCACGGGTGAATCCGTGGTGGCCATCGCGGACGTGTCTGGTCATGGTGCCGGATCAGCCATGTTCACGGCCATCATCGCGGGGATGTTTGAGCACCAGCGCAAGAGTTCCCTGGGGCTGCCTTTTCCGGTCGAGTCCTTCTTCCGTGGATGCAACCACCTCATCCTGACCCTCGGTCGGACAAAGTGGCACGCGACCATGCAGCTCGCGACCTGGAATCGCGGCAGCGATGAGATCGTCGTGTATAACGCCGGGCATCCCCCCGCGGTGGTCACGCCTTCAAGTCAAAACCCCGAACCTGAGGTGATTTCTCCGCAGTCTCACGTGGTCGGGATGGCTCCGGAATTTGAACTCGGTCAGCAGAAAGTTTCATTTCCTGTCGGGGCATCTTTGCTCATGTATACGGACGGCCTTCTGGAAGGCGCCAACGCTGAAGGAACGCAGTTCGGCCAGCGACGGATTTTGCGCGCGTGCAAGGCCGCGGCAGAGATGATCCCGGTCAACTTTGTCGAGAAGGTCGTTGGCGACTGGCGTAAGCACCTTGCGGGAACACCGCAAGACGATGATGTCTGTGTCATGGTGATGAAAAGGGTCGCATGAGTTATTTCAGGAAAATAGCCGGCGCGACCGCGATCAGGTCTATCATTGCGCCGGTGATCATTTTTTTTTACGCCGGATCCGCGTTTTCATCTGCCACTTACCTCACATTCACTCCCCGCAAAGTGGCCGGGACAGTTTTGTACTGGACGTCGACGAGCGGCAGCTGGTTGCCAGTGCGGGAGGGGGTTCCCATCCCCGAAAAGACATTGGTCCAGGTCGGTTCGAAGTCACGGATTGTGCTTGAGATCGAGAGCCAGTCCGAGATTCGCGGCAGGGGCGCGTCTGTCATCGAGACGACCATCTCCGCGCCAATGGTCTTTCGCGTTGAACGCGACCTTGTCCGCAAAATGAAAATCAACCGGAAGGCTTTCGCGACGGCGGCGGTGCAGCAGGAATTTCAGGTCGCGGCCATGGCGGTTCTTGGCGACCTCGCGCAAGGCCATTTGCGGGAGGCGTTCCGATCGTTGTTGTCGATGGCTCGTGGAGGTGACGGCAGTGATGATGCGGACCCCGTGGAAAAGGATCTGGCCAGGGCACCGGATGGGGGTGACGGGGACGGGGCGTCAGGCGCTTTTGCCCAGACGTCCGGAGGGCGCATAAAGGTACTTCATCCCTTGGCTAACGCTCAGATTCATTTGGACGACATCCCCGGATATTTTCGGATTTTCTGGGAGATACCCGGGAATGAAAAAGACGCGGAAGCCCAGGTTTTTTTCTGGCCCGAGGGCGAATCCCGGGGGCCACCTGTGGTTGTCACGAAGGACAACCACTACAACCTGCTGGTGACCAGACCGGGTGCGTACAACATCCAGGTAGCGACCGTGAAGTGGACGGCGAAATCCAGTGTCAAGAAAGCTTTCTTCCGCAAGGCGCAGGATGCCCCGGAAATCGTCCTCAAGACGCCGCCCGGGGATTTTGTTTTCGCTACCGCGTCCAAATCGTCAAACATCCCTTTCTCGTGGGAATTCAGGAATTTTCCCGCTGTTCAGGGTGATGATGAGGCCAAGACAAACCTCGAGATCGTGATCGCCCCGGATGACAAGGGACCGCCGCGCGAAAAGGTGTATCCCGTGACCACCGGCGGATCGGCTGTCTTGCCGATCAGGAAACGAGGGACTTTTCTGTGGTATGTGCGCGCGGGCACCGTGGAAAGCGCCAGGTCAAGGTTCACGATCGCAAATCTCGAGGACGAGCGGGGCGTGATCGCGCGGACAAGAAGTCGTCATTCCTTTGTCTACTTTGACAAGGCGCCTTGATGTGGAATCGCGTCTGGATCAGCGCCCGGCAAGTTGGGCACCCAGCGCGGCGAGATCCGCGATCTGTGGCCACGCGCACGTTGTGACGCTGGAAAATCCCGCGGACGCCGCGGCGCGGGCAGTCGTCGGTCCAATGACAGCCGCGGCGATGTGACCGGGTCGCAGCGCGGAGTCATTCCCGGCAAATTCGAGCCAGCCTCGAACCGCGGATGGACTGGCGAAGCAAATCACGACTTTGATTCCGCGCAGTCGCCGTGCCAGCAGCGCGCGGGATTCCTCAAGTGAGGCCCCGGTGAGGCGGCGCCCATCGTTGTCCGTGGGGTGGGCGGTGGTTGTGTATACGGGAACCCGGGCGCAATCGATACCATGTGTGGCGAGGACGGTGGTCAGGTCAAACGCGACTTCCTCACCGCAAATCCAGATGACCGGGGTGGATTTTTCCCGCGCCAACTCGCGCGCCAGTTCCTCGCTCGTCCGGGAGTCGACACAGCGCACGCGCGTCTCTGCACTTCCATCGCCACCGAAGGCCATCATCAGGGCAGCGGCGGTGCTCTTTCCGTGAGTGTAAAACGATGCGTCCGTGGTCAATGCTTTCCATGTTTCAGGGGCCTGTTCGCAGGTTTCCTTGAACACGCGAACGGCATTCTGGCTTGTGAACACGAGCCGCGTACCAGGTTTTGCCGCGGACGCGAGCCGCGCCATCGCGTCCGGAGTTCTTTCGATACCGAGGCACGGGACATGGAGGACGTCGACGGCAAGCGAATCCAGAATCCCCCTGTCTGCCGGCAAGTCAGCGGCAGACCGGGTCCAGATCATGGCCGGGGACTTGCCGGTTGGGGATCCGGACGGGCCGCCAGAACTTCCGGGTGTGACATCATGCATGAATCGGGCTCCTGTGCGGGTGTTTCAGCCGCCGCTTGAGATTCAGTGGCGTGAGATTCAGTTGAGTCGCATGACGTCGGGGACTGGAAGGCGCAGGCGGACCAGGATGTCCGCGGCGCCCTGTTCCGAAAGGCCGGAGAGGATCCGGGACGCGATGGTTCCGGGGGCAAGGCCCTCGGTCGCGGCAACGTTGACGCGCGTGGTGGCATGTTCGCCGTCGTTGTTGAGGATGGTCGCGGTCGCGACCCACTGTCGCTGACCGTCCGCGGCAACCTCAATCCGGCACAACGCGCCGAACGGCATGGTGCAGTCGCCGCCGAGAGATCGCAGCACGGAACGTTCCACCTCGACACAGAAGGCGGTCTCGCTACAGTGCAGAGGGCGCAGGATTTCGGCGCAATCGTCGCCATTGTTGGGGATCTCGATGGCGAGCGCCCCCTGGCCCGCGCACGGGATGAAATCCTGGATGTCGAGCTGGCAAACTACGAAACCGGAACGGGGCAGTTGTTCCCACAACGTATCTCCGAGGCGCTCCAGCGAAGCGGCAGCGAGTACAATCGCGTCGAATTGCCCCTCCTGGAGTTTGCGCAGGCGGGTTTCGACATTACCCCTGACTGGAAGGCACCGGAGTTTCGGCGCGTGTCGCGCGAACAGGGACGAGCGGCGCAGGCTTGACGTGCCGACCGTGAGAGGCCCGGCGGAGGCGAGATCGGCGGCGGACAACCACTGTTTGTCGCTGCCGGACAGGCCGGCCGACGCGGCGGATATCGCGCGGACAATCAGGACGTCATGGGCCAGGTCACGTTTCATGATGGCGCCCATGCGAAATGCGGGCGGCAGGTTGACTGGCATGTCTTTGAGGCTGTGAACCGCGATGTCGGCGCGACCCGCGAGCATCGCCTCCTCAAGTTCCTTCACAAAAAGCCCCTTGCCGCCAATCTCGTGCAGGAAACGGTCCTGGACGATGTCGCCGGTGGTCTTGACGACGTGAAGGGTCGTGTTGATGCCCGTCGCGTCCAATTTCGCGGCGACATGGCGCGCTTGCCACAACGCGAGGGGACTGCCACGTGTGGCGATCCGCAGTTCAGTGGGGGTTGTGGATGTCGGGGGTATTTTGGAGGTCATGCTCTGGGCTTTCTTCTCGCGAGGATGAGTCAACGAACGCGGGTTCGTTGTCTCCGGCATGGAACAATTTTGTGAGAATCGCGGCCGCCTCGTGTCCCTTTCCCTCGTCGACCAGGTCACGCAGACCGCGTCCGGCGTCCGCCGTGAGCCGTGCCGCAAGGACATCGAGGAGTTGCCAGATGTGTGCCGCCTGATCTTCCGTCAGGGTGCTCAGCGCCGCGCGGGAGAAAGTCTTTCCGGCTTCGCGCCGGAACATCCGGTCCACATGGACGTTGAACTGTCGCAACGCGGGGGCCACGGTCATGTGGGAGAACCATCGTTCCCACGCGGCAACGGATTCGTCGATGATCGCGGCGGCCTCCCCGGCGGCGCGCATGCGGTCCTGCCGGTTGCTGTCGATCACTTGTTTCAGGTCGTCGATATCAAACAGGAACACGTCGTCGAGTGCGCCGCATCGCGGGTCGATGTCCCGCGGCAAGGCGATGTCCACCATGAGCAGCGGGCGACCCTTGCGGGCGCGGATCAGGGGCGCGAGCATGTCTTTCATGACAATTTGCCCGGGCGCGCCTGTGGCGCTGATGACGACGTCGGCTGTCCTGAGGGATGCCTCAAGTTGGTCCGTGCTGGCCGCCGCGCCTGTGTTCAACCGGTCGGCCAGCGCGCGGGCCCGGTCAAGGGTGCGGTTGATGATCAGGACGGACGCGGGCTGGTGCTGCCGCACGCAGCGGGCGGCGACTTCCGCCATTTCGCCGGCCCCGATGATGACGAAATTTTTCGTCGCGGGATCATTGAAAATCCTTCGGACCAGGTCGACGGCGGCATGGCCGATCGAGACGCGTCCACGTCCGATCGCGGTGCGGGTGCGTACTTTTTTCGAGGCGGCAAGGGCTTCCTGCCCGAGGCGCTTCAGCACCGGGCCAAGGGTCTTCGCCTGTTCGGCCAACTCCAGGGCTTGCTTGAATTGTCCGGTGATTTGCGTTTCCCCGACAACGAGCGAGTCGAGGCTGGCCGCCACCGAGAACAAGTGCCGGACCGCGTCCCGGCCGGTCAGGGCATAGGCGGCGTGACGAGCCATTTGCGCGGCGTCGTTGTCCAGCATGTCGAAGGCCACGAACGCCTCGTGAAGCGTGCCGTTGAAGTCGTGACAGGCGGAGGTCACCCCGAAGATCTCGAACCGGTTGCAGGTGGACAATGTCGCCAGTTCCGCGAAACCAAATTGTTGTTGGATGGCGGGCAGTCGTTCGACAATGCGACCGGACACGGCATGGAATTTCTCGCGCAGCGCGATATCCGCCGATCGATGATTGGCGCCAACACAAAAAATCGTTCCGCAGTTTGTTCCATGTTTTGTTCCGGGGGCGATGGAGCGCATCAATTCAGCCCGCCAGAGGAATCGTGAGGTTTGGTCTGTTCGCCAGGAAAATCAATCCAAACCAGGCGAGAGACATGAGGACGAATCCGCCAACGCTCATGCGCGCGACGATGCGGACCGGAGACCGCAGGATGTTGCGGGCCACAAGTGTGGCGAGGTACCAGGACCAGACGGAGATCGCCCAGAGGATCTTCGCGCGCAGGGCGAGGAGCATGCCGGCAGAGATGCCCGGCGGCAACGCGGTCATGAACAGTGCGCCCGTGATGAGGCTGAGAGTCAGCGTGATGAATCCTGTGACCAGGGCGAAGCGCAGGCACTCGTCGAGGCGCTCCAGAGAGGGCACGCGCGACGCGAGTTCGAGGATCCTGCGCTGTTTGAGGGCGCGGTGTTGCCACAGATACAGGGCCGACAGGACGCACGCGGTGATCGCCATTGCCTGCCCGGCGAGGGCCATCGTTACGTGGAATCCTGTCAGCCATGGCGATGGATGGATGTGGGGCGCGGGTGCCGCGAAAAACCGGACG
>RGVZ01000141.1 GCA_010029825.1 bacterium | reverse complement strand
CGACCACTAACGGCTTATCGACCAACCCATCAACCTGCGCGGTGACTTCCGTTAATTGCACCATGCAGGATAAAATCACAGGGCTATGGTGGAGTAAACTACAAGCCTCTGGAGCCTGGAATACGGCGTGGAACACCTGCGTAACGACACTAAATAACACGACTTACTCAGGTATTTCCGTGGCGGGATATAACGGCCAAACTGGCTGGAGACTACCGACCCAAAAAGAGCTCATGGAAGCCTACACCCATGGCATTCGCTCTGCAGCCAGCACCAACTGGATGACTGAGGCGAATATGATTAGCTGGTTTTGGTCTGGTTCGTCGGTTTCCTACGACACTCCTAATGCCTGGATCGTCAACCTCGCCTATGGCAACACCACCCCCTACGCCATCAAGTACGGCGCCTACCAAGTTGTTTGTGTGAGGTAGCCCTGAGTCCCTGGAAGCCGGGGCTAGGCCCGCGGTTAGGACGTGTGCCATGTGGCTCCGACGTTGTGATGTGTCGGATGAGGTCGTGAGTCGGTGATGAAATGGAATCAACCGGCGCTTAGACTGTGTTTTGTAAAATACACTTTACAAAATTAATTAATTCTATTAATCTTAATAAATATGGATACTTATAAGAGATCTCTAACTACAAAGTTGACAACCAGGCTGGCTGAGCCAAAGCCTCTTATTCAGGTTTTGATTGGACCCAGACAGGTGGGAAAGACCACTGCCGTAAGAGCTGCCATGGGCGGCCATGGTCTTTACGAGTCAGCCGACTCACCAACGCCCCCTTCGTACGAAATGCTTAATCAATGGTGGGACCGCGCTATTTCGTCAGGTCACCGTATACTTGCAATCGATGAAGTGCAGAAAATTTCTGGCTGGAGTGAAGTCATTAAGAGGCGGTGGGATGAATCACCCTACGCTCTAAAGGTTGTGCTCACAGGGTCAAGCGCACTACTTTTGGAAAAGGGATTAAGTGAAACCTTGGCTGGTCGATTTGAATTGATCCGCGCTACACACTGGAGTTACGGCGAAGCACGAGATGCTTTTGGTTTAGACGTTAGCAAGTATATCGAGTTTGGTTGCTATCCTGGGTCCATGCACCTACTTCACGATATTACGCGGTGGTCGTCCTATATTCGCGACTCAATCGTTGAGTCTGTTATTGGGCGTGATCTTCTGATGCTTCACCCCGTAAATAATCCGGCACTGCTAAGGCAAGTATTTGGCTTGGCCGCGGGAATGCCCGCATCACTTATTAGCTTGCAGAAAATGATGGGACAATTGCAGCAAAAAGGCAGTATCCCGACGATTCAGAATTACCTGACACTTTTAGGCCAAGCGTTTTTGGTTACTGGCGTCAATAAATTTTCTGCCAATGTAATTCGCGAGAAAAAAAGTTCACCGAAATTAATCATTCACGACAATGGTCTAGCACGAGCATTTACGCGGCCCGTGGAAGCGCCGTTGACGCCAGAGGTTTTTGGTCGTTACTTTGAAAACGTCGTCGGCGCGAGATTGATAGAGGCCGGATGGGACGTGTTTTACTGGAAGCACGGCAAAGCAGAGGTAGACTTTGTAGTGCAGGGCCCTCAGGGTGAGCGGCTTGCGATTGAGGTTAAAAGTGGACCAACCACTGAGTCTGAATTAGCAGGCTTGAAAGTATTTTGTGGTGAAAATAAAGATTATGAACCCGTCTTAATTTCGCTTGTAGACCAAAAGATTGCTGGTTTTGCGTCTCGATCTGCGGAGTGGGTTTTAAGCTTGGGCGGTTAATCTAGAGAGAGGCCGCAAGCCAACTTCAAGAACAACACCAACCAAGTTGTTTGTGTGAGGTAGCCATGAGTCCGTGGAGGCCGGGGCTAGGCCCGCGGCTCGGACGTGCGCCATGTGCCAGGGTTTCATTGAACTGAGTACAGTAACTAGTTACTACCACCTCGACGCCTTAGACTCTTCCAAAAGCACGAGCTGTGCTTTCCTCACTTCTTTAAGAATTAGGGGTAGCTTCCCGGTTGATACGGCCAAGATAGCCAGAGTAACTGCCATTTGTATGAGTGATTTGATTCCCATGATTATTCCTCCTCAAGGACTAACGGTTTTTCTTTATGGCGTTCCACTATGGAGCGCACGAGTGAATGATCCCAGGGCGTTGCCTTTCGGTTCTTAATTCCGTGGCGGTTTAAATGTTTAGCAATGGCTGAGTAGGACTTCCCCCTGGTCCAAAGATTCATAAGTAATTGGACAATTTCTATTTCGCGAGCGTCCAAAATTAACCTTCCCCTAAGGATGCGGTAGCCAAAAGGAGGGACACCAGTTCGATGATTGGGGGGATTAATTTTCTTGAACTGGGGATTTTGGCATGAGGGTCGTAGGACAACTCCCGCTGATTGTAAGGACTTTCTGACGAGGGCTTTTGAGCAGTTTAGATGCTTTGCTATCTGGTCCAAAGAAAGCCCAGACTCGTAAAAATCGGCTGCTATTTGCGAAATTCCCTGTTTAGAGAGTAAAGGAAAGTTTATGAAATCATGGGCTTGCGGCTGTTCGTAGTTTGTTGGACAAACCCGACCATTTTTTCCCAAAAGATCCTTGATGAGCTCTCGCCAAGTGAGAGCGTGGGCCGCTTTCGCAAGTGGTGCCTCATGGCACTGTGTTTGCTGGCAGACCGTCAAGGAGGCTCTCATGCAAAAAAAAATCACCAACGGCATCGTCGGGTTTTTTCTCGCGGCTCTTTCGACTTCGGCAATGGCTGAGACATGGATCGCACGCTGCAATAACCTTCAATTCAACTTCAACAGGACCTCAAAGACATTCCTGGTTTACTTCAGCACGTCGACCGGGATTTACCAGATGGCGCGTGGCAAGATCACCTTTGACAACGGAACAGCTGTTCGTGGTCCGATCGAGGCCAATGGCGTCGGTTCCGATGGCAATCCAATTACGCAAATTGGCCTGAACCCCAGCCGAAACCTTGTTTATGTCCTGTACGACAATCCAACATCGACCGAGGTCCGCAACGGGGACTTCTGTTCGACGCAGATCCAGAGCGTGCAGTGAGTCTTCATTGAAGATGGCTTGATGCCATTTCCGGGCGAACACTGGCGTCGTGAAGTGGTACATTTGGTGTATGGAAAAAAAGCCGTACACCATCTCTGGCTTGACGACCCTTGCCCTTTACGCGGCGTACGTCACGTTCATGTCCATACTTTCCGTTTGGCTGACCTCGACGATTGTGGCCGGCATCCAGTCAGTTCGCCCCGGCCTGAAGACCTTGGATCAGATCCTCGCCGCGCCGATTCCGATACCCTCTACGTTTAATTTCCTGATACTGGAGCAAGACAGGCCGTTCATGAGCCCTTTTCTCGCGACCGGTTTTGTCGCGTTGATCCTGTCGTTCTTCATGCGACCCGATCTGGCGTGCCGGGTCTGTTCATGGATCGGCGCGCGCTGGAAATACGTTATGGCGTGTGTCTTCGCGTCGATGGTTGCCGCGACGCACGGCGCATACCACGCGTATCCCCTGGCGATGGATGAGTTCATCCCGGAGTTCCAGGCGATGATTTTTGGATCGGGTCATTGGATAGCCCAGTGGCCACGGCAAGTTGCCATGGGAAATCCGCACCGTTATCACTTTTTCGCGGCCTCGCCCGCGACCGGCAACGTGATCTCGGCGTATTGGCCGGGTTACGCCCTGGTCAAGACTCCGTTCATGGCGATGGGTATTTCGCCGTGGTTGAATCCGTTTCTCGCGGTCGCGTCCGGTTGGATCATGGTCAAGATCTGCCGCGGCGAAGCCTTGGCGCTGGATGATGGTCCGGGCCGCGAGGAGACAACTGGCTGGGTGCTCTTGTTGTCTTTCGCGACGGCATCATTCTGGCTCCACGCGATTTCATTTTACGCGTACATGGGAATTATCGCGTGCAACGCGCTGGTCCTGATGCTGGCATCGCGCGGGACCCGGAACTCGCTTTTCGCGGCGGGCTGCGTGGGCGGTCTGGGGCTGGCTCTGGTGAATCCCATGCCGCATCTACTGTTTGCCATCCCGGTGGTGGCGTGGAGCTTGTTTCGCGATCGCTGGAAAAGCCGGCATTTGATCTATGGATACCTGTGCACCGGGATTCCTCTGGTCTTCGTTTGGCCGGTTCTGGTTTTCATGGTTCTGAATAATGTGCCCCTGACCTTACACGCCTGGGTGAATGTTTTCGTGCAAGGCAATTGGATCAAGGATCTCATCGGGCGAGGCTGGTCCGGGGCGCCGTTGTTTGAGACGAATGTCGCTACCGCTTTCAAGCATGAGCTTTGGACATTTCCTGGATTTACTTTTTTCGCGTTGGCCGGTCTTTGGATGGCGCGAGGCAAGGCGATCGCCCGGGTTTGCCTCGTTCAGACCGTTCTGGTGATCTTTTTTTACATGACCCGGGTCCGGTTCAATCAAGGATTCGGATGGGGCGCGCGCTACTTGGTGGCGCTCTGGCCTTGTTTCATCCTTGGCTTGTTCTTTTTGATCCAGAGAGTCCGCCGGGTCCAGCCGCGCGTCATGAATTTTGTTTTCGTGTGTGCCATGTTGTCTGTTTTGGTGCTGGTGCCGGCAAGACTGTTCCAGGCGGAGGCCCTCATCCGGCGGCAAATGAGCGCCGATCCATGCCGCGAGATGAAGTCCGGGGAGCTGTGCGTCGTTATCCCCCGGGATGGCCATTCAACCGACTACGTGCGGCCCTTGCCCTTTCTGGCCGACGGGAAGATCCGCGTCTCTGCCAGGACGCGGGCTGAGGAATTGTTTTTAGCGAATCAACTACTGAGAACGCCTTTCAGGAAAACGGATTCCTGGATGGGCAGTATCTGGGCGACTGGTGTAACCCCCGCCACTTCGATAAAATGAAAACATGGATCACCTGTCCGAATATGACATCCGCAAGATCATGCGCTGGCTGGCGTGGTCAGCGACGGCCGTATTGTTGATCGGGGTCGTCCGGGGACGGAGTTCTATCGGGACCTATTTCAAGCTCAAGGAAAGCGCCAAGAAACTCCAGGCAGCGGTTGCCAATCTGGAGGCGGAAAATCGCGAAATGCAAATGGAAATCGAGCGGATCAAATCGTCCAGGAGTTACGCGCGGAAGGTTCTTCGCGACAAGTACCACGTGACCGATCAGGACGAAAAAATCATATTCTTCACCGAATAGATTTTAATTAAAAACTTGAATTTATAATGATTTTATGGGATTTCATTGGCTCCGGATTCGATCGGAGCAAATCCAATTGTATCTATCTGAAATTACAGACAAAAAAAGTTTACGGAAGGCGTTGCCGTGGATCGCCCTCGGCTTGGCTCTGGTTTGGGGGATCGTGGTTTCCTTCGGTCCCGTGACCGCCGATAATTCCCTTCCCATCGACCACAACGAGCCAATGGATCGCCGGGTGATTGAACTGGCGACGTGCGCAAGCGAACGGATGAGCGCCGAACAATTGGCGGCGAAGCGATTGGAGGCAGCCTCCATGTTGCGATGGTTCAAGGCCAAGCTGCGCGTCTATGAAACCGAGCTCAAGCAGCACGCGATTGAGGCGGAGTTCAACAAGCAAATCCTCGAACGGTTGAAGAGCATCGCCGGCGCGATCCCTGAAAAGAATATCCTCGAACTTGAGAAGAAGATTGCCGTTGACGTCCTGGATACCGAACAGCTGCAGGCCTATGTCGAAATGGCCAAGGCTGACATTGACGCGGCCGGCGCGCGAGTTGAGTTCCTGAAGGGAGAATGCAGATGATCAGTACCAATGGTGTCAGTCTTTCCTACGGCCAGAGGTCGTTGTTCCAGGACGTTTCGGTCAAGTTCCTGCCGGGGAACTGTTATGGCCTGATCGGCGCCAATGGTGCCGGCAAGTCGACGTTTCTGAAAATCCTTTCCGGAGAGATCGAGTCCGATTTCGGAGAGGTTTTTGTCACGCCCGGGCAGCGCGTCGCGGTTCTCCGCCAGAACCAGTTTGAATTCGATGAAGTGAATGTCCTCAAGACGGTCATCATGGGAAACAAGTTCCTGTACGACGTCATGGAAGAGAAAGAGGCTCTTTACGCGAAGGAGAACTTCTCGGACGAGGACGGGATCCGGGCGTCGGAACTCGAGACAAGGTTCGCGGAGTTGAACGGATGGGACGCGGAGTCCCAGGCGGGCGAGATGCTTCACTCTCTGGGTGTGCCTGACAGCGCCCACTGCCTCGTCATGAAGGACCTCGAGGCCGGGATGAAGGTTCGCGTACTGCTGGCCCAGGCCCTGTTCGGCAACCCGGACATCCTGCTCCTGGACGAACCGACCAACAACCTCGACATCAAGTCCATCATGTGGCTCGAGGAATTCCTGTGCGAGTTCAAGAACACGGTTGTCGTCGTTTCACACGATCGCCATTTCCTCGACAAGGTTTGTACGCACATTGCCGATATCGACTTCGGCAAACTGACGCTTTACACGGGTAACTATACGTTCTGGTACCAGGCCAGCCAGCTCATGCTCAAGCAACATCGCGAGCAGAATCGCAAGGCCGAGGAGAAGATCAAGGAACTGAAGGCGTTCATCGAGCGATTCTCGGCAAATGCCTCCAAGTCCCGTCAGGCGACATCGCGGAAGAAGATGATCAGCAAACTGAGTGTCGAGGACGTGAAGCCATCGACGCGAAAATACCCGCATGTTCATTTCACGGAAGAGCGTGAAGCCGGCAAGGATCTGCTCATCACAACCGGCCTGACTGGCGAGCATAACGGGCGCGTCATGTTCCAGAACCTGAACCTGACGATCAGCAAGGGCGAGAAGGTCGCTTTTGTGGCGAGGGACAGTCAGGTCCTGACAACCCTCATGCAGGTACTGATGGGTGAGATGCCGGCCAAGTCGGGTGAGTTCCGCTGGGGAATCACGACATCGCGCTCCTATTTCCCCAAGGACAATGCATCCTGGTTTGACACGGAATTCCATCTGATCGACTGGCTTCGCCAGTATGCCACCAAGGACAGCGAGCGCGATGAGGAGTACATTCGCGGGTTCCTTGGGCGGATGTTGTTCAGCGGGGAAGAGGCGATGAAAAAGGCGCGCGTCCTTTCCGGGGGCGAGAAAGTTCGCTGCATGCTGGCCCGCATGATGCTCATGCGCGGTAATGTCCTGGTCATGGATGAACCGACCAACCACCTGGACCTGGAGTCCATCACGGCCCTGAACAATGGACTTATCAATTTCAAGGGAACCATTCTTTTCACTTCCCAGGACCGGGAGTTCGTCAACACCGTCGCCACACGCATTGTTGAGATCACTCCCAAGGGGACGCTCGACAAGGTCATGAGTTACGACGAATATCTTGAGGATCCGGCGATTTCAGCCCAGCGCGAAGCGCTTTACTGAAGGCCACCGCATCGCCCAGGTTGATCAGCACGAAAAAAGCGATGTAGCCGAGCGCCCCGCAAGCGATGGCGGCCCAAATTGGAAAATCACCGGTCATCTCAAGTGTGAACAGGACGAGGCTCATGCCAAGTGCGGGGATTCCCGCTTTCCACATGGGCTCGCTCAATTCACGGAGATGAACCAACCCGGAACGTGACGCGAAGACGAGGATGATGATGGCCGCGATGGACCGTGATGCCACGCTCGCGAGGGCGGCTCCCTCGTATCCAAACTTTGACACCAGAAACGGTCCCGCGATGGTTCCGCAGGCAAGTCCAGCGATCAGCGCCAGGTAAACCGGACGCATCCTGTGACGCAGCCCAAGCGTCTGGAAGCCAATGGTCAAGATGAACGCGTGCGCCAGGGCATTCAAGACGAGGATGTTCAGCGTTGCTGCTTGTTGCTCAAATCCAGGGCCGAAAACAAGTCCAAGGATGGCGCCCCCGGTGAACCACGTGCCGGCGATGAGTGGCAAGACGAACATCATCACCGTCAGCAAACTCAGGCGCAGGTGTTGACGCAGGGACGCGTCGTCTTGCGCCCGGACCATCTCGGAGAAAAAAACCGTGCTGATGGCGACGATCGGCGGAACAAGACTCTGCATCAGTTTCGTTGGCCCGGAGTACCACCCGGCACCCTCTGGTCCCATCGTACTCTCGACGAGGTAAAGGTCGAATCGCTCAACCATGGCCAGTACCACGACAGATAGCGCGAAGGGAGCAGACATGCGCCAGATGCGGCGCATTTGTTTCAAGGAAGGCGCCGAGATTCCTGAGAAGCACGCGGCAAGGACCAGGGATCCGGCGCAAATCGCGCCGTTCGCGCCGTTGGATATTGTGACGTAAACCGCCGAATCTTGAGGCGTCCGGACCATGAGCCATATTCCCGCAAGACTCAAAAGTTTTGCGAGGATTGTGACCAGGCTGTACGCGCCCACTCTCTGTGTCGCGATCAGGATGCCACTC
Source organism: bacterium (assembly GCA_010029825.1). Classification (GTDB taxonomy): domain Bacteria; phylum Bdellovibrionota_B; class Oligoflexia; order Oligoflexales; family RGVZ01; genus RGVZ01. The sequence goes on along the minus strand of RGVZ01000141.1, from coordinate 2,609 downwards.
ATGTCGAACGCGGTCAGGAAGAGGATGAAGGCAGAGGCCATGACAGCCGGCCGGTATACGCCCCACTGCTGGTTGAGCCGGGTTGCGGCATAAAGCGCACAGAAGGCGAGCGCGGAATGGACCAGGCGATTGATCACCAGGGCTCCGGCAACCTGGCGCTTTTCGAGGTCAGAGGCTGCCCTGCGGATGGCGACAGGCGCCGACTGTGCGTATCCGAAGGCAACGAGCAGGATCGCCCATTCAATCAGCCACATCGCGAACTGGGATACGCCGAAACCCTCGGCACCAAGGCGTGTCGCGGCAAAGTGCATCGTCAACAACGGGACGACCTTGTTGACCGCCTCGCTGGCGAGAGCGGCCAGCATGGTCCAGGCTATGCGTTTTTTCTGCATCATGATCGAGTATGACATGGGATCTTTGGGCTTTACATTCCCAACTTCAAGCCAAACAATGTTTTGATCACAGGTCATCCAAAGGACGATACGATGATGCAATTCGACTGGACCCTGCGCCCTGAATCCGAATGGCGTGAGCTCTGCAAGAAAGTTCCGCGTTTGAACATGCTACAATCACTGCCCTTTGAGCGGGCGGCCTGGATGCTGGACAAGAAGCTGACGCGTCGTGCCGTCATCACAATCGACAATGAGCCTGCCGGAATCATGGCAATCCAGGAGATCCATCTCGGTCCGATCCATGTGATCGACCTTTATCGCGGGCCTCTGTGGTTCTCCGCGAATCCTCCGGAGTCGTGGCTCCTCGATTTCGCGCGACTTTTCAACGAGACCTGGCCGCGACGCCTGCTGCGCCGCAGGCGTTGGTTGCCAGAGTGGCCGGACGGTGAGACGGCGCGGAAAGTCCTGGGCGGACTTGGTTTCCGGCTGTTGCCCAAGTCCTTTGAGACAGTGTGGATGGATCTGTCGCTGCCGGAAAATGAAATCCGCGCCAATATGAACCCGAAATGGCGCGGTCACTTGAACAAGGGCGAGCGCTGTAATCTTGAGATCATCGAGGACTGGACTGGATCCACTGGCAAGGCCTTCTTGCGGCAGTACGATGTCGACAAGTCCATCAAGAAATATTACGGCCGGTCGCCGCGTTTCATTGCCGCGGAGTTGGCACTGGCCCTCCGGTCGCGGGAGGCCGTGTTCCTCTGGGCATGCGAGAACAAAATCCCGGTCGCCGCGATTCTGGTTGTCATGCACGGCCACAGCGCGACTTACCGGATTGGCTGGACGACGGACGAGGGGCGCAAGGCGAATGGTCACAACGTCCTGTTGTGGGAGGCTGTAAGACGCCTCAAGGCCAAAGGCTACGCCTGGTTCGACCTTGGCGGCATTGAACCCCACGGCGCGGAGGGGTTGACCACGTTCAAGACCGGTATGGGCGGAGACGTCCTCAAGCTGATGGGCGTCTTCAACTGAGGAAGAGAGGATTCTTCGCCTGCGGCTCAGAATGACGGGGTGCAGAGAGGATTCTTCGCCTGCGGCTCAGAATGACGGGGTGCAGAGAGGATTCTTCGCCTGCGGCTCAGAATGACGGGGTGAAGAGAGGATTCTTCGCCTGCGGCTCAGAATGACGGGTGGATCAGATTGACGGGGCGTCATCCTGAGGGCGAAGCCCGAAGGATCTTGTCTTCCCCCATGACGCCAGCACCTCACCCCACTTCATGCACGCCATGATGATGATCATCCCGTCGAACGGGACGCGGTATCGGGTCTCTCCGATGGTCAAAAGACCGATCAACCAGATTCCGGCGACTGGAAGCGCCATGGTCGCGATCTCCAGCATGCGGCGATCGCGCGGATACGGTGGCAGGACGAGGGCGCAGGCGGGAATCAGCACGAATACCGCGAAAAAGGATTCATAGATCCGCAGCCAGTTTAACGTTGGCATCTGGTTTGGCGGCCACGGATCATTGCCCGTGATCGTATCGTTGGCGTTACGCAGGGACAATGACAGGACCTCGGCCGGGGCGTTGCGGAGGCGACGCAATACCTCCGCCATCGCGGCCCCGTTGTCGATCACCGCGAATGGAAAAACGTACTTCCTCGTCGGGCACCGCTGATGGACGGCTGGACTGCCATAGAGGTGGACGATGCCCGTGCCGGGGACCTCGAAACGAGTCTCGGCAGCGTCCGGTAAACGACCCATGAGCGTTTGGCATGCCATGCCAAGAGTCGTAATCATGGTGCGTCCAGCCTTTAGCGAAAAGTACGTGGAGAACGTAAGTGTAAGAATTGCGAACGGGATCAGCGCCTTGAACAACATGTGATCCCGCCTTCCCTTGAGGGTAAGGTAGGCGCAGCATGAGCCCAGCATGAACAGGATCGCCATCGCGTGGCCCCGGAACAGCAGGCTGGTTCCCCAAATCATCCCTGCGGCGACCGCAAATCGCCGTGATTCGATCCCCTGCGCGCGGAACGCGTGAGCAAGGCAGGCGGCGCCTGCCGCGACAAGAAAACCGAATGGCGTCTCTGACATGAAGATGGCACCAAAAGACGCGCTGCCGACGTCCAGGGCCATCAGCCAGGCGACAGCTGCGGCGACCCTGATTCCACCGAGATTGCGCGCGGTAAAGAACCACAGAAACGGAATCGCGCTGGACATGA